>UQGG01000057.1 GCA_900540475.1 uncultured Robinsoniella sp. | reverse complement strand
ACGGGGATGCAAAACATTTGTTTTGTGCAACTTTTAATTTTAAAACACGCTCTAGAGCGTGTTTTAAAATTGCTTTCTGGCAGCTGTGCGTCCCAGTTTGTGGGAGATTTGTCCCGGATGAAGGGCGCATAGCGGGCTATGTAACCTGAATTCGGGGCAAATATGCCGCAAAGTGGGGCGTGCAGATGACAGGAATGAATTTTCAAACACGCTCTAATACCCAAGGCAAATCACTTTATAAAAACAAGTTTTCCTTGGTTTAATCCCCAAAGTTCATCTGCATAACAAGATATCGCTTTTGAATGTGTGACAATTATTACACACTTATTCTCATTATGAGCTAATGAAGAAAAGATTTTCATAATGTTTTCTTCTGTATCACTATCAAGATGATCTGTTGGCTCATCTGCAATGATGATATCCGGATTGTGGGACATCGCTCTTGCTAAACCCACGCACTGCTGCTGGGCATCTGATAGGTTATCCACTCTCCGGTTGGCTTGTTCCGGGTTAATTCCTGTTTGGCTTAAAAGTTCTAATGCGCAGGATTTTTTGTCCTTTACTTTACAGCCGCCTATGTTCATGGAAAGGATCATGTTTTCAAGTGCAGTTGCATTTGTCAGCAGATGATATCCCTGAGAAATAACACCGATATTTCTGCTTCGAAAAAGATCACGGTCTAACTTTTCCATGTTCTCTCCGTGATATAATATCTCTCCTTCTGTACAGGTATCAAAACCTGAGATCAGAGATAACAACGTGCTTTTGCCAGAACCGGATTTCCCCATAATACAATACAGATAACCTTTTTTGAAATCCGCTGTCAGGTTATCTAAAACTTTTTTACCTGTTCCGTCAAACACATAGGATACATGACGCAGACTTAAGATACTCATTCCCTTTATTTCCTCTCCGAAAAATTTTTCATAGGCTCATAACGAATGATATATATGACACCCACAGAACATGATAAGATGGCGATAACAACAGCTGCTGCAGATACTTTTGCCACAGCTGTTAACGACAGGGAAACTTCAATTTGTGCCGGCATTGTACCAGTATCTCCATAAAAACTATTTTCCTTATATTCTTCTGATCTTCGCATCTGATTATCCAGCAATGCATTCGTAACTGGCTGTGATGCTGCAGCACCCGCCGGAAGTCCGATCATCAGACACAGGGCAATCATCAAGATGGATTCATAGACAAGCCCCAGCGCCACATTTGCTTTTTTCATTCCCATTGCACGTAATACCCCAATTTCGTATTTCCGCTCACGAATAGCAAGCAAAGCCAGTAACACGAATATAAGAGAGCCAGCAAGGTAAACGATCAGCGTAATTACTCCAACGGTTCTGGATGCCCCTTCTAAAGGCTTAACCACTTCATGATAAGTACTTTCATTGGTCTGCATAACATAAATATCACGAAGCCCTTTTTGGTGAACCTCCTTATTAAAATCTGCAAGCATATCCGGACTTTTTAAAATGTAAACCGGGAATGAGGAAAATATCTGCTTTCCCTTTGCTATCGTTTCTTTATAATTTCTCATCGTGTCATAAGAGGTCAGAATTTCATTTCGCGGATTATTAGCAGCAGACACCCATTCACCAGATCTGCTGCTTGTCAAGTCTGCGAAAATTCCGGTGACTGTTAATTTTAAGGGAGCAAACAGATTATTTTTCTCCCCATTCCTTACTTCTATCTCATCTCCTGGCTTAAGTCCGTTTAATTCTGCAAAATCTTTGCTTATGATACATTCGTACTGGTTTTCATAAAGCTCTCCCTCTATAATTTTGCGCAGCCCTGCGTGAACCTCCGGAAGTGATGCAAAGTTTGAGTGTCCCACAACCTGAACATTGGTATGGTAATATTCACTGTTTTCCTCCGGGTTATACGCTGCGTTTCCTTCTGAAGAATTTTCCGTCTGATCTAATCCTTTCAGTTTTTCCGCATATCCGGGATACACAGCCGTCCAATTGGTTGCTTTTAAGTATTCTGATTCTGCATACAGCAATTTTTCTTCATCCTTTATATCCAAAACCTGTGTCTTTCCCTGATTAACCTTTAACATTTCCTTGAATTTTTCAATATCTGTCTGAATATAAACCTCAGACTCAAACCTGGTTTTATACTCCTGAATCTTTTTGGTTATGGAGGTATTGATTATCAAATAAACAGAAGCGGCTGTCAGCATTATTAGAATAACTGCTGCCAAAATCAGGTTTCTGGCCTTGTTACGCAGCAGATTTTTTATAGCGTTTTTGAAAATGTACATCATACTTCTCCTTTGCCATTTCATTTTCAAACAGGATTTCGAACATCCTATCTGCTGGAATCAGCAGAAAATCCTAATTATTTACTGCTTCGGGAAAAGACAAATAAAACTTAGACCATTGTTCCGGCTCACTTTCTGCATAAACAAATCCCCCGCAAAGGTCACATACGTGGGAAACTAAAGACAGTCCTATACCATAACCATTCCTGTTTAATTCATCAACCCGATATTTGTGTTCAAATATCCTCTGCATCTGCTCCTCCGACATTCCTATTCCCTGGTCTTCAACACTAATAATGACGCTATTATTTTGGTTTACAACATTTACTCTGATCCCTTTGCCATTTCCATATTTTATTGCATTATCCACCAGATTACTGACGGCTCTGTATATCCATCTCTCCTTTGCATAGATATATGTATTCATATCTTCCGAAAATGAAAAGGTAATATCACCTGCGTTTTTATAATGGTCACAAACTTCTGCACAAACCAATGCAGCGTCCATTTCAGCATGCTGCCTGTTATCTTCATTTTCACTTAAAGTTAAAATATCATCAATACTCTCGGAAAGAGAATCCAGCACTTTTAAATGCGACTTATTGTCTTCCATCTCAACATTTGCCCGGAGGATTGCAATCTGATTTTTTTGTTCGTGTGAAAGATAAGAGTGAAGACGCTTAAAGGAATTTAAGTTATCATCAAAAATCTCTTTCACCGCATAGAATACTGAACGTATCCACAGTTCATAGCTTTCCATTTCTTTTTCATTTGTTAAATCCTGAAATTGGCTAACTGTTTTTTGAAGCTCTGCTCTGTCCAGCCTGTACCATATGATTCCCAAAACAATGATGGAAATGAATAAGAAGCAAAAACAAACTGCTGCAAAAGAAATGAGACTAAATTGTACCTTTTCATTATACTGTTCCAAAACCTCAGACCCGCTTACCGTATTATCTAATGTCAAAGTCAATTTGCCGTCATTATAATTATTTTTAAAATCTATATCTGCTGCTTTATAGATCAGCAGTGTTGAGGTTGGCTGATTGCTGTTTAGATAATGCTGTACATAAAATATACCACTGACAAATATCCCCGTCATGAAAAGACAATAACATAAAGCAGCGAAAGCTACTTTTGATTTTCCCATAGATAATACCCCTTTCCTCTGATTGTCCGGAGTAATTCATATTTGCATACATCATTTAATTTTTTTCTAAGCCTGGCTATATGCACACGCAGAACCGATGAAAAAGGGTCAAAATTTTCATCATAAACGTGCTCCGCTAACTCTTCACTGGATACAACTGCAGGATATTTGGACGCTAAGTATTCTAAAATATCATATTCTTTTGCTTTGAGCAGAATTGGGCGATCATTATAGGTTGCCGTTCTGCTTAATGGATTAATGGTTAAACAGGCGGCTTGAATGACCGGATTCGTTCTTCCCTGAAATCTCCTGATAACAGCGTGAATCCTTGCCCGTACTTCTGATATTTGAAAAGGCTTTGTTATATAATCATCCGCCCCTGAATCAAGCCCGCAAGTCCTTTGCTCAATATCATCCCTTGCGCTGACAATAATCACTGGCGTATTATTATACGTTCTAAGATCCTGCAATAAATCCAGTCCGTCTTTGTCCGGTAAATTTAAATCCAGAAGTATAACATCATATTCATTTACAAATGCTTTTTCTTCTCCTGATACCGCATCAAACGAGACATCAACATAGAATCCAATGTTTTCCAGGCCTTTTTTCATAGAAAGACAAAGTTCTTTATTATCTTCAATAATTAAAATTCTCATTTAAATTCTCCTATTCTCCAATCCCTATAGAGGAACTTTTATTCTTACCAGGAAGAATGTTTCCATTCTAATCGTTCAAAAGAATAATGTCAATTTAGCGAATAAAAGAAAACCCAAAAAGACCTGCTGACCGCAAAGCAGAAAACAAGTCCCGGGATTATGAATTATTGCTTTAAAGCACTGGCAACTTCCATATTAATCAGCTTTGTATCAATCAACCACGTGATTCCAAAACTCAAAGCTAAATTAACAAATATTAACAATATATACATCTTAGAATTCATATCTAAAGAATACCCAAAGCTGCCAGCGTACACAAAACTGATTATACTGCAAAACAAAATACTCATTCCCGCAGTAATAACCCCCAATATGATGCTCTCTTTCGTAAGTATCTTTCGAATAATATTTTTTGTATATCCAATCGAAGCCAAGATACCAATTTCAGCATATCGATCTATAGAAACTTTATAAATAATAGCAAAACCAATAAGCAAAAACACAACTAAAATTAGTGTTGACAATATAGAGAATAACTTTATCGTGCTTTCAAAACTGTCTTTAAATGCAATCACTTCTTTTGCCTTGGTCTGTACATTCAAGTCTGCTTTCTGAAGTTCCTGATCTATCTGGGGTATATCATTAAAGCTTATAATATGAAAAGTTAAAACAACTGGATCCTGAATATGAGAATTTTCATAGATTTTCTTTTCTATATTTGTACTTAATGTAAAGTTATCATGCTGGTCATTGGAAATACCGCTTACCCGTAACTTGACACTTTCGGCTTTCCCGTTCTTATTCACGTATTCAAAATCCACATATTCACCGATTAATTGATCAATTTGCCGGTTAAATTTTGAAGCCAGACTGGCTGAAAGTGCAATTTCTGCTTCATCATCTGTGGGCATAGCACCATATGTCATTGAAATCCCTGCAGTAATGGTCGGATACTTTGAATCAATTTTTTGAGATACATCTCCATATTTTACTGCAATATCATCTAAATTGTACTGATAATACACATCATCAATGCCATCCATATCCTTTATCTTTTCAAATGAATCAGCAAGTTTGTCAGCGCCTCCTGTGACAGACCCTTTGGAATAAAAAGCATTTTTTCGCTGAAAATCATGAATCCCTTTCGTTATAATCCCCTTTGAACTTAAAGAACAAATAAATGCAGAGGAACCAAAGGCAAATAAAAACATAATTATCACAAACTTCCAAAAATGAATCTTAAAATTCTTCATGCTGATTTTCCATGCCGCTTTATTATTTAGCTTCGGTATCTTAACCGTATCCCTGTAGAATAAAATCTCACTTGTATCATTTTGCATTTCTTTTTCTTTTAAAACTTTTATATTACTCTGTTCCAGACAAATAACTTCGTCCGCATAATCAGCAAAATTTTCATCGTGCGTAATTACAATTACCATCCGGTCTTTCGATATTTTTTTCAAAAGCTTCATAATCGTCTTTGTCGTATCTTCATCCAATGCCCCCGTTGGCTCGTCAGCTAAAATAATACCCGGATCATTTATAAGCGCCCTGGCTATAGCAACCCTTTGCTTTTGTCCACCGCTCAGATGATCAATGGCTTCGTCCGATTTATCCGATAATCCCATATCTTTTAGAATTTCATAAGCTTTTTTATACTTTTCTTCATCGGTTATCTCCGTGTCTAAATGCAGTCCCATAATTACATTCTCTACCGCTGAATAACCTTTCAGCAGATTATAGTTTTGAAAAACAAACCCGATATTATTAAAGCGATAGGTGCATAATTCATCTAAAGAACTTTCTTTTAAATTTGTTTGCTCAGCCTCAATCTCTCCTGAATAATCCCTGTCAAAACCAGCCAATAGGTTCAGTAAAGTTGTCTTGCCAGAACCGCTCGCCCCTAAAAAGCAAGTCAGACAGTTTTCTTTAAAAGTATAATTTGTATTTTTGTAAATCTTATTCTGCCCAAATGCCTTGGTAATGCTTTTTAACTTAATCATTGTACTTCTCCTGATTTCATGTTTTTTAATGGCTTGATTTTCGACGAAATTACAGATGATACGAGACCAATAAGCACACCCTGCATCATCGTAATTCCACATCCCAATACCAGAGCGCGAAAGCTTGAAATGGATAATTCCAATGTTCTTGAACTGATTAAATTTAACAAAGGCATCGCGCCTGCAAATGCGATACTGGAAAGCAGAGACACTTCTACGTATTCCATTAAGGTTATTTTCAAAAGATTACTGCTGCTATACCCATTCATTTTTAAAATTGCATATTCACTTTTCCTCAGGTATGTATTGATTATCGTTAATGAAACACTGGTTACAACCGATAAAACAAACAGAATTGTGGACACCAGTGAACCCTGGCTTTCATTTGTAGACTTCAGCTTTAACATATCTTCGATCATACTGAAGTCACCCTGCGGAACATATCCCGCCATTTGCAAATCATCCACAACGTCTAACATGTCATCTAAACTTTTAACACGAATAATCGCATCTAAACTGGATAGATCAATCCCCGCCTGTTCCAAAATGTCTTTTGTAGCATTCACACTTAAAATAAAACAGTCATCTAAATCCACCTGATTATAAAATCTTGTATCCGCAACACCCACTATGGTTAAATCATTTAGGGAAACCCTTTTTTCAGAATCCATGCTTCTTTTTCGTATAACTCCTGAATAATCAAGCTTTTTGCCAATTACTTCATCTGCAGTTAAATGGAATTTATCTAATAAGGTCTGAGGTATAACAATTTCCTGCTGATCAGGAGCAGCCATCTTACCTGCTGCCAGTTTTTGAATCGACGGGGCAATTCTGCTGCTTTTTGGATTATAATCGGAAACCAGGTCCTCAATGTCCACGGTTATATCCCAAACCGGCTCCCTGGTATACATAAATTCAATCCGATCATCATCCTTTAAGAGATCAAACACTTCATAAACATCCTGCGTCAGCTGCTGGCCGTCAAAATCTCCGCCAGAACTCAGCGAATCTGTCAAAAGACGAATATCCCGAATTCCCTCCCCCCTTTCATCCACTAACTCATTATAAATCTCATCCTGTACATTTTGTATCTCACCGCTGAAGTTAAGAAGCGATAAAAAAGAAGATAAGATCAGCACAACTCCACTTAAGAGAAACTTCAAAGATAAACCCCTGATGTTTTTCCCAGCCTGGATAATCGTATCCTTCCCACCTAAAGAGGGCTTATTTATTCTGCGCTTAAAACCAGGGGGTACACATGTATTGGATTGCTTTAATACTTCCAACTTTCCATTTTTCAGGATAAAGCAGCTGCAGTTATGATCAATCAGGCTTTTATCATGTGTTACAATAATCACCAGCTTGTTTTTCGCAATCTTCCTTAATTCGTTCATAATAGATTTCGAAGATTCCGCATCTAATGCACCAGTCGGCTCATCCGCTATTATAACGTCAGGATCTTTAATGATCGCCCTGGCAATTGCCACTCTCTGTTTCTGCCCTCCCGAAAGTTTCCCAACCTTTACATTTGCTAATTTTTGTATACCTAATTTCTTCAGCGTCTCTTTCAATCTTTTTTCTTTTTCCCCACAGCTCACCGGCAGCAAATTAGAAATCAACTTAATATTGTCTTCAACAGTCAAATGATTAACAAGCCGAAAATTCTGCCAGACAAATCCAATTGAACTGTAATAAAAATTGGTCATATCCTGCCTGCTAAAATCCTTCAGCGACTTGTCATGAAACAACAAATCTCCTGTAAAATCATGATCCATTCCACTAATTATTTTTAACAAAGTAGACTTCCCACATCCAGAAGGACCAATAATAAAATTTAATCCACAATCAAACTGGGCATTGACACCATTCAGCACAATTTCATTTCCAAATTGTTTTTTTATATTTTCTAGTGATAGCATTTGTGTTTGCTCCTTTCAAAAGCTGTGTTTTTGTAAATAAAATATTTTCTTATATGTGTACAATAAGCACAGCTTAGCATATTGGATGTTAACTGGGTGTTAACAGGAAGAAAGTTTATTGATTGGAGGGGATGGATGGAATGGGTGGGATTTATTGTTGTAGAATTAATTGTAGAATTTGTGAAAGAAAGAGACGTAATAAAATAGAGAACCACCTTTAAGCGTTCTTCACATTAATGATGTGTGCTGCTCTTTCATGGCTCTCTGTCTTATTGTCTCAAGAAAATTATGATCAAGAGAATTTTATTTTTAAATTAAAACACTATTATTTCTAAGTGAAAATACAAGCATAAGCTGTTCCAAAATATACATGCTAAATATCATCATAATATACTTCTTTGTTCAGATAAATTTTCTCCAGCTTAGGATCATAGTGCATACTAGATTGCCCAATAATTGGTGTTATATCATACCGGTCAAAATTCAATCCATATTCCTCCTGTATATAGCGGATAAACTCCATTATGTCTATTTTCTTCAACTTTTTCATTATATGCAAAAAGAAATCCCCGCGCGTAAACTGCCTCCCTATATGGCTAAACAGGAACCCGCCTCCTACCTTGCTATAACGAATGTCTTTATTACTACGCAGTAATGCACCATAAAACCAATCACTATATCCTAGCTTATCCAATTTGCTTGTAAATCCATTTTTCCTGATAGATTTTATTGAAAAAAATTCTTCGTTATCATAATTTGCTGCATCGTATGCAAATTGTTTTAAATCTTCTTGTGATATATCCGAAGCTTTTTCACAAAAACTTCCATAAGTCAAATACTTATTTCTTTCAAACTCCAAAATGTCACAATGAATGCGCATCCCCTCCAGAACACATTCAAAACTTTGATTGTATTTAAAACGCCTGTCAAACATATCAAGATCCGTAATATCATTCTTAAGTAGAAGTGCTTTGAAATACTCCTCTCCATTGGGATAAGTATTTTTTATAACATAATCTACATACACAAGAAATCCCATTGTTTTTAATGTATATGGATTTACTTTTTCCCTGTCTCCTTTTGGGAATGTTTCCATATAGATATTTTCTATATCTTCGATAAAATAAAACTCATTAATCAGTTTATTCCCCATTATTTTATATTCGGCATCTGTCATAATCTTATAGTCCACCGAAAACATACCGTTATTGTAATATTTATTGATAAAAGGTGTAAAGTTAGCCAATGCTGTTTCGCTTTTGACACCAAATTCTTCCTCATATGCTTTACCAAAAGCATAAAATTCAATCGGAGCTACTCTGTATAAAAACTCTATGGTCTGCTGTTCTCTGTCTGATTCTCCAATGGAAATAAAAGGCATCCTGCCTAAAGATAATTTCATCGGCAATTTATCAACATTTTTCTTTATAATATTATGTAATTCATACTCATCCAAAATATTAAATTCTTCCATTAATTCAGGATAAACATTAAATAATTTCAGTGTAGAAATCTCCAAGTTTTGAAATGAATCAAAACCTAATTCTGCAAACAACCTGTCAAGATCATATTCCTGCATATTATAATATCTAATTCGGTGTCTGTATTTGCTCAGAACATAGCTTTGATCATCCATCCTTGCCTCAAAGGCTCTTTCTGTGGGATATAACAGCCGCTCAACATTCTCTAATCCATTCGTTTTCAGAAAATCCATATATAGCTGATAATATTCTGAAATAGTACACTCCTGATCACTATAATTTACTTCTAATAATTTCCTGATAATAGCTTCTCTTTTTATTGGGATATATTCTCCGCCGATTACCACACAGTATTTATACATTTCTTTTACTGCCTTTTGTGCAATTGTACCAGAGATATTCTCATCATTTAGTAATTCTTCTAACCCCTTAGAACCTTTTTTATAAGTTCCTTTCAGATAGTTAAACGACTCTTCTGACAAATTAAATATGTTTTTAAACTCTTCCTTCGTAATGTCATAATTTTCGTACCAATATTTAAATTCATCTTCTCTAAGCTTTGGCATCTTCTCAATTGCCTTTTTTGTAATCTGTCTTACTCTTTCTCTTGTTATCCCTAAAATGCTGCCTGTCTCTTCCAGAGTCATGCCCTTTAAACGGCACATTAAAGCTGTCTTTTGATTTCCTTCCTCCATCCGATTCGTATAATCCCAAACTGTTAAAAGATGATATTGCAATCCGTCATCTGTAAAGTCCACCTTCTCTTGCGCTTTAAGCTTCTCAATTATTTCCATAAAAATATCAGAGGAATATAGTCCAACGGGCAGCATTTGCTTTAATGTATCCATTGGAACTATCGTATTATTCTGCAGCAATGAGCAAATATAGTTCTCAAACAGTTTAAAAATAGAAACATCTGAAAATATTTTATTCAATAGATTCTTATTTTCCCAAACCTTTTCTATATTGGACTCCAGTATTTCCTTATTCTTATACACAATGACCTTTACCTTGTTACTATAAATCGTATCATCAATATTTTGACAATTTATCTTTATATCTTCATTAATGATATTAGAATAGAGATCAATGAGCTGGCTATGTTCATCTGCCTTATATTGAATACAGATAATTTCTTTAAGTTTGTTCAAAATCTCTTCTCTGGTGCCAGCCCCCATTCCTTTTACTTCCGAAAACTCTTTGTAATCCATGTTTACGATAGACTTTGCCGTCATATATTTATTTCTTAATAAAGCTCCCGTAGCTCTTGCAGACATCCTCATATCATTCACGTCAATATCATTCATGATAAAACCATCTGCGTCATAAAATAAAGTATTATAAACATCTTCCGAAATTGTTGTTTCATCCAGATAATGAAGAACCTTAATTTTTTTATCCTGAGCATTCTTATTATGTTTACTGGAATTCACATGCTTTTCTAAGACATCATCAAGTTTTTCTGGTTCCTGGTTTATATCCGTTTCTACTTCCTCCAGTATAACTTTTTTGAACATATCTAATATTTCTATGGCAACATATTTATCAATGTCGTCTGTTTCTACAATATCTTGAATAGAAAGCTGCATCAATTCATCTAAACTACTTATATTATTATTCTTTAATACTTTAAATGTATTTGGTGAAAACCCCAGACTTTCTATTAATATATCTTTCTTTTCCCCAATCATTATACTGCTCCTTTAAAAGTTATTTATCCCGTTCATTAAAGTTAAACTTACAATCTCCTGTTCAAGCTTCACATCCCGTTCTAACATATAGTTAATCACTTCAGCATATGTATCCATCCCTTTCAATTCCTGAAGTCTGGCTCTGTCATTATGGGAAAGCTGATGTAAGCATCGGGTATATTCCATATTTTGCAGCTCATTCACCGACATACCAAACAACTCAAAATCCACTTCGGTAACTTCACACAAATTGTGATGGATCCAAAAACCACCAGCGTCAATATCCCCAAAATGTTTATATCTTGCATCCTGATTAAATGAATACACCAGTTTAAGAAAATCCCTCTGATATCGATCGGCAAATCCTCCAAGATAAAATGTCACAATATTGTCTGCATAATACCGAAGATAAGAGGTTCGATTCTCTATTGTCATAAACTCCGGCACCATAAGATGAACAGATTGAACATGAACCAAATCTGATGCCAGAAACTCTATTCCCTCTGGAAATCCACTAATGTCTACCGCTTTTCCGGAAACATTTATTATTACCTTTCCCCTGATACATAGCTTCTGCGGCTCTTTTGCAATGTGGAAATCCAACAGGATTTCGTCCACCATTTCATTTTCCATACTTCTATCTGAATATTTTCGAAGCATTTTGCAAACCGGCTGCAATGTTTCATTTTCAAAAAATTTTGAATCCCCATATACTTTCATAGAGACTTCCCTGATATATAGCACTTCCAGATTCCCCTCAATAAAAGCTACCGCTTTCAAAACATCATCTAACTCATCGATGTTCTTCGGAATCTTCCTGTTTCCCAAACTCTCAGTCAATGCGGCACATTCATTCTTACAAATAGGGGATGCATTCTGATACCTGTCAATCAAGTCTCGCAGCTTCCTAAGCTTCATATCCTTAGATATATACCCATACTTTTCAGCCAGATATTGCTCTATCTCCTGAATCTTCTCATCGATTAAGTAAATGCACTGTAGCTGGGTGCCGAAAGCTTCTGCTGTACTTGTAAGAAATCCCATTGCGGATAAATCTTCCACTGCCTGATTAAGTTTTGAGATCTCTTCAATATTTCCGTCATTGGCATTATATTTCTTATATAGTTTTTCAGGCTTTATCTGCGTTCTTCGGTTGGTTTTATGATCACCCGAGTCTTTTTTACTTTCCCGGTAATGATCTGCCAGAAAGGTCAGTATTTTTTCCTCGTACATCAAGTTCTACACTCCTTTATGAATATCAACAACTCCCATTTCCATAAGATCAGGTCGCGTCCTAAGTACCGGTAACACTACATTACACTCATTTCCAATTAGTTCCGTCTTATCCGGAGCACAAAAAATCATCTGAAGATTTTGTTCTTTCATAAAACCAAGCATAATCTTTACGTTGGTAGGATCCATTTTTGCAAACGGCTCATCAATAAACACCAGTCTTGTTGAATTGCTCTTATCATTGTAAATCATAAGCAATGCCGACAGCAAAATAAGCATATACGGTATCTGTACCTCTGCACCTGAATTATAACCGGATTGTTTCGAAAGCTTTGCTTTCGTAAGTACATCGTTTGTCAAAAGGATTTCATATGTCATGTAATTTCTATAATCCGCATAATGTTCAATCTGCTCTTTGTCATTATGTTCCACAATACGATTAATAATTTTCTTAATATCACGCTCCAGTTCTTCCCCTTTGTCATCCGAATAGGCTGTCATGCTATCTATAGTCATCTGACCTGATATGGTTCCTAGATCTTCACGCTCTTTCAAATACTTTGCATACTCCAGAATATTCTCGTAGTCTGAGCCATCCTTTACATATTTTACTTCAAATGCATATTTTGACTTAAATTCCAGCCGTGACAATTCCGCATTGATCAGTTTTAAATCATCTCTGGCAGACTCGCAGGACTTCAGGACGGTAAGAACAAATTCATTCTTAAATATGTCCTCATAACGTCTTGTCTGTTCTTTTAATTTTCTCTGAATCTCCTCCCTGTCATCCATCCAGATCCTTGATTTTCTGGCCTGATAATCTGCGATGGAACTATCCGTCATGGGCAATCGGTTATCACCTGATCTGTGTGCATTATAAGCCGCCTGCCCGCCTCGTAAGTCTTCCCCCGCATCTTTTAACCTACGTTCCGCACGTGGTCTGTCTTTTAAGATGCCGCCTGGTCCACTGTTTCCATTGGCAGCAAATTTATTGTAATCCTCGATTGCTTTTCTGGATACAGGAGCATTGATAATCCTATACTCATCTAACTCCTTTTGAACAATAGCAATGTCTTCACCGGCTTTTTCATAGTCTTTTTTGCTGGTAGCAAGCAAAGTCTGCATTTCGGATCTGTTCTCATATACAGATTTCCGTTCCGTCTCTGCTGCCGCAAGCTCCTGCTCCAATATTCCAACTCTCCTTGCAAGCTCCATATATTCCAGATTGTTCTTCTGCGCATCCTTCAGTGCAGCAAGTTCAGCTGCCTTTCCTGAACAAGCACGCACCCCTTTTTCGTATTCCTGGCAGGCGTCATAATTACACTCACCAAAGAACTGCATCTGGATATCCAGGTAGGATTCCTTTACCTTTTGTTCAGACAGCTGTTCGTGATAGTCGCTGTATATCTGCTTCAGTTTCTCCAGCCTTTTCACAGCTTTTATCCTGTTCAACTCAATGGACTCCTGCCCAAGACAATAGAATCTGATCTTATCAACGCGAAGGAAATAGCTGTCCATCGCGACAGATACCCTGCCTTCTTTTGATATGGCATTTTCATAATTTCTTACCTTTGTTTTGTCAGCGGCATGGAATCTCCCAAGCTGATACTCAAAATACTTTTTTGCCACCGGATTTTTCACCTCAATAAAGCGAACCACTGAATCATCCTCCGGTGTAATCTGTTTCTTCATTAAAAGCTTTGTATTAAATAAATGGGCATACTTATTCCTGGAAACATTTAATACATCGTCTGCAATATCATAGTATTCCGGTTCCACAAGAATTGTATATCTTCGTCTCCCAAGATATCCCTCAATAGAATCGCGCCACGCCTCATCTCTGACACCTAATACATATTCACAGGCAAATCTCGCCTCTGACTGTATCCCTCTTTTTTCAAACTCATGATTGATCTCATTTTTCAAAGCCACATAATCCGGTATTTCCGAAAAAGTGGTTTTTCTGGCTTCGCAATCTTTGATAATCTGCTGGCACTCATCCTGTTCCTTTTGATTATCTTGTAAAGCATCTTTTATTCTCGTTATCTTACTGAGAATTTCTTCCCTGTAATGTTTGATTTCCCCAAAAAAGGCAGAGACACAGCTCTCTTTCTGAACCCTGGCGATATTATTTTCCGTCAGAGAACAGAGGATTCTCTGTTCTCTGACCAGATACTGTTCCTCCCCAAACCATGCAAGCAATTCACTGACCTTTGTCTGAAAATCACAAAGCGCTTCTTTTTCCTTCCGCAGACCCCTTTCCTCTTCTCTCGCTTTTTGCAAAGCCTCCTCCGCCTCCACAATCGCCTTGGCACAGTCCATGGAATTCAGATTATCCTTTGCCGAATGATATGCATTTCTTTTTTCCTTTTCACGGGAAGCGATCACATCCAGCTTTTTTTCATCCTCAGCAATCTGTCTCTCTGCGATCTCCATTTTCCTGGAAGCGTCTTTTATGGTTCTGTCATATTTTAAGAAACGCCTATATGCAAGCTTTACGTCATCCGCCAAAATCACATTCCTCGCTCTTTGAAGTTCCTCAAACAGTGAGATAATCCCTTCCAGTTCCTTGATCTCCGCATCAATAATTTCAAAATTGGCAGTTAAAGTATCGATATTATTCTTCGCCTCAACAAGTTTGGAAAAATCCACCACTTTTTTATCCAGCACACTTTCCCGGATAAACTGATCAATTTTTGCATTGGGATCATAAGACATAATACTGCGCAGCTTCCGCCTGAACGCTGCCAGCTGCTCATCGCTAAGGCGCAGGCCGGTTCTTTGCATAAACTTAGAGAGTCCTTCTTTCACATCCATCATCTTAAGCCCATAGACCTTCTGAAGTTCAGCCGTTCTATATGGAATCCACTGTCCATCCTTTTCATACGTATGTGCAATATCACTTAAGCTTTTGTTCTCGATAACATATCTCTGAGTTTTAAATCCATTGCCGGAATCTGTATCAATAGCGACGCCCAGAATAAAACATCTCTCAAGCTCAGCTTCTTCCATTTCAAGGACAATGTGCGTATATACGTTAGGCATCTTATCTGCAGATCTCATGTAGGTACCCGCTGTGGCATCAAGCAAGCCTCTTGTATAGGAAGGTACCGTTCTGCTGCCTTTATTTTCTGTTGATTTATTAAATACAGTATCTCCATATAAAGCATATTTAACAGCGTCGAGAAAAACGGATTTGCCATTTCCATTCTTACCGGCAACCAAAGTGAAGAAGCCCACGGGAACTGTAATCTGGCTAAAACCATACCAGTTAATCAATCTGACTTGTCTAAGTTTAACCATTACTCCTCCTCCTCGGCAGCATCAGATGGTTCTTCTTCATCTTCCGCCTCATCATTCTTCATATATTCCGCCGTTACCGTTTGGAACTGTGCAATGTCCCACCCAAACTGCAGCGATGGGTATAGCGTAATAATTGCGTCCTCGGACTCATCCTTGACATCATAGTCAATCAGATTATACTTTTTAAATATCTTCATAGCTGCAGACAGCTTAGCCTTGTCCACGTCTACCTCATAAGCCTTAATTTTATCGATCAGATCTCCCCTCATCACAATATTCTCATCATTGTACCCGAGATTCTCCAAATATACTTCCCACAGTACGAGAAGCAGGTGATACTGTTCCGTTGTAAAAGAAACAACATTGGCACGCTTCAGTCCCACAGCCTCCTCATCGGCTTCATAAGGTTTCAGCATTGCCATTCTCACATTGGCATTGTTATCTACAAATACATCGAATCCTATCATACGAAGATAATCTGAGATATCCTGCCTGTTTGATTCCCGTGAAATAAATGCATACAGCTTTTCATCCTTATCACCTAAAATGAAAGTGAATTCCAACAGCTTACGGATACAACGCTTAAACAAGATACTGTTTTCTTCTTTTACAGAAATGTTTAGTCTGATATCGCTCATTTATTTTTTCCTTTTTATCCTGACGCTACTAACTGTAGCAACTACTGTTTCAATCGTTCCGTCTAAAAATTCCACTTCATACGGGAACTCATCACTTCCGGAATAAATAATGCCCGCAGCCACCATCATAGCATCATCTCGCGTCTTAATCATTGTTTCATCCGGTATAATACTTTCTTTATCTGATAATATCTTGTCGAAATAAACAGCAGCCTGTTTTACTCCATACCGATCCGGGTACTCATATAAAAGTTCTCTTGTAAGCCTTGCCTTGTCCTCATCTGATAAGAAGCTGGTGACAATGGCACCGCTCTTTGTATTTGGCTGGCGCTTTTTTCTTCGCTCAATGGATTTCCTGCCAACATATTTATAGGAATACAAGCCAAAGCATTTAGAAACAGGCTCCAGAATTTCTTTTTTCTCATCTGAATCAAAATCCTTAATGACCAACAGCAGGTCATTCAGATAAGTCTGCATATTGACATGATTACTTAGCACCATAAGGATTCTGGTCGAATACAAACTGTAATAGTTGTTGATTTTCTTGTCTATGTAATCCATCTCTTTGATATAGTCATAGCTTATAAAGCTTCTAATCTCTGCAAGTTGGCCATCCACAATCTCACGTGCCTTTATTTCATCTGCGCGATTTAGTTTCTCGTATTCCCCTACCATCTTCTCATAGACTTCCGTCTTTTTGATATTTCGGAGCATTTTTTCAATTTCTTCTATATAACCCGGAATCAACCCGTCCTTCTTTATAAAAAAATAATCATTGAAGAACGATTCCATCATCTCATCTTTGATAATAAACTGCCCCAATTCATTTGTCTCAGTCATCTTAATGACTATTCGCATAATAGAACGTATACTATCCTTAAGAACAAGAAGTTCATTTTTCAAATCCGACACACTGTCCGCTACCGGAACAAGAATATTTGAATACGGACGGTGAGTTCTTCCATGATCAGCAATAAAAGCAGAATGCAATATATCATAAATAGAAAAAATATGGTTGGTCAATACCGCACTGCTGTCACGATTAAAGATTCTCTCAATCGAATCAATCATTTTTCTGCAATAAGGCACAACTGTAGCAATATTATCGCCTTTTCTACCAATCTCTTTCTCCGAGATCCAGCCACAGTGCCTGAAATATCTTAAAATTGCATTGGCATTCTCTGTTTCTGTCTTTTTACTGCTGATATGCTCATCCGCATTTCCGCTGTTATCGTCATCCTCCACTACATAGGCACAATTTCTAAAATAAAGAAGCAGCGTATCCTTAGCATCTGTCTCATAAAGGAGCGGTAAAGACTTTGACTTTTCTATAAGCTGCAAAATGCACTCATAATAGATTCTTTTATTTTTGCAGCAAAGCGGATTAAAAAAGTAATCAAACTCAGCATTGTCAAAGAGTATCATTTTGCACCTCCTTATAGAATTCTTCTTTTACAAATCAGTTTTTTCTATGTACAGTATATCAAAATGCAGAATAATTTGATACAAAATTTTGCAGTAATTTCCATTTATGCCAGAACAACGGTTTCACCGCTCAAGAATATTCATTCTATGCGTACCCTTCAAAAAGTTTCATCTACGGTCTTGTCCACAATGAATTAATTAAGACAGCCTAAAAGAGTACCTTCTCTGGGCTGGAACAAAATGGACAGCCAAGACCTGCAATCTCCGAATGACTGCCATCCGGTCAATGCTTTCTTTTGCATCAGAAAAATCCATGGATATCACACCGCTGTATATAGCATGTAAGACGGTCAAAGAAATGAAAACCCAGGAAACAGAGATGGAATATTTTGAAACTTATCAGCTGGCGGCTATACTGAATGCACCGAAAACAGATAAAAGTACAGAATGGTGAAACCAGTTAATACTGATTCTAGGATATGATGCCACACTTCAAGTAGGGGAATTAATTTCACTCAAAGTGGGCGACCTGTATCTTGACGCAGAGGTACCGTACATAAGCATAGCCGGGAACGGCTCAAAACGTAGGAGGGTTCCACTGACTCCCAAGACTGTACCCCATTTAAGTTGTACGATTGCTGCCAGGCCATCGATGGCTTTCCTCATATTCGGTGTGCCCACAGGCAAGGTAAATATGGTCTGCCTGGGAGATGTCACCTAACATAGTTTCAGGATAGCATGCAGAGTATATTCGACGGTCTGGCTATCTGCACCATTTTGGATTTCCTGAAGCAGGCCGCTGACATGGATCCTGACCGCACAGGCATCTGCCCTGGGTTTTTCTATCAGTGCCACTTCTGCGAAAGATTTGTCCCGCTTTTGTGGTAGGAGAGTTACTTAAAGCTCTTTAGAACTAGGGGGTATTGTCTCACAAGAAACCGAAAAGAAAAATCCACTTTCTTATTTGACGCTTACGCCATAAAAAACTCCTTCTTGAAAAGAAATGTTTTAACTAATCCTTTCCAAGAAAATCCATTTATTTCCGTAGACACAATTTATTTTACGCTACCATTCAGGACTGTGTTCCTTATAAGTTAATCTCTCGTGTTTCTTCTATCATGGCCTTTCTATTATCACAAGTACTAAACATATTATCCACATATGTCTTAAGATCCATTAGTTCACCATGAATAGAAAAAAACTGATCCCCAGTACATGTTGCACACGTTTTACTTATAGCAATAATATCTTTTTTTAACCTGTAAAAATCTATACCTTCTACCAAACCACTCTTCCCAAGATCCTCTGTACTCTCTTCATTCTCCTCATAATAGCTAATGGGTAATTCATATTTTACCCCCCCATATGTCCTTGGATATTTTAAGTCTGTTTCTACTAAACGATATTTATTGCAGATTGCCGCATGACTTACAATATTGACACAATCTATGATACACCCCAATTGATTAATGGAAAGAATAATATTGGCATTCCCATTATCAGATATTCCTCTTTTTTTTAGCATCCCTAATAGAATTCTATAATAACCGCTAAACCTATCCCCTCTCGCTCCTTTGTATTCGCAGACTTCGATTTGCTCTTCGTCTATTTTCAGATAACAAATTCTGTCTACACCAGTTAGGAGTTCAGCTGATGCAGTATAAACATTAAGCCTGTTTCGTTTCTTTTTATCTACTTTAGGCAGTGTGATTTTCGCATTCATGTTAAGCAGTTGATTCTTTACGTCAGATTCAATTTCTAATTTCTCAAATTCTCTTTGCTTATCATAATCCTTATTAAACCTTTTATACATCTTCTTACTGAACTCCATCTCTTTCATGCAATCAGTTCCTCCACACTTACACCCAATACTTTTGCCAGCTTCCCTAAATACATGGTGCCTATGCCATTTTCATCGTTTTCCCATTTAGAAATAGTCCGAACATCACACCCTAATAAATCTGCCAACTGCTTACGGCTTAAGTTTTTGCTTTCCCTTAATCTTTTAATTTCCTTCCCACTCATCTTCAAAAGTGCTCCTTACTGTTTATTTTAAGGATATTATATCTCTCATAAGAACAATAAGCAACAGGAGACCTCTTCCGATTACTTAATAAATAGAAACCTTATTTAAATTATATTGGGTCTATTGCCCCTATCCTTATATTTCTTGTCGACGAGAAGCCATTCTTTTAGTTGTCTACTATGATAAACCCTTACATCTCAACGGCTCAATGTAAGATAATATAATTAAAACCTCAAATAAGATTCTTTTATCCCCCTATGATATAGGAAAACATATTTCGCCCCATACGTTCAATAGCACTGACTCTTCCCCCTTAAAATACTGGCCCTCTTGTACTTACTCCCCTTTACGCTCCAGCAAGCAGGCAATCTCACAGTGCGGTGAAATATATTAATAATACTACATGGCATTAGTATCAAATTTTGTCATGTAGTATTAGAAAATCCATAATCTTATTTAAACTTCATCTACAACCGCTATGTTCAAATGCTCTGCACCGTATACTTTGGTTATAATATTAAAGAGACTATGTTCTTCATTTTAAAGCAATCGCTCAATAACTTTTTTCTGTTCTCAAGTACTTTGTTTTTCTCTCTTCTGCTTTAAGAACATAAAATTATTAACCTTATTTACAATAGAATCATGCAATATAACTTCATTATTCTTCGCAAAATATAGGTATTGTCAATGGGATGAATTTTTTTAATACATCACGTATTTGAAGAGTAAAGAAATGTGCGATCATTACAAAGAGCATATGGTGTTTCCAGCCAGGGTAGCTCCGGCTTTCATAATGACTCATACATAAGTTGCTTTTGCACTCTTCAAAGCATTGCTCGATCGGCCATCTTAAGGTTGGTGCCCGGTCAAGCTCTTCCGTGGATATGTTTTCCGGAGCATTGGATAGAAAATATTTGATCATCCCATCTTCATATTTTCTTAAATAAAGCCAGACTGCCCTCCCGGTTTTACGTAATTACGGTTTTCATCTTTACGACACGCAATACAGCGAAGGAGTTTTCTTTCGGCCATGATCGGTCCCTTCGCACCTTCTGCGATCACAACATTCTCCCATGGAATCGTGCTGTCCAAGGCTATATTCTATATAGACACCGGCTCCTGGGAAAGAACCGGATGTTTTCTGGGGCGTCCCCGGCCAGTGTAAGGAAAGGATAACTGAGGCTGGCTCTAAATACCTGTTTCTTCGCATTGGCTGCTGTGAAATACCAAACCTTGTCAGGCAGTTCAAGACCATCTAAAAAGATCATTCAAAATGCAGTATTACAGCCGATCCACTGTACCTGTAACAATCCACTTCGCAGCACCTTGTTAATCCGCGACAGAGCAATTTCACTTTTGGTAAAAAATACTATTTCTTCTGGAAGACGGCATTCCTTACGCAGTGTTTCAAAAGAATCACAAAACCAATCCTTTGGAACATATAGCTCATAGTCTACGAAACCATAACTGTTATTTACGGCATAAGCAAGAAAAACACCATATTTCTCTGTTAAGGTCTTTGATTTTATCAATCAAGGTATTAAATGTGTCGTTTGAATATCCTTTCTGGTGTTTCACGAAACTTACCGACTCAAACCCCGACTCCATGTCAAAGAAGCTGAAGCGACGACGCAAAGCATAATCAATCATTGCCAGGCTTCTGTCTGCTGTATTGATCATCCCGATTATGTGCAGGCGCTACGGTACAGAAAAGCTCAGTCCGTTATAGGCAAGTGTCGCTTTCTTATCACGATAATCTGCCTCAATTAGCATCAGGAGTTCACCGAAAATCTTACTCATCTTACCACGGTTTATTACATCAACACTAAAGAAGTAATCCTTATCCGGGTGGTTTGCAGCCTACGACTGTTTATTTCATCGATGATTTCTGACAGTCGTTTTTCTTTATCCTCGGTCAATCCAAAGTGTTCTGCTGTTGGCAGTTTCATAACCGGATTAACGACCAGCTTAGGCTCGATATGAGATAATCAGCAATTTCTTCCTGGTCATCTAAAGGAGGCATAAGCAGTGGAACCTGTGAAAAATTTGAAAAACGTAAATCTTGACCATTTCGAATGTAATTGCACGTTCCTTAAAGCGCATTTATATAAAGAGACGACTTGAAAAGCCATTTGTAAAAACGATAAATTCAGTGAACTCATAAAAATACATTCTCCAAATTCTATTCCTGTTAGTTCTTGCATCTTATCTCGTGTAGGTAGTATTATATCGTTAATAACTCTGTTTTTAAATTTGTTATCACCACCACAAAGTTCCAATTTCTCAATTTTTCAAAAGCTCCTCGTACTTGTCGAATCATCATAGTAATTAATACAGACGTTATAATCCTCTAACACATTTGATTCGGTTTTGTTTTTATCCACACTTTTAACTCTTTTCATATTTTTACCTCCAATCGTTCAGCGAAGCAGTTATTCAAATTTTTTGAATAACTCATTTTTGTTTCATTCCTTTTTGTTCCAGCAGCTTTATGCTTTCCAAATAGTCTTTTTCTACACTGCTGAGCGTTTTAGTCTTATACTTTTTATACTCGGTCTGAGCCTTCTCCATCGCGTGCAAATGACTGACCGTTCCATTTCCAATAAGAAGATTTTCTCCTGTGGAAGTCAAAATCCTATCCAAATGCTTTACCCAATCTTCCATTGTCATAGGGATTCCCCGTTCCGCCTGTCTTTCAGCAAAATCAAGATACCCAGATACCAGTTGTCCCATTGACCGAAGTTCTTTTTCATCCAGATAATTCTTTGCGATTTTCGCTTCCCGCAATGTTGGCTGTTCTCCCGAGAATGACATCAATCCCATAAAATCTTTTTCAGCATCTGCACGATGATAAATTACTTCAGCAGCTGTTTCGCCGGAAACAGCATAGTGAATTTTGTTCTGCACTCGCTTGAAAAACTGAATGGAAACCTCTGCTTGGGGATTGTAATCCACACTTGTCGCATAGATTTCAAGAACCTGCCGATAAAATACTTTTTCAGATGCACGAATATCACGAATACGCTCAAGCAATTCTTTAAAATATCCACCACCGCCCAGTTCTTTCAGACGGTCATCATCCATAGCAAAACCTTTTTTGATGTATTCTTTTAGTATGCCTGTTGCCCATATACGAAACTGCACACCACGCTGTGATTTCACACGATAACCAACAGAGATGATGACATCAAGGTTGTAATATTCAATCGCTCTTTCAACTTGTCTATTTCCTTCATTCTGAACTGTTGCAAATTTTGCAACAGTTGATGTTCTTACCAATTCACCTTCATCAAAAATATTTTTTATGTGTCTTGATATGGTAGACTTATCCCTTTGAAACAAATCTGACATCTGTTCTAAAGACAGCCATACTGTTTCATCCTGCATATTAACATCTATTTTTGTCAAACCATCTTCGGTCTGGTAAATTATCATTTCACCATGAGTATCCACTTGGTTGTCCTCCTTTCGCTAAATGCATTGCTTTTTATTCATACTCCTCATACATATTTTGCATTTTCCAAACATATCTTTAAAAAACACATTTCAATATTCCAAGTCAAATTTTCTGTAATCACATGATACTTCTTTATCTGAATACATATCCATAATTTGAGGTAAAGTACAATTCTTATCTGTTTTCTTAATCATTTCAGCAAGTTCATAAGGCGAGGTGTCTTCAATAATCCCTATGCCTTTTCCGTCAGTAACATCTGGATAATGCGTTCCTGCTCCTCGTTTCATCTCAGTTATTGACAATAATTCTATCTCAAATTCCCAGCCTGCACCGTAGTCATATTCCATGCTCAACTTATCTCCAACACTAAGTTTTAGAGTGGAAAGCTTTGTCTTGATTGGATCATACCAGGCTCATCATCAAAATCATCCTCTTTAAATACGATTTCATAACGTTTGCCATCAAATCGTATATTAAACAAGTGGCTTGCTGTGCTTTCAAATGCCGCCAATACAGCACATCCCAGCTTTGCAACACTGGAAACAGAAGTGATTTCTATATCTCTCCACATATCATTTTCTAATTCGCATAGTCCTACTTTAAATTTATATACATCTGCCATAACACATTCTCCTAATCTTCTCGCTTCACATAGGTTAGTTCGATGTCATACCCAAGTGCTTCCAGCATCTGCACAAAAGTCTTGTTCACAATACCATCCTGCTTCTTAATAATGCGGTTGACATATGGGCTTGTAGTTTTAATCTTCTCCGCAAGTTGTGCCTGTGTCATGCCGCTCTCTATACATTTTACCTTTACGTCCACTTCTATATTGTTTTTTATCATACAGTTCTCCTCTGTCTGCATTACCTTTATTAAATTATACAAATCAGATAATTTATTATACCATGATTCTATGAGATTTTCAATGCATTCCCAAAAAATAAGCACCCCGCTTTCCCGCTGAGTGCCTACTGTCTCCATTCTATTGGACTATCCTTTAATCTCAATCTGAATCCCTGAATCATCTCCTGAGAAAATATCTATTTCCAAATGAGTAGTTGCTACCAATATAAATATTTGCATCTAAAAAGATTCTTTCCATAACAGCTCCATCACCTTTCGATATTTCTTTTTGGAGTTTGTAAATATAGTTTACATGAAATATCTATAGTCATATATCACACCTTCATATTGAGATAATAGTCCTCCAATTCTGGCTATTTCATTTGATGATTGAATAGTACAAGGCAATTTTGAATATAACCCAAAACTATTCCAGTTCATTTTTGATAAACCTAATAGCTCTGTCGCAATTTGAGTCATACTTCCATTTCCATAGTGTTTTACTATCTTCAGTGGTAACGGTATTGCTTTTCCCCCTTGTATATACTTAAAATTAAGGTTACGAACTGAAGGGGCAATTCCATGAGTAAATAAATACATAGTACTATCATTTAGAGGAAAGCACAATCCTCGGCGTACTGGAAACCCGTCAATTTCTGTTGTAAGTTTATTAAATTCAAAGCACCTAACTTCATCTGCATACGATATTTCCAGAAGCTCGATGTCCTTAATACCAGAACTTACAAAGCTTTCTGTAAGCCCCTCAACCTCTTCCTTTCTAAAAGGTGTCCGTTTATGTATCACTACTCTTTTTGGTAGTTCTGTAAATGATTTATAGAATAATTCCTTAATATTTAATCCTAACCGATAAGCTTCATTTTCCGAAAGAAACGGATTCTTTTTTCGATCAAATGTAACTTCATTAATCTTTGAGAGCTTATATTTCATTCCTTGCCCATCTGATGAGTAGATATGGCTACAACCAACAACAATATTATCCCCTTCTTCGGATCTATTAACACTATACCCTATCCCTGCAAAAGCTGTATCCTTTTGAATTCCTGAAACAGTCCATGGTACTCGTCCAGATTTTACATATATTGCTAATGAAATCGCCCACATAATCTGACAATACATATTACTATCTATAGTTTTTTCTCGTATAAATTGAGTTGAAATATTTTTTTGTGCAGCATATGCTTTTACAAAATCATGCAGATCAAACTTTTCTTTTTCTTCTGAATAACCAGTAAACATATCATACTCTTCTGGAATATATATGATTGCAACATCAATTCCAGCGGCACTTAACTGATCTAATTTTCTTGTTAGAATAATGCCAAAATCAACAGAATCTCGCTTTATATCAGTACTCGAATTGGGCTTGTAATTTATCCATTCACTCGACATTAAAGTCGGAATATTTAACCCCGCCTTGAAAGCATCAAAGAAACCCGGAAATGGAATAACAAAATCTATATTATATTTTACAGCGTGCTTACAATTTAACTGACATAAAAAATCATAAAACTGTTTCCCATATTGTTCTGGGCAGATAACGCCCAATGAGATTGATGATCTTAATACCCTTTCGTTTAAAGAATAATCAAATGGAGCATTATTTATCACTCCACGCATCGGATGATAGTCCATCGTCATTTTATTTTTTTTAACATCAAAAAAGGTTAAATCAGGATCTTTGCACTCTATGCCATTAAAAATAATTCTGTCATCTGCAATTGTATTTGGCAACTTAACTTGCATCTTTCCGCCATTATTAATTCCCACTATAGCTGTATTTCTCAATATTCTAAAAACAAATCCCGTATTACTTTTCAAAGGTTGGGCAAATTCTATACCTTTTACGCCAAACAACCTGTCAGCCCACTTCTTAATATATTCGTGGATATTATAATTAGGTCTTGACGCATTGACTTCAAGATTAAAGGCATCTGCGAATTGCTTTTTTTCTTCACGAGATAACTCTAATCCCTTCTCATACATGCACGTAGGTGATAGTGTAATATAGGAATATTTACTATCAAAAATTAATGAAAGGTGAATACCTTTATACCCTATGATAGTTTTTCCATCTATTCTTTTAGAAATCTGTTGAGAAACATCCCATATCTTATTCTTAGAATACATGAGTAAATGCGTTTTTCCTATTAAAGCCGTTAATGTTTTCAATAAAAGCTCTTTAAATTGACTTTTATAAATGAGCGATTCTCTTGTGAAAGGTGTCACTAATATTTCACTTTGAATTTTGGGAGAACAGATGCTTTGAATTTCTTGTTTCTCCCCCCATGCGTATATGTTGCTTCTATAAGGTACAGCCATAATATTATTATCAAAAAGCCTTCTACAATAATCCCATGGTTTTTCATCAAAATTAGATGGCATCTCAATTTGAAAACAGTTTTTAGGAAAAACTATTGGAAATATATTAGTATCAGCAATCTTATTGGTATATGTTTTGATTGAGCTGAATTTACTAGTTCCAGTATTAACTGTTGAGCCTAATTGCTGCTTAAGTTTCTCTACCGCTTGAAGAAAATCCTTATTCTCATTCATACAATGCCGTGCTACACTATACATCGTTTTATCAAATCCGTCTGTTGCAATATAATAGGCGATACGTCCCAAGTCATTAATATCATCAATCAACTGTTCAACCATTTTATCAGGTGTTGCCCCGTAACCACACCAAAACAACTTACCAGTTCCATTTGTTTGGTATGCCTTTTGCAGACTCTCCATTAATGATTTATCTCGTCCACTATACCCTAAAATAATCAGGTCATGATTTTTCAACTCATGAGTTATTGCCTCAGCAAAAATATCATTCTGAGAATCTAGTTCTTCAACAGTGTTTTTTAATTTCCCATATTTATAATCACCATGTATAGCAACACAAAGTAATTCACCACTAACATCATTACGGTATATACGATCTACCGATTCTAATGTGACTTCAATCGGTGTAACTTTATACTGATGTGCACATTTCAACATAAAGCCATCAAAATTTGTTGTCCATATACTTTTCAAAAATTCATGTTCTGCGAGCATGGCTATAAGATGGTAACCAATACTAGGATTTTTCCCCTCAACTAAGTGCTGAAAATATTTTCTTCTATCATCAGCAATAGGGTAAGCATTTTCTGCATAGAAAGAGTATTCTTCATCGCTATCCTGTTCCGGGTAAATTTTTTGCGCATCTAACCATTTTTGAATAGCTAACCTGACATTTTCAACCTTGACATTGTCGTAGCTTTCAATCAACGCAGGATTTTGCGAAAGAAATATTTCTCTTTTCCAATCCCAAATACAATCTGTAGCTGAAGGAACACCAGATTCTACAGAAGCACCTGCGCCTAATAATAATGCATGTGGCGAATCCATATTTTGTTTTAATGATCGTAAAAATTGATCAAATTTTAGTGTTTGCATCTTCCTACCTCTATCTATTCGTATGATATTAAGTATAACATATATCAATAAGCCAATCTACCAAATCATGTAATCAAGTGACGCAGTACCAATCCTAATTAGTGCTGCTTCACTTGCTATCCGTTCAACGACAATGTGCCCATATAACTACCGCACCCAATATACTCTTTTCTTTTAGAGTGGCTCCTCTCCCTGTTCTATCTAGTTCTCCATCAAGCACAGCAGGGTCTTTCTGATCCAGATTCAGCTCAATGTTAAGAACATGCAAGCGATCGGTCTTATCCTTCAGCTCCTCCTCAAAGGCAAAGGGCTTCCTTAATATCTTTTACATACCCTATTACCTATTAATCTGATTCTTATCATCATTTTTCTGATCATTGCGATTTGGCTTTTTAAATTCAATGATTGAAATCGAATTTAGGTGTTTTTGATTTTCTGAAAACGAAATCTTCATCAAAAATGGCTATATCCATTCTTCTTTCATTCTTGGCATCTATAATCTGAAAATGGCGTTACTTCCTCGTTCCTATCTACATCTATTTGGCGTTCTTCTACTCGGTTTACTTTAATCACGATTTTTCCCAAGATATTATTAGGCGAGTCTTCAATTGGCTGTATCAAATTTCCAATCGTTTCAAAAAGGGTCCATAATGCCTTGTATTCAGGCAATTTCACTTCATTAAATTGTCCCTTTAAATTGAATTTAAAAATGTTCATGCCATTCCTCCTCCTTTTATAAAGCCAATCTCACTCAATTATCTAGAAATGTTCCAACGCATCCTTAATTGCCGCAATCTTTTCTTCTATTGGGTTTTTCCTCGGCTGCTTCAATTCCTCTACCGCATTAGGAGCATCATACATTGGTAACCCCAAAGACCTTTTCATCTCTGCTATATAAGCAGTAGCCGTACTTAGCTTCTATGTACTCCATGATCACCTTGTAGGTAGCTTTCTCTTTCGGTTTGTACGTTTCGGCTCTCTTTGCTATTTCATCAAGCGGAACTTTGCCCTCACCCTCGCCAAACTTCACTTTTATGTTGATATGACTGTCTGGTTTTTTGTGGGAAAGCAGTACCACCGTCTCCACATGTGATACCTAGGTTATTTCCAAACATATCTACAATTCCTAAAAAAACAGTGTTTTTCCTGTCTTTTTAACAATGCCATCAACACGTCTATCTGATTTTTGACTAGGCTATTTTGAAAAATTATATAACAGAAATAGGCTTCCATTAAATGCTAATTAATTGTTTTCTCATCATCTTCGCCGTTTTTTCCAGATTTGTTCTCTAAAATCTCTTCGTCCGCTTTAGGTTTTACTTCTGGCAAGGTATCAGAAAAGGCAAGGAGTGGCGGTGTCAATGACTGAACAATTCTATTATTTTCCTCCGCAAACTGTTTTACTGCCATAAATGCTGAATTATTTAACATTGATGAATTTAAAATAGTTCTCATTTGATTTGCTTGCTCCGTCATTTCTCTCACATCCACCATACCATGACTGTTCACTATACTATTTATCTGTTTTAGATATGAAGGGGCAAGCATACTGCTCTTTACCATATCTTCTATTCCAGCAAGCTGAGTTGCTGCTTGTATCGCCGCAGTTGGCATTTGATAAATCTCGTGAAATTTTTGAGCCATTTCTGCTCCAAGATTCAGAGAAGGCATAATATCTGGAATATTGATTTTAGGCATTGCAGATTCGATTGCCAGTCTACCAAACGATGCAAGTGCTGGTTTCATTTGGTCAACCCATTTCGGCATTGACGACCCCAAAATATTTGACAGCATGCTTCCCAAAGCAGATACAACGTCTGTAAGTTTTGTTTCCGTATACATTTCGTCTTCCAACAGCAATATAGCTTCTTCTAAACGCTTGTTTACGAATTTCAATTCCTTTCTTATCCGTTCATATTCGGTTTGGATAATTCTTTTGTGGTGCATAACCGAGTTTCTATGCGGTTGTAATTTCTCAATTCTATTACGAAAATCTTTGAACTGTTTATATTCAGAGAAGAAACGATTCCATAGTGATTCACTTCTGCACTTATCAAGTACCTTCACCAACTCTTCCTTAGATAGTCCTTCTATATTATCTTTAGAAAGTTCATCCTCCAGCGTTTCCCCAAGAGATTGACCACAAAATGGCATGAATAGATACTCTTTTAGTTGCTCGTAGGTCAATTCGTTCAATGCACCCTCGACCAACTTTGTTTTATTGCCTTTGCCTTTTCCCAAGAGAGTAGATTGAAGATTTTGGCTAAACGATTTTTCATACCACTCCACTCCAAATATCTTGATAATGGTAAGATAAACCAATTCTCTTGTTCTTCGCTCAAATCGACCAAATAAAGGCATCAGCTTACAGCAATAAAGCTGTGAAACCTCGTCATAGGAGATTACAATATTCCAAAGTTTGCGGTGTTCGCCCTGTATCAACCGATTTACGACTACATCCATAACCTTTGCAGATTTGGCAGGTGTGTAATCGCTGGTGAATTTCACAAAAAGCATATTGGCTGTCTTTGATGACAACTTATAAGAAATACTCACTTTTTCACCCAAAAGGTCAAAATGTATTTTATCGTCCTCAACATCCTCATATAGTTTTGTAAAAACCGTTTCTATCTGGTGCTTGATGCCCAAGTGCAACGATTTTGTCTCTCCGCCTTTTGGAAGAATTATCAAATCAACGTCCATCTAAGTACCTCCATTTCTTCACAATATACACTAAACCAGCTTAATCTGATTGCAAAATGTGAACTTCTTTATTTCTTGGAACTATATTTATTTGCACTACGATATTTTTTACCATCTTCATCTACCGTAATATTACTTCTTTGAATTTTCTGCTTTTGCACTGCCTCGAAAACTTCCTTAGAGATGATTGCAGGGTCATTATCGCTAACCAAATAGTATGTACCTTTTTCATCAGATTTCAAAAGCTCCGCTTCTCCAATACACTTTCTTTTGGTTAGCGTCAACTCAACTGTTCGTTTATTCCACTTATCTTTTCCCGTTGGCGATTTGATGCCTAGACTCTCCAATTCTTTCAAGATGCCTGTTACACTTTTACCGCCCAGATATGAATTGAAAATCTTCTGAACAACATCTGACTGTTCATCATTAACAATTAATTTTCCGTTCTCATCATTATCATATCCATAACATTTTCTATCAGCTAGTTTTGAAGTCCCTTGCTCGACCTTCTTCTTATACCCCATTTGATATTTTCGCTTCTACTCTGATTTTCTGCCTGTACCAATGCCTCCACAATTGAAATCATCAGCTGACTGCCGTTTTGGAAGAATCCAGATTTTCTTGCTCGAAAATAATACGAACATCAGATTCTCCTAGTATCTTCAAGGCTTCAAGAGTATCAACCGTATCCCTGCCAAATCTACTAAGACTTTTGGTTATTACTATATTAATTTTCTTTTGCTTGCCAACCTCAATCATACGTACAAAGCCTTTTCTTGCCGCTTTGGACTTACCAGAAGCAATATCAATATAGACATCAACTAATCTCCATGTATCCACTGTAGCCACAAGCCTAATGAGTCCGGATATCTGGGCAGTAAGACTATTCAATTGTTTCATATCATTTGTACTAACCCTGCAATAAACCCCTACCTTCTTTTCCTCCTTGGAACGTACAACAGGAATATAGTTTACTCTCTTTTCCATGTTCACCTCTTGTTGCTAATCAACATCTGGTATATTTTCGCGCATGATGAATAGTCTATTTTCTTAAACTTTTCATTGACTCTTACACAAAACTTCCTTTATTCTTTCCGTCAACTCAACCTATCAAATATCTAACCTGTCAATTCAACCCTATCACATCTTTACCATAGATATGTTTCCACAGATATAAAACAAAGAATTTCCGACTTTGATTTTATTTTCTCTAAATGACAGATATCCCTTTATTTCAAGCCTTTTTCTACACCCTACTTCTCCTTGCATGACATCAATACTACGCACTCCACATGCCCCGTATTCCCAAACATATCCACCCCCCGCACTCTCTCAACCTCATACCCCCCATCACAAAGATACCTCAGATCCCTTGCCAGCGTAGCGCTATCACAGCTCACATACACCACCTTAGGAACTCCCATTTCCAAGATAGCCTTCAGCAAAGCCTCCTCGCACCCTTTCCTTGGCGGATCAACCACAATCACATCCGCTTTCACATTCTCCTCAGCCAGCTTCTTCGGCAACACTTCTTCGGACTTCCCCACATAAAACTCCGCATTCTCTATCCCATTTAACTTCGCATTCCTTTTTGCATCCTCTATCGCCTCCGGAACGATTTCCACCCCATATACCTGCTTAGCCCGTTGAGCTAAAAACAGCGAAATAGTCCCAATCCCGCAATAAAGATCCCACACCGTCTCATTCCCGGTAAGACCTGCATATTCCAGCGCAGTACCATAGAGTTTCTCCGTCTGTGCCGGGTTTACTTGATAGAAAGACAGCGGAGAAATCTGATACTTCACATCACCGATATAATCTTCAATATATCCCTTTCCCCACAACTCTACAATCTCTCTTCCAAGGATTACATTCGTCTTCTCCCGATTTACATTGAGGGTTATGCTAGTCATTCCATCCAGTTCACAGAGGCTTTTGATCAGTGCCTCCTGATTTGGCAGCGACTTCCCATTTACAATGATACAGACCATAATCTCTTTCGTCCGAAAACCATAACGGATCAGAACATGGCGAACCAGGCCTTTTCCGGTAGTTTCATTGTAGGAAGAAACCTTGTTTTCGTTCATGTAATCAATAACTTTATCTAATATGGTTTCATTGATGTCAACGCCCAGGAAGCATTTTCGATTCGGAATAATGTCATGGGTTCTGCCTGCATAAAAGCCTGCGATGATATTGCCGTCCTTGTCTGTTCCGATGGGGAACTGGGCTTTATTCCGGTAATAAAACGGTTCTTTCATTCCTATGATAGGCTCCATGGGTGGATTCTCAAACTTCCCGATTCGGATCAGATTGTTGCGGATTTTATTTTCTTTGAATATGAGCTGTTGATCGTAGGACATTTCCTGAATCTGGCAGCCTCCGCATTGTCTGGCAACCGGACATTTGGCTTCTATACGGTATGGGGAAGGCTCTTTAATTTTGATCACTCTTGCATAGCCATAATTTTTCTTGGCTTTTGTGATTTTTGCCTCGATCACATCTCCAATTACCGCATCTTTGACAAACAGCGTATATCCGTCTACCTTGCCGATTCCTTCTCCATCCATGCCAATATCTTCTATTTTAACTTCCACTAAATCATTCTTCTTCATTGAAATAATTTCTGCTCGATCATTCTTTTTCATTAAAATAATTTCCCTTTCATCTACCTGATGTAAATAACAATTGAAAATATAGCAGGCACCGACCGGGCTGCCTGCTATACACGTCCTGACTATTTTGTTGTATAAAATCTATTACGTACACACAACACCCCGACCGTCTCCAGCCAATTCGTCACTATCTATCTTTCCTTAAATACTGGTCTTCCGAATATTAGATTCAAACAACCGATTATACCCAAGCCAATCCGTATTATCCCCGGCGCCCATGATCACTTCCTTCATGGTCTCCATCTTCGCATCGGTATTGTCAGCCAGATTCAGTGCTACTGCTTCTGCAAGCGCCGGTTTTTTCGGGGAGCCGTATTCCAGTTCACCATGATGTGCCAGAATGCAGTGTCTCAATTCACTTGCCAGTTTTGCCGGGAAGTTTGGTATTTTCCGAATACTGCTGCCCAGTAATTCCGCACCGATGAAAATGTGTCCCAGAAGCTGTCCGTCATCTGTGTAATCATTCTCCGGGAATGCAGATAATTCACGCATTTTACCAATATCATGGAAGACTGCTGAGGTAAACAGCAGGTCTTTGTTTAAAAATGGATACTGACGTACATAGTCTGCGCAGAGGTTCAGCACGCCAAGAGTATGTTCTAACAGCCCTCCCACAAATCCATGATGCACGGATTTTGCTGCGGAGTGGAATTTAAATGCTTTGATAAAGCTTTCATTTTTCACGAAAAAGCTGTCTGTAAGCTCTTTGAGATATGGGTTTTGGATCTGACCGATGAGGCTCAGAAGCTCTTTGTACATTTCTTCAATGTCTCTGGAGCTTACCGGAAGATAATCGGCTGGTTCATATTCACCGGCCTGTGCTTTCCGGACACGTTTTATATTTAACTGCAGAGTTCCCTGGAAACTGGTTACGTCTCCTACTACATCTATGTAATCCATGGCATCGAAATCGTCGATTCCCTGGGAATTGGGATCCCAGATCTTCGAATCGATTGTGCCAGTCTTGTCCTGAAGAACAACGTTTTCATAAGTTTTTCCGTTTTTGGTTATGGCGGACTGTTTATATTTGCATAAATAGATATCTCCGACACGTTCACCCTCACGCAGCATTTCAATGTATTTCATAACTTTTTTCTCTTACCTTTCCAAACTGTATATTATTTATAATCACCGTCCACGATTATACCACAAATAACCCCAGGAATCTACTGTGCATTTCCAAGTGTTACGTCAGCTTTGATTTCAGCGTAATTTCCATCCAGCCCCTGGCGCATCAGCATCACATGGGCGATGTCTTGCGGTCTTAATTTGCCCAGCTGGTCGCTGTACTGTTTCATATTTGTGATTTTTTCCCCATTTATGGATATCAGTATATCAGCTTTTTGTATACCGTCATACATTGCGGGAGAATCTGCGGCTATTTCTTTCACATAGACACCCTCAGGAATATGGGATTCCTTTTGCATACTTTCGGTAACTTCTTTTCCGATAATGCCCATATAAGCCATTTCCACGTTATTGGTCATATTCTCGATCATCTGTCGTATTTCGGAAATCGATACACCGGTTACTGTGGACTGTTCCATTTGGTTTGAAAAATCCCTGGTGATGACTCCTACTATTTTACCGTCCAGATTTACCAGAATACCACTTCCTTCGCTGCTTCCAATAATATCGGTGTTGATCATATTATATTCTCTGTCTTCTACCGATGTTGGGAAAATCGATGTGACCATGCCAAATGCAATTGATTCCGTATAACCCATCGGACTGCCAATTGCAATCACCGGTGTGCCCTGGGATACGGAGCAGGAGCTCGCCAATGCCGAGGTATCGATGAGATTTTTCGTTTCTTCCGGAATCTTACTGATCGGAAGCCTCACCAGCGCCATATCGGTTATGGGGTCCTGTTTCTGCACATCTGCATCCACCATTGTTGCATCGGGGAATGTTACCCGTACACGTTCTGCACTTTCAAGAACCGCTGATTCAGTCAGCACGTACATATATGCACCATTTGCCGCTACAATCAGCCCGGACGCTTCTACATTGTTTTCCGATGGTTCGTTAAACAGATCCACATTGCTGCTGCTTCCCGTCACTGTTACCACTGCTCTTTGTGCTTCTCTGGCTACCGAGTACATCTGGCTGTATAGTTTTTTATAATCCGACAGGTTTAATGTCTTTTCTTCTATGACTGTCTGCGGTATGATCTCGCTCTCTTCTTCCGTCACCACAGCGTCAGTTGGCTTTTCTGTCGGTTTTTCCGTCGGCTTCTCTGTCTCTTCTTCTTGCGCAATGACGATCTGTGTCGGGGTCTGGGGCTCTCCAAATTTCTGTTTTGCCCAAGGCGTAATGACTGCAAATGTCAATCCGGCTACAGCGCCGAATACAACAGCAAGTCCTACCGCTGCTCCCGTCTTCAGAAACCATTTCTTCTTATAAAATGGCTTTGTCTTAATATGCTCATTGATAAAAGTAAAATCCTTTTTTCCTTGTTGCGACATAAAAGTACTCTCCTTCTCACAGTAAAACACATATCCCCACAGTAATGTCCTAATTCTATCAAACACATATGAACAATCTATGAATTTTAGAAAAATTTAGGTTTTCAATTGTCCGTTTATGGGGTATGATAGAAGCAGACATTAACTATAAAAAAGATAAACAGGTGAATTTATGAATCAAAAAGCATTAAAAACATTGGAATATTACAAAATCATAGATCAGCTTACGGAATTTGCAGGTTCCCTTCTTGGCAAGGAACAGTGTAAGAACCTGCTTCCTTCCTCTGATATAGAAGAAATTGGGATCATGCAGCACGAGACAAGGGACGCCCTTTTACGTATTTATCAAAAAGGCAGCGTATCCTTTTCAGGAGTAACGGATATCCGGGGTTCTTTAAAGCGCCTTGATATCGGAAGCATTCTCAGCATGGAAGAATTACTGCGCATCTGCAAGCTGCTTGAGACCTGCAGCCGTGTAAAATCCTATTCCCGGGGCGAGACAGACAATGATCAACCGGACTGTCTGGATGAAATGTTCGAGTCATTACAGCCACTGACCCCGCTTTCTACGGAGATCAGACGCTGTATCCCTTCGGAAACGGAGATCAGCGATGATGCCAGCCCTGCCCTCCATCATATCAGACGCCAGATGAAGCAGACGAATGACAAGATCCACTCCCAGCTCTCTTCTATGGTAAACGGATCTGTCCGTACTTATTTACAGGATGCGGTTATTACTATGAGAAATGGCCGCTACTGCATTCCCGTTAAGGCAGAATACCGGGGCCAGGTTCCGGGTATGATCCATGATCAGTCTTCTACCGGCTCCACAATATTCGTGGAACCTATGGCTGTCGTGAAACTGAACAACGACATCCGGGAACTGGAATTAAAGGAAGAGAAGGAAATTGAAGTGATCCTTTCTACGTTAAGCTCACAGGCAGCGGAGGAAATGGAAGCACTGGAAGATGATCTGGCATTGCTGACAAAATTAGACTTTATTTTTGCCCGTGCCATGCTGGCAAAATCTTATAACGGAAGCGAACCTCTCTTCAATGAACGGGGATATATTAATATTAAAAAAGGGCGCCATCCGTTACTGGATAAGAAAAAGGTTGTGCCTATTGATATCCAGCTGGGACAGAAATTTGAACTTCTGATTATTACCGGACCAAATACCGGCGGTAAGACCGTTTCCTTAAAAACGGTAGGCTTATTTACCCTGATGGGGCAGGCAGGTCTGCATATCCCTGCATTTGACCGCTCGGAGCTGGCTGTGTTTGAGGAAGTGTATGCAGATATCGGGGATGAGCAGAGCATTGAGCAAAGCCTCAGTACTTTTTCTTCCCATATGACCAATATCGTTTCTATTCTGGAACATGCAACGGATAAATCACTGGTACTGTTTGATGAATTAGGAGCCGGAACCGATCCTACGGAAGGAGCCGCTCTTGCAATTGCTATTTTGAGCAATCTGCACCGCCAGGGCATCCGTACCATGGCAACCACCCATTACAGCGAACTGAAAGTATTCGCCCTCACTACCCCCGGAGTGGAAAATGGCTGCTGCGAATTTAATGTAGAGACCCTCCGCCCAACTTACCGCCTCTTAATCGGTATTCCCGGAAAAAGTAATGCTTTTGCCATATCCGGCAAGCTGGGTCTGCCCCTGGAAATTATTGAGGAAGCAAAAGGTCATTTAAGTGAACAGGACGAAAGTTTCGAAGACCTGATTACGGATTTAGAGAACAGCCGTGTGACCATTGAACAGGAGCGTGAAGAAATTAACCGCTATAAACAGGAAATCCAGAACCTGAAAGAAAAACTGGAAGAAAAACAGGAAAAACTCAATACCAGCAAAGAAAAAATCTTAAGAGATGCAAATGAACAGGCTCATCAGATTCTCCGTGAGGCAAAGGAATACGCAGATACAACTATTAAGAATTTCAACAAATTCGGCAAAGCCGGGATCTCTTCCAAGCAAATGGAACAGGAACGCAGCCGTCTTCGCGAGAAGATGTCTTCCGTAGAAAAGAATCTGGCTATGAAGACAGAGAAAAAGGCTGTTAAGGCAGTCAAACCGAAGGAACTGCGTGTAGGCGACAGTGTGAAGGTCTTAAGCCTGAACCTGCGCGGAACAGTAAGCACCCTGCCAAATGCTAAGGGAGATCTGTTTGTACAAATGGGTATTCTGCGCTCCCAGGTTAATATAAGCGACCTGGAACGCATGGATGAACCGGTTATTACTGCCCCCAACATGAGCAGATCCAGCAGCGGCAAGATAAAGATGTCCAAATCTGCTTCTGTGGGCATAGAAATTAACCTGCTTGGCAAGACCTCCGACGAAGCCCTTGCCGAACTGGACAAATACCTGGATGACGCTTACCTGGCACATATGCCATCTGTACGCGTTGTACATGGTAAAGGTACCGGTGCACTTCGAAAAGCGGTGCACAATTATCTGAGACGTTCAAAGATCGTAGCGTCTTACCGTCTCGGTGAATTTGGTGAAGGTGATTCCGGTGTTACTATTGTAGAATTTAAGAAATAGTAATACGGGATGCTTACATTTATTCCACATTTAAGGAGGTCATTATGGTGACAAGACAGAAAATCATGATCGTAGATGATGATGCTAACATTGCAGAACTTATTTCTCTTTATTTAACAAAAGAATGTTTTGATACAAGAATGGTATATGACGGGGAAGAGGCAATCAAAGAATTCGACCATTTCCAGCCCAACCTGATCCTGCTGGATCTGATGCTTCCGGGCATGGACGGCTATCAGGTCTGCCGAGAAATCCGGCAGAAATCTTCCGTTCCGATTATTATGCTCTCCGCCAAAGGAGAAATCTTTGACAAAGTTTTAGGCCTGGAACTGGGTGCAGATGATTACATCATCAAGCCCTTTGATTCCAAAGAACTGGTAGCCCGGGTAAAGGCGGTACTCCGCCGATTCCAGCCGGAAAAACCCGCTGCTGCAAAGCCCGCCGGCAAATACGTGGAATATCAAGATCTGGTTATCAATCAGACCAATTATTCCGTTGTCTACATGGGAGAAACAGTGGACATGCCGCCAAAAGAACTGGAATTACTATATTTTCTGGCTTCTTCCCCCAACCAGGTATTCACCAGAGAACAGCTCCTGGACCATATCTGGGGATATGAATATATCGGTGATACCAGGACCGTAGATGTACATATTAAGCGCCTTCGTGAAAAAATCAAAGACCATGCAAACTGGGCAATTTCCACAGTCTGGGGCATCGGTTACAAATTTGAGGTGAAATCTTAATGAAAAAAGCGTTATACATTAAGTTCATTTCCGTATTTCTTGTATTCGGAATCCTGAGCTTTGTACTGATCTCCACCTTAAGTTCCTTTATGACCCATAAATACCTGGTCAACACAAAAGCGGAAGGCATGTATAAAGAGCTTAACGTCCTTGCCTCAGGTCAGATCGCAGAATCCTATTCCGGCGGCGGACCTTCCATGCTGGAGATCTACACCAATATGCGGGCACTGGCATCCTACCAGTCCGCACAGATCTGGCTGATTAATACCAAAGGGCAGATTCTGTTGAATTCCGGTGAAATCTATGACCCGGAACATTTGAAAACCATTAACGGATTTGACCCCACGGCGCTTACATCCAGTTATTATCAGGTAGGCACCTTCTTCGGCAGCTTTTCTACCGATGTTTTAAGCGTAGTAGTACCGGTTACATCCAATTATAAAGTCAAAGGCTACATCGCCATGCACTATAATATGAACCTGCTGGAATCCGAGAAAAACTCTGTCCTGAATATTTCCTACATAACATTCGGATTGATTTTCCTGCTGTCTCTGATTATTCTGGGTGCATTTACTGCCATGGTTTACATTCCCATCAAGAAGATTATACAGGCGGTAAACGAATATGCCAGCGGGAATCTGAACTACACCCTTCCGGTGGAGACGGATGATGAAATCGGTTATCTGGCTGCTTCCTTAAACTACATGGCAAGTGAGCTGAATAAATCCGGGGAGTACCAGCGGAAATTTATATCCAATATTTCACACGATTTCCGTTCCCCGCTGACTTCCATCAAAGGTTATGTAGAAGCAATACAGGATGGAACCATCCCTCCGGAAATGCAGGATAAGTACCTGAAAATTGTACTTTCGGAAACGGAAAGGCTGAACAAGCTCACCCGGGGACTACTGACGCTGAACAACTTCGATGACAAGGGAACCCTGCTGGAGCTTACCGACTTTGACATTAACGGTGTCATCAAAGATACTGCCGCATCCTTTGAAGGAACCTGCACCAATAAGCGGATTACCATACAGCTGGTTTTTGAGTCCCAGAATCTGTTTGTAAATGCAGACATGGGCAAAATCCAGCAGGTACTTTACAACCTCATAGACAATGCCATTAAATTCAGCCACCAGGATTCTTCCATTTTCATTGAAACCACGGTGAGGCATGAAAAGGTATTCGTCTCAGTAAAAGACACTGGAGAGGGCATTCCCAAGGAAAGCATCAAGAAAATATGGGAAAGATTCTACAAGACAGATCCCTCCCGTGGAAAAGATAAAAAGGGTACCGGCCTTGGACTCGCCATTACAAAAGAAATCATCCAGGCACATAATGAAAATATCAATGTTGTCAGCACCTTAGGCGTGGGCACTGAATTTACATTCACGCTGGCAAAAGCAAAAGAAACTGTCAATCAAGTATACGAATAATGAAAAATATAATCTGTCCCAGAACCCAAACACACTCTGGAACAAATCCTTATCACGAAAAAAAGAAGATAACCGGACTCATGCAGCTTCCGGTTATCTTCTTTTTTCTACCCTTACCCGGCAGATTATAAATGAAATTTATTTCTCCTGACCATATCTAATAAATTCAAATACCGCCAGCAGTAAACATCCCACTGCATAACTTAAAATGTCTTTCCAGTCAAATACAGACCCTAAAATAACCCTTGCCAAAGTGTTATTCTCAAGTCCCAATAATTCCACTAGATGAAAATATTGCAAAGCTTCCACAAATACCGCAAACAAAAATACATACAGCGGCAGCTTACGCAACCCATCCGGCAGAAAAATACGCACAAAGCAGTAAACCACGATCACAACCAGAACATCTCCCAGATAAGGGCGGATGATTTGATCATGCACAAACAGTGCAATCCACACTTCTGTTAAAAACAGCACGGCAAACAAGCCGGCAAATATCAGCCGCTTTCGGCTTTTACTTTTATTTCCAGTCATATTTTGTAAGATGGCCTTCCAGCTGCATATGGTCAAACTGATTCTGCCGCAGGGCCTCATAAAGCACAATGGATACGGAATTTGCAAGATTTAAGGAACGGATATCTCCAATCATGGGGATTCGCACCGTAGTCTCCTGGTTCTGAAGCAGAATTTCTTCCGGTATCCCCGCGCTTTCTTTGCCAAACATAATATAACAGTCAGGCTCATAGGAAGCTTCTGTGTATACCTGAGGTGCCTTTGTGCTTGCCATATAAATCTTGGCACCTGGGTTTTTACTCAGAAAATCCTCATAATTAACGTAAGTCGTAACGTCCAGATCCTTCCAGTAATCCATACCTGCTCTTTTAATTTCTTTTTCATTCAAACGAAATCCCAGTGGTTCAATAAGATGAAGCCTGGTGCCTGTAGCTACACAGGTTCTCCCTATATTCCCTGTATTAGCCGGGATCTCCGGCTCATATAATACAACATTTAATTTAGCCATGTTAAGCTTATCCTCCTGATCAGTCTTATCTTCCGTCTTTTATTCTTGAACACGCTCTATCCCCGCAGTTTAGTAATAAACCGTTCCAGGTGTTTGAGCGCCACTTTCAGGTCCTCAAGGGAATATGCGTATGAGATACGGAGATAACCTTCGCCGCAGTCCCCAAATGCAGATCCCGGAACTACCGCTACTTTTTCCTCTTCCAACAGCCTGGTGGCAAACTCTTCTGAGGTCATTCCAAATTCTCTGATGCATGGGAATACATAGAAAGCTCCGAAAGGTTCAAAACAGGGCAGTCCCATTTCTTTAAATGCGTGCATCAGATATCGTCTTCTGCCATTATACGCTTCCCGCATTTCGGCAACATCCACATCGCCGTTTTTCATCGCCTCAATTGCTGCATATTGGCTGTTGGTAGGCGCACACATGATAGCGAACTGATGAATTTTGGTCATCTGTGCCGTGATCTCTTCCGGTGCACATACATAGCCCAGACGCCATCCGGTCATGGCATATGCCTTTGAAAATCCATTAATTGTAATAGTTCGCTCCCGCATGCCCGGCAGGCTTGCAATGGACACATGATCTCCGTTAAAGGTCAGCTCCGAATAGATTTCATCGGATAACACAAATAAATCTTTTTCGATAATAACCTCTGCTATTTCTTCCAGATCCTTCCGGCTCATCACTGCGCCAGTTGGGTTGTTTGGAAATGGCAGAACCAGAATCTTGGTTTTTTCGGTGATTCCATCCAGCAGTTCCTGCTTTGTCAGCCTGAATTCATTTTCTTCCTTCAGGTTGATAACCTTCGGTACTCCGTCTGCCAGCACAACACAGGGCAGATAAGAGACAAAGCTGGGCTGTGGGATAAGGACCTCATCTCCCGGATTCAGCATGGCACGCATTGCCAGGTCAATCGCCTCGCTTCCTCCAACTGTAACCAGCGTTTCCAGATCCGGTGAATATTCTATGTTACACCTGCGTTTCAGATATTTACATATTTCCACACGAAGTTCTTTTAGCCCTGCATTGGAAGTATAAAAAGTCCTCCCCTTTTCCAGAGCGTAAATCCCCTCATCTCTCACATGCCAGGGAGTATCAAAATCCGGCTCCCCCACACCAAGTGAAATAACATCATCCATTTCACTTACGATATCAAAAAATTTACGTATACCAGATGGCTGGATTCCAACCACCTTATCTGCTATAGGATTTCTCACGGGGTCACCAGCATCCTTTCATCTTTGACTTTTTTATCAAATATCGTTCCATGGTCTTTATATTTCTTCAATACAAAATGGGTTGCAGTGCTTAATACGGTATCCAGTGTAGAAAGTTTGTCGGAGACAAATCCGGATACTTCTTTTAACGTTTTTCCTTCCAGAATAACCATCAGATCATAAGCTCCGGAAATCAAATATACGGAGCGTACTTCCGGATAGTTATAGATCCGCTCTGCAATGGAGTCGAATCCCTGTCCCCTTTGGGGTGTTACCCGCACTTCGATCAGTGCTGTTATTTTTTCTGTGGAGGTCTTATCCCAGTCAATTAAGGTATGGTATCCGCAGATAACCTTCTCCTGTTCCATTTTTGCAATTTCATTTGCTATTGTGACCTCATCCGAACCAAGCAATACCGCCAGTTCTTTCAGATCGATGCGGCTGTTTTTCTCTAAAAATGTTAATATCTGCTCTCTCATCTTAGCTCCTATCTGCCTGCTGTCAGGCTGCTACAACAATTTATATATTTCATCCGGCTGGGGACGTTCCAGAAATCTGCTATCCTCTCCGTTAAACAATACTCTGTCATTTCCATCGGTTGTTCTCCCGATCAGGGATGCAGGTATTCTGCATTTGCCCAATTCGGCAATCAGCCCTAATCCATCGTCTGCCGCAATCAGCAGCGCTCCGCTGGACATCATAACATAGGGATTTAGTCCAAAGTACTCACATATTTCGATACTTTCCTGCTTTACGGGAATTTTTTTCAGATCCGCTTCCAGTCCTACTCCTGCACTTTCAGCCAGTTCCCAGAGTGCACCGAAGATTCCGCCCTCTGTCACATCATGCATGGCAGATACCCCGAAGCGGCTTGCGGCGGCAGCCTCCGGCACAACTGAAATATACCGGTCAAATCTCTTAGCAGTATCAATCATAGCTATTGGAAATCTATTTTTCAATTCCGCTTCTTTTTCTTTCGCAATGATGGAAGTTCCCTCCAGGGCAATCCATTTGGTAAGTATCAGATCCTGCCCCGGCTTTACACCTCCTGTTGGAAGTACTTCGCTTTCCAATGCTTTCCCGATACCAGACACGGTAATCACAGGCTGGTTAACCGCTGCAGTCGTTTCCGTATGCCCACCCGCAATCTGAATATTCAGAGAGGCACAGGTCTCTTCCAGTTCCTGCATCATTTCCCGCAGTTGCGGTTCTTCCATCGTAACAGGGAGCAGAATGCTGAGCAGTACAGCTACCGGCTGTGCTCCGGACGTAGCAATATCATTGGCGGTTACGTGTATTGCCAGAGACGCAGCATCCTTAGCCGCCGCTGTGATGGGATCAATAGAGCATACAAATACTTCCCCCGGGGCAAGCTTTAACACAGCACAATCCTCTCCCACTCCTGCACCCTGCAGAACTTCATTTCGTTTTGTTTTTATCTGTCTAAATACAGACCTTTTTAAAGTCTGTTCTGAAACTTTACCAATTTTCATAAATTCTCCTTCTGGTACCCTTAAGCGTGTTTGAACATTCATTCCCGCCAACTGCATAGAATGATCACCGGATAATATCTCCCGGAATCAAAAATCCTATTGGATCCATTTTAATACAACTTAAGTGCAATTGCAACTGTTAGCCGATATCAGCTGATTTATTGTCTCTAAAATTGTTCTGTGTTATACTGATAACGGAAGATGATCTCACAATAGAATTTTAAAAAATCCATGTTTAACCTCTCACATAAAGGCGGATATTATGATCACTAAAGAACTTATCAATCAAAGCATCGATTATATGCTGCGCCACCTGGACGATGAAATCACGGTAAGGGATGTGGCAGCCCACATTCACTATTCCGAGTACCACTTCAGCCGAGCTTTTAAATCCATAACCGGGGAAAGTGTATACGCTTTTATCAAACATCTGAAAATGGATCAGAGCGCTATTGACCTGAAACTAAAAAGGGACAAAACCATTACCAATATTGGTCTGGACTATGGTTACAGCGCTTCTAATTATAGTACATCCTTTAAACTGCATCATTGTAAATCCCCATTAAAATTTCGGGAAGCAGCAAATGCAGCCAGTATCTCCAATCCATTTCAACCGGGAATTATCAATCATTTTGAAAGTTACGATGCATATAACAGCAAAATCAAAATAGAACAGCTTGGAGATACCCGGGTTATTTATGAACGTGTCATCGGTAAATATGATGAACTAAAGGAAAAATGGTATCAGTTCTTTGATACTTATAAAGATTATATTCATGAAAGCACCACATTCATGGAACGGTTTTACAATGATCCTGCCATTACTTCTTTTCAGCACTGCATATGCGATATATGTGCATCTATAGACGACGACTGCAGGCTTGATAATATCATTACCATAAAGGGCGGCAAATTTGCTGTCTATCGGTTCGCAGGCGAAATAAAAGATATCTTTTGTACACTTCAGGGAGTATTCGCTGTCTGGCTGCCGGGAAGCGGTTATGAAATGGATGAACGATACGGTTTAAATATTTATCGGAAAATTAGCAAAGAAACAGATTTTGTGATTATGGATTTATACATTCCCATTAAATAGAGCAGGAATTCAGAAGTAGCTGCGAGGGCTTTATGCTATTATGAAATTGTCTTAACAGAGACAGTTTTAATTAGTATAAAGTCTTTTTTACAAGGAGGATTCATATGTTTGATATCAGAAAAATACAGGAACAGGCTATTTGGGAAGCGGTTAAAAGTAAGAGCAGTGAAGAAACCGCAAAAGAAATTGTATATGGAACCGATGGAACGGCTGCAGATCAAGATTCTGCTGCCTGGGTGAATGGTACCATGCATCGTCTGGAAGCGAAATTCAGTACCGCAGATGTAAAGCAAATACGAATGTCCTGCCAGTGTGGCTATGGAATGGAAGAAAAGCTGGCGCTGGTAAAGGAATTGGCTGCATCTTCTTCCAGTATGGAAGAATTTGCAGGATCTGAAAAGGCAAAGACCGCAGGACTCTCCTATCGGGACGGCTCACTTTATCTGCAGTTCGGGTTCTGCCCTTGTCCTATGCTTGCCCAAGTGGAAAAATTAGATACCCTCACATGGTGCCAATGCACGACTGGATACAGTAAAGTTCTTTTTGAAAAAGCTTTCGGCTGTGATGTGGATGTTGAGCTGTTGAAGAGTATTAAATTTGGGGATGATGTTTGTCTTATGCGAATTGTTCCTCATGGTGTAATTTGGGGGTAGTATTATAGGGAACACTTTATATGGGGTGTGTTAAGTGCATTATATTGGGGTTTCGCTGATTAAATACGCTTTGTATGCAGAGGTAGTGTACGGAAAGAGAAGGGGGCGGACCAGGACATTGGCTTGGAATGCTTAACGCAGAACTGGCATTTTCTAACCTTCCCGAAGCCCTTTTTGGCGGCACGCGGGCATTCGCTCCGAAA
>UQGG01000056.1 GCA_900540475.1 uncultured Robinsoniella sp. | reverse complement strand
TAAGCGGGCAGTGAGCTGCGAAATGCATCAGGATTTCGGAGCGAATGCCCGCGTGCCGCCAAAAAGCGCTTCGGGAAGGTTAGAAAATGCCAGTTCTGCGTTAAGCCTTCCAAACCAATGTCCTGGTCCGCCCCCTTCTCTTTCCGTACACTACCTATATTCCACAAAGCGTATTTAATCAGCTAAACCCCAATATAAAGCATTCGCTGTAGCACTAATTGCAGCCGCTAAACTTGACATTCTATATCTTATTTCATATGATGATACCTATGAGGTGAAACCAATGAAAAGTAATCGTATGTTTGGCATATTGTGTATATTATTAGAGAAAGAAAAAATCACTGCAAAGGAACTTGCCTCCTATTTTGAGGTATCTGTCCGAACTATTCACCGGGATTTGCTGGATTTGTCCAGTGCCGGATTTCCCGTTACCTCTCAGCAGGGGATCGGAGGCGGAATCTCCCTTATGCCTGATTTTCGCTACAGTAAATCAGCGCTTAACAGAGAAGACATGGATATCCTTACTGCCGCCATACATGGTCTGGCAAGTATTGATGATCAATTAAAAATCAAATCACTGCTGGCAAAACTGCGTTTCCGCAGCGAGGAACATTTATTCTTGGAAAATGATGTAATTATTGATTTTACTTCCTGGAATCAAAAAAGCACTTTGATTCACAATATCAAAAAAATCAGGTCTGCCATCGCCCGCCATCAGCTTTTGGAATTGAGTTATTATAGCGGAAGCGGTTATTCCCATCGGGAAGTGGAACCCTATAAATTGATTTTCAAAGAAGAAAGCTGGTATCTGTTCTCTTATTGTACCTTCCGGGAAGATTTTCGTATCTTTAAAATAAGCCGGATTACAGATTTGAAAATTCGGGAATCCACTTTTAAAGAACGGGAAAATTATGCAATACCTTCGTTGAACAGTCAATTTGCAAACAGCAGCGGAGTTCAAGTCTCTATACGAATGGATCAATCCTATGAATTTCTGGCAATTGATTTTTTTGGCATTGAAAATATAAAAACTGTGGATCACAATTTATTTATTACATTCTCAACCGAAAATCCGCAATGGGTAATCAGTACCATGGCTGGATTAGGAAATAAAGCAGAAATACTTGCACCGGAAAGTCTGCGTGAGGAAATGAAGAAATTTTTAAATCAGGCGAAAAATTTATATGAAATATGACAGACTGTTGTCTTATTTTTACGCTATACTCTGCTTTAGAAATATAAATACAGATTAGAAATGGAAGGTGCTTGAGATGACTATAGAAAAAAAGGATATTGAAAAACAAACTTGTTCAGATATTGATGCTGTATTATCCCACAGACAGCATAATGGAGGGGATTACTGGACAACTCCTGATAAGAATCTGATAAAAGGGGCTCCGTTCTCAACTTTGGAAAGTGTACTGTATCTATTGGAATTAGGTATGGACCCGGATGATCCTGTTTTAAAGGAATGCGCGGATCTGATATTCAGCGTCTGGAGGGATGACGGACGACTGAAGTTAACCCCTAAGGGCGCTATCTATCCATGTCACACAACCCATGCCGCCAGTGTACTCTGCCGCATGGGATATGCCTCTGATGAGCGAGTAAAGAAGACATTGCGGCATCTGTTAGATACACAGTACCGGGATGGCGGATGGCGCTGCAATAAATTCAGCTTCGGCAGAGGACCGGAAACAGAATACTCCAATCCACATCCAACCTTGAATGCCCTGGATGCTTTCCGTTTCAGCAGCGATTTTCAAAATGAACCGGCGCTTGATCATGCTATTGATTTCCTTCTCGCGCATTGGACAATCCGAACGCCAATCGGACCCTGCCACTATGGAATCGGCAAGTTATTTATGCAGGTGGAGTATCCGTTTCGCAGCTATAACCTCTTCTTCTATGTCTACGTTTTATCATTTTATAAACGTGCAAAACAAGACAGCCGCTTCCTGGAAGCGTTTCATGCACTGGAATCCAGCATGCAGGACGAACAGATTGTTATACAGCGTACTAACCGGAAACTGTCGGGGCTTACGTTCTGCAGACAGGGAGAGCCCAGCGCATTGGCTACATTACGGTATCAGGAAATTGTGAAGAATCTGGAATCTAACAAGTAGTTTGCGGATTGTCATTAAAAGCCACATTATACCTGCAAATTCTCTACAAGAAAAAAGCACCTTGACCTTGTACCCATTTATATGATATACTTTGTTCAGTGACCATGTGGTCACTGATATTTTTAAGTTGTAGTGACCGGGTGGTCACAGAAAGGAGCATCCCATTGCCTGCTAATCTTTTTTATGAATTACATAACGAAAAAAAGCAAACCATTATCTCAGTAGGAATAGCTGAATTTGGGAAACACGGATATACCGACAGTTCCACCAACAGAATTGTTAAAAATTGTGGCATTAGTAAAGGCAGCCTTTTTAAATACTTTGAAAGTAAAGAGGAGTTGTATTTTTATCTGCTTGATTGCGTTACCAGAGAGCTTGTTTCAAGCTTGGATAACAAGCGGGACAGCCTCCCGGGGGATCTATTTGAGCGGGTAATAAAATACTCAGAATTGGAATTTTCCTGGTACATCCAGAACCCGGAAAAGTACAATTTTATCATGAAAGCATTCAGCAAAAATGATACGGACATTTATCGAAAGACAAAAGCCCGGTACAATTATGCAAGTCAGGAAATTTATAATGATTTGCTGGCAGATATTGATCCAGCACAGTTTAAATGGAACAAACAAAAAACGAGTCACGTGTTGAAATGGTTTTTGCAGGGGTTCAATGAGGAGTTTATCAGCAAAACAGAAGTACAAAGCGGACTTAATTCTGAAATCGATACTTTAAAAAATGAATATGTGAGATCTCTAACAGACTATATGGAGATATTAAAACAGGGAATTTCATAATAAGGAGGTGTGCACCTTTGTTATTTGGCGTGAAAGAAAACTCCGCTGCCATTGACGGAACAACAATGCATTATGTGGAATTTGGACGGGGACAAACCCCGCTTATAATTTTGCCCGGCTTATCAGATGGGCTGAAAACCGTAAAGGGGCAGGCTATTAATTTAGCTTTCTACTTTCGGGCATTTTTGAAAGATTTTAAGGTGTATGTGTTCAGTAGAAAAGAGGAAATGCAGGATGCCTATACCACACGAGATATGGCAAAAGATTTGAAGACCGCACTTGACCAGCTTGGAATAGAAAAAGTATTTCTAATGGGGGTATCTCAAGGTGGTATGATTGCACAATGGTTTGCCATTGATTATCCCCGGATGGTTGAAAAGCTGGTAATCGCCGTTTCAGCCCCAAGGGCAAACGACATACTTCGCAATGCTGTCAACACATGGGTGGAGTATGCCAAATGCGGTGATTATCGGTCCTTAATGATTGATACGCTTGAGAATACGTATTCGCCACAAAAATTAAAAACCTACCGGCTGACTTATCCTCTTGTCAGCCGAATTGGGAAGCCGAGTCATTTTGACAGATTTTTGATTCAGGCAAAGGCTGTATTGACTCATGATGCTTATAATGAACTTGAAAATATCATATGCCCCACTTTAATAGTTGGCGGCGATAGTGATAAAGTAGTAGGTTGTGAAGCTGCAAAAGAAATGGCAGAAAAAATCCCTGACAAACGTATCGTTATCTATCAAGGGCTTGGACATGCGGCCTATGAAGAGGCCAGAGACTTCAACCGGCGCGTGAAAGATTTTCTTTTGATTTGATTTTTCCGGTCCCGGTCCTGTTTGAGAATGCATTCCTGCCATCCCACGCTCCACTTCCCGGTAAATTAGTTCCAAATTCAGGTTACATAGCCCGCTATGTGCCCTTCATTTGGAACTAATCTCCCACAAAATGTCAACCAAAAGTATAATCGGTATTACATGACCTTTTACTGAAATACATGGATACCTTCCTGCATTCCATAAGGAATCAAATCATATTCCTCTGCTCCGGGTCTTCCAAACCGTGGCGACTGCCGCCACATATCCGGCCATGCGGACCTGCGCGGCTGATCAACACAGTGATGGGGTCCCAGCAGATTTTTAAAGCCGCCGCACACACGGACTTTTATTTCGTTCTTTCCGGAAACACAACATTTCGTAATGTCGAAGCGATAATTTCCATTTACTCCAATTAATCCCGTTTCAATATCATTTACAAATAAGGAAGAACAGGTAGTCTCCAGCTGCGGAACGGTTACGATCACTTTCCCCTCTTTTTCTTTTGTAAATGTGTAGCTGTACAGCACGGCACCTTCATACATAGGATAGCCCTGTTCTACCCAGGTTCCATACTGAAGCTCTTCCTTCTTTGTTATCGTCCAGATTCCTTCTCTGGAAACTACATGGAATTCGCCCCGGATATAAACCGGCTCTACTTCCAGTCTGACGTCAAATCTGTCCGTTTTAAAAGCCACTGTATTTTCGCCCTTTTGCAATAAGCCGGCAATATCTGCGATGGTATTAAGCTCATCCAGATAATATCCTTCTTTCCAAATAACAGGTTTTCCGTTAAGCGCAACTTCATACTGGTTGCCCTGTTCTGCCGCAAGCTCGATTATTTTCGGAACATCTTCCACATAGAAGCGGTAAATTGCTGTAAATCCGGTGCCTTCTTCAAATTGATTGCTGTCCAGGTAACGCCTTTTATACTGTACCTGATTATCCCAGGGATTATCGGAATACCCCCGATGCCGGTAAACCTCTTTGCCTGCAAATAACGCACACATATCTGAGTAAGTTCTGCCATCCAGCTCCAGATCACAATAATCGATAATCATACTGTTCTTCGATTCCGCTTCAATTTTTTCTAACACCACGGGAATTTCTGCTTTTTCTTCCACTGTGGGCTTTGTGAAAGTCTCCCCTGAGGAAATAATATCTAACTCTGACTCGATTGCATCCTGCCCGGCTACCAGAAACATTGCTGATTCATAACGGTCTAAATCCAGTGAAAAAGAAACTTTGCCCTCCTTTTCCTGATAAGGATACACTTTCGCTTTGCCATCCCATAAGTCCAGATATTTCACTTGCGTGCCATCTATTGTGATCACATTATGCACGCTGTCAAGACTGTGGTTTACAAAATAATAAATGCTGTATTTCTCATCTAAGACGCGTCTCATATGTTCTACGCCAGTCTCAAATGGGTGTTCTGCCTCTATACGATTAGGAAGTAATTCCTGCAGTTTCCGGGACATTTCAAGAGGGGTTTTTACCGGTATCCAGTTTTTATGGTGACACAGATTCTCTTCTACGTAATGGTTTTCTTTTCCTTCCACGTAGCCTCCCGGCGTTCCAAGACTGATTACCTGACCGCCTTCGCCCAAATATTTCTCCAGCAGATCTACCGTGGACGGAAGCATATTTTTCATTTCCCCGGTAATCAATATTACCTGGTATTCCTGATTTTTCAGCTGCATTCTGCCTGATGTGGCATTGCCATGACGTCTCATAATGTCTTCATTTCCCAGGTCAAAGTCCCACTGATCATCGATTAACTGCTGCATGGCGGCATAATACGGACGCATATCCGGGGTCTTGGAAAGATTGTCTGTCACAACCAGTCCCGACGGCTCCCCGTCCATAATTCTCAGATATCCGGTAAGCGTGGGATGCATCAGCAATATGCGCTGTTCCATGCGTCCCTGGGATAGAAGTGCACATACCCTTCCAAAATAATCATTTACGCCGGTAAACTGCTCCCACCAGGGCTGTCTCCAGTCAAATGACTGAGGATGATCCCGCTTTCTTGCACCGATATAGGAGGTATAGGTCAGATGTTCATTGATAAAATTGACTCCATTTACCATCAGCCAGTCGCCTACTCTTTTGAAATCAGCCAGCGTGGAATCCCACCCTCCTGCACCAAATGCTTCGCAAAAACACCGCTCCTGTCCGAATTGGTTGACGGCACTGCGCAATTCCTGCATAATTAAGCCCACATGTTCATTTGGACGTTCCAATAACTTATCATTGACCAGCATGTCAATTGCAGGCCATCCCATATATTCAAAATTTGCCATAATATTGGGCGAAGTAGTACCGGCGCTTGCTCTGGGCCAGTCATCTTCCATGTAATGTCCTGTGAGGGCAATCCCATGTTTCTCACACCACTTTGATAGTGGAATCACAAAGTTCTGAACCCACAATTCCCGTGTGGTATCATAATAATCATGGCGCACTTCTTTATCGGTATGCGCAAACCATTCTGCCTCTGTATCCGTAAATAAAGACGGCAGATAGTCTTCCAGATGATAACCATTTCTTTTATAGAACTCATGGGAAAACCAATAGCTGTAAGGCAGTGCCTGGCTTCCGGCAGTTCCGTAAACACCGCTTCCGGTTATCGCTGGCTCATCCATAAAAATTGCCGGAATCGCTTTTCCAAATTCCTCTCCAAAATGATCGAAATAAGGCTGGTATACCTTTTCAATAAATGTATCGGTCACTTCTCTGCGCAGAAGGTCTACATTGGCAAATCCCGCCATCCATCCGGTTGTCTCCCCTTTTACAAACCCCATGATGATAAACCAGTCTGCTGTTTCTGCCCACTTACTTCTGGGAAGATCTGATATATCTTTTATCAATCTGACTTTTGCATCTACTGCCTTATCACCAACGATCTTATCACATGCAAACACCCGTACCTGGCTGACATCATCAAACCATTTCTCTGCCTTTTCTTCTGTCTGCAGCTGGTCTTTATGTACCAGCTGATAACTGACGGAGGTTCCCAGACAATCCGGCAGTTCTGCCGATACATGACCGCCTCCAAATCCGGATGGATAAGAATTCTCGTCATAGATATAGAGCTTCATTCCCCGTTCTTTTGCAGCATCCAGCGCATAGCCCCATTGCTCAAACCATTCTGCTGATAAATAAGTAATTACCATTCCCGGTCTTGGATGAACGATTGCCCCACCGAAGCCATGGCTTTTTAATTCATCCAGTGCGTGGTCAATCTGACTGTCTGTCATGGTATCATTCCATACCCACAGCGGAGCCGTCCGCATAATTGCACTTGGATTTTCCAGTTCCTCCATAAATTTTTTCAGTTGAAATCCCATAAAAATACCTCCGATCATATTATAGATATTGCGATTTCTCGTCTTCTGCGTTATCATCATTATATCAAGTAAAAACTGATATTCAATCATGATAATTGCCAAATAATATCAAATAATTGCGGAGGTATTATATATGATTCATTACAATATGGATGTCCTTGCGGACTCTTTTACAGCGGCTGTTGCACCTGATTCCGTTACTGCTGTTTTTCCTTTTTCCGTTTTAGTAGACGGCATCTTTTCAACCGGGCAGCATTATTTCACGGAACGCTCCGGCCAGAATTTTCATATTCTTCTCTATACCCTTACAGGTGAAGGACTGATTACCGTCAGAAACCAGCAGATTTCACTTTCCAGGCATCAGGCGGTTCTCCTTCCATCATATGAATATCATCGATATCAGAACGCTTCCGCCAATCCCTGGGAATTCGCCTGGGCACATCTGGCCGGCAGCGGTGTCTGTGACTTTTCAGCTTCTTTAAACATGGAAAAAATCCATGTAATTACACCATGGGATACCGATCATTTTTTCGAAACTTTCCAGGATTTGTACCGGATCACGAAAGAGGGAACACTTCTGTCCTGCGCCCGGTGCAGCCATTATATTTCCGGATTGCTGACCGGTATGCTGGAAGGGCTTGTACAGGATACCCTTCTGTCCTCCCCCGGAAATTCGGATATTGCTGCTACCGTGGAATATTTACAGATGCATTACCAGGAAGCCGTCTCCATTGATGCGCTTTTGGATAAAGTTCATTTTTCCAAATATCACTTTATCCGCCTTTTCAAAAAGCAGGTGGGCACAACTCCTTACTCTTATCTGACGGGTTACCGGATCAGTCAGAGCAAACGCCTGCTGTGTACCACCCACGACAGTATTAGCGATATTGCCGGGCAGGTGGGTTTTACCGGGGAGAGTAATTTTATCCACCAGTTTAAATCCATTGTGGGAGAAACACCTGCGGCATACCGGAAAAATAACTGGGGGTTCTAAACTATTTTGCTTTGTTTCAAAACTATTTTTTTCTGTACTTAGTAAGATCGATAGCAACGGCTACGGCAATGATAATACCCTTGATTACCTGCTGCCACATTGGGCTTACTGCAATAAACTGCAGTCCGTACTGGATTACAGAGAAAATCAGCACACCGCTGACAATTCCGCTGACCTTTCCAATACCGCCGTTTAAGGAAACACCGCCCACTACACAGGCTGCAATAGCATCCAGTTCGTATCCGTTACCATACTGGTTCGTTGCTCCCGCTGTTCTTGCAGCCTCCAGTACTCCGGCAACACCATATAAAACGGATGCCAGTACGAATATTCCCATAATGGTTTTGAATACGTTGACACCGGAAACGATTGCTGCTTCCCGGTTTCCTCCGATTGCATACACGTTCTTGCCAAATTCTGTTTTATTCAGAATAAACCAGATCAGAATTACGAAAAAGATAGCGATTGGCACTAAAATAGAAATTCCGGGGAATCCGCCGATTTCCAGAATCTTTTTCTGTCCCAACACGATAAAATCACTGCGGATACCGCCTATTGGCTGAGATTTGTTTGGTGCCATGTCAAAATAAAGGGAACATGCTCCATACACAATAACCTGGACCGCTAACGTAGCTATAAATGGATGCATATCGAATTTTGCAACTAAAAATCCATTTAAAATGCCAAACAGTGCACATGCCGCAATTGCTAAAAGAATTGGGAAAATCACTGCCATGTACGGAAGGTCCGGAAAGAACCGGTTGGCATAATCAGCTGTCTGCAGCATAGATGTGGAAACGACTGCCGCCAGACCAACCATACGGCCTGCTGAAAGATCCGTACCTGCTATCAGCAGTGTAAAACAGATTCCCAGTGCCACAATCATTTTTGTAGATGACTGAGTTAAAATATCCAGCAATACCTGCAGCTGCATAAAACGCGGCTGGATAAACATTATCACAACAATTAAAACCAGAAGTGCGATCATAATCGCATTATTTGTTATAAACCTCTTAGCCGTCTTTCCTGACAGCTCTACATCTGTACCGTGGAATCTACGGGCTGCAAGCTGGTTGATTCCATAACCCAGGGCTGCTAAACCTACCAGGGCTATATACAGGTAAAGATCATAAAAAACTGCCGGATCCAATGCCCAGTACAGGACAATACCCAAAGCCAGCAGCAGAATGCCCGCTGAAATAAATGAAACGGCAAATGGCTTACGCGCAACCATCTTTCCTGATTTCTGCATATGTATTACCTCTCTCTCTATCGAACTTCTTAAACCTTGTCTTAGGATTCAGAATATCTAGTTTATATATCTAATTCATAAATTTCGTCGCACAATTCATGACGCTTACCGAGTCTGCCTCTTCTGTTTCTAAAATACCGGTTACCCGGCCTTCACACATGACCATGATGCGGTCCGACATTCCCAATAGCTCCGGCATTTCCGAGGAAATCATAATGATGGATTTTCCCTGGCTTGCAAGCTTGTGCATGATTGTATAGATTTCATATTTTGCCCCTACATCAATTCCCCTGGTAGGCTCATCCAGGATTAATATATCCGGTTCGGTCAGCAGCCATCTGGCAAGCAGTACTTTCTGCTGATTACCTCCGGACAGGTTCTGGATTGCTTCTTCCATGTTGGGAGTTTTCGTCCTTAACTCCGTATTTGATTCCTGGGCGGCTCTTACCCTCTGGCTCTGTCTCAATACACCCATGCAGGCATAATTTTTCTGGTTCGCAATTACCGTATTATCCAATACAGACAAAATTCCAAAAATTCCGGTTGCTCTTCGTTCTTCCGTCAGCAGTGCAATCTTTTCTTTAATGGCATCCCGGGGGGATCTGATGTCCAGTTTTTTGCCGTCTTTTGCAATGGTTCCTTCCGCAATTTCCCTTAATCCAAATATGGCTTCCACCACTTCTGTCCTCTGGGCACCTACCAGTCCACCGATGCCAAGGATTTCGCCCCTTCTTAATTCAAAACTTACATTTTGAAAAGATTTGGGCAGCGGAGAGCATAAATTTTCTACTTTCAGTATCACATCATCGAGAGGCTTATACTCTTTGGGCGGAAATCGGTTGGTCATGTTCCTTCCCACCATCCGGCTGATTATTATATCCGTTGTCAAATCTTTTGCATCCCACGTGCCCACATACTGTCCGTCTCTCATAATGGTTACTTCATCTGATATTTTCAGAATTTCCTCCATCTTATGAGAAATATAAATGATCGCACAACCCTTATCCTGAAGCTGTCGTATAATCTTAAATAAATGGTGAGTCTCATTTTCCGTCAGGGAAGATGTCGGCTCGTCCATAATAATAATCTTAGAATTATAGCTGACTGCCTTTGCAATCTCAACAAGCTGCAGACTGGATGCGGACAGGGATCCTGCCAATGCTTCGGGATCAACATCCAGATCCACTTCCCGGAAAAGCTCTTCTGTCTTTTGAATCATTTTTTTTCGATCTACGACGATCCCCATTTTGGGAAATCTTCCAAGCCAGATGTTCTCCATTACAGGTCTGAATCGAATTGGATGCAGTTCCTGATGAATCATAGAAACTCCCAAATCTAAAGCCTGCTTGGAAGTCATGATTTTTTCGGGCTTTCCATCCAGGATAATTTCCCCGCCATCCTCATGATATATTCCGAACAGGCATTTCATTAACGTTGATTTTCCGGCACCATTTTCCCCCATCAACGCATGTACACTCCCTTTTTTCACAGTAAGGCTGACCTGGTCAAGTGCCTTTACCCCTGGGAATACTTTCGTAATATTTTTCATTTCTAATACGATATCTCCCATGCTGCCGCTCCTTCCTATCAGAAGGGCTGTTACATTAACAGCCTGTCAATGAACAACCCCAATTCTGATTTCTATCCTTTTATTTCATATAATCCTGATAATTGTCGGCAGTTACTTTTACGTAGTCGATCCATACATATTTGCCGTCGGTCACCGGGTATCCAATATTCTGCTCATTAATTTCTTTGCCTTCCACAGCTGCTTTTGCAACATTAATGGTAGCATTTCCCTGATTGGCTGCATCATTTAATACGGTTCCTAACAGTGAACCATCTTTCATCGCTTCCAATGCCGGAGCCGTAGCATCCACGCCTACCACCGGAACGTATTTTGCTTTGTCTTCTTTATTGTAACCCTCTGCTTTTAATGCCTCTACCGCACCCAGTGCCATATCATCATTATTGGAAATTACTGCTTCGATTTTATCCAGCCCCTGTCCAGTGATAAAAGCTTTCATTAAATCCGTTGCCTTTGCCTTGTCCCACATAGCAGTATCTGCTGCCAGTTTCTCTGTTTTAAACCCGGCTTCTTCAATGGCTTTAATGGAATATTCAGTACGAAGCGTTGCATCCTGATGTCCTGGTTCTCCCTGAAGCATGACATACTGGATAACGCCGTCTCCGTTTTTATCCGCATCGGGATTTGCTTTAAAGTAGTCTGCAATGATTTCTCCGGAAAGTTGTCCGGACTGTTCTGCCTTAGCGCCTACATACCATACTTTATCGTAGCTCTTCATATCCGCTTCTTCCGGTTCACGGTTTAAAAATACAATCGGAAGGCTCTTTGCTTTTGCTTTTTCTATAATCGGACCTGCTGCAGTACGGTCTACCGGATTAATTGCAAGTGCAGTTACACCCTTTGTGATAAAGGTATCTACCTGTTCATTCTGGGTGGGCTGCTTGTTCTGGGAATCCACCAGTTCAAGTTCGGCACCCTCTGCCTTTGCCTGGTCTGTCATAGCCGTTCTTACACCTGTCATAAAGGTATCATCAAATTTGTAAATTGCAGAGCCGATCATTACATTGGCGTCACTTTTCGCTTCGCCGGATGTACTGCCTGCATCTTCAGAAGCAGACTGGGAAGTACCGGTAGCCGCAGATTCTCCGCCTCTTGTTCCGCATCCAGCCATAACGCCCATTGTCATCACTGCTGCTGCTCCGCAAGTCAGAACTTTCATTACTGTCTTTCTTTTCATCTTAAAATCCTCCTTTTTTATATCTTAAAAGATATGGAAATAACGATTATGTAAGGCTTATATTTTGCCTTTTCGTTTTTCTTCGTCATTATAGCATTGAAGTATAAAAAGGGTTTAGTATTTAATTTATCAGATTTAATAATATTTTGGGCTTCTTTTTTCTCCAATTAGGAGATTATTAAGATATCTGTACTTTTTAGGCAAAAAAATTCGGATACCAGTGATTTGGTAATTACTAATTGACCACCTGGTCTATTTCTGCTATACTACAAACAGACCACCCAGTCTATTATTAATTACCAGGAGGATTCCTTCATGAAAAGAGAACTAAAAACATTACAAAGCCGTGAAAAAATACTGCATGCGGCTATAGGGGAATTTGGCAGCAGCGGTTATGATAAAGCTTCCCTGAATGCTGCACTTGCAGAAAGCGGTATATCCAAAGGGCTGGTATACCACTATTTTAAAAACAAAGATGAGTTGTATCTGAACTGCGTAAAAGCCTGCTTCGAAGCTTTAATGGTATATCTGAAAACGAAATGTACCGAAACCAGCCGCTCTGATATCCGCCTGGAAGAATATTTTGATGCCCGACTTCGATTTTTTACGGAAAATCCCTTATTTATACGTATTTTTTACAATGCTGTCATACATCCGCCAACTCATTTAAAGGCGGACATTGATGTATTAAAGAAAGATCTCGATCAATTTAATCTCAGACTCTTTGAATCCGCATTATCCGGGCTGACCCTGCGCAAAGGGATATCCGTTGAAGATGCCTGTTCCTATTTCACTGCGGTCCAGGAAATCTTTCACCAGCAGTATTTTCAAGATTCAAACGGCTGGGAAAATGAAAATAAATTTATCAGGCTTCATGAAGAAAAAGTAAGAAAATCAGTAGATATGATTTTATATGGCATTGCCCAGGAGGAACGACTATGATATTGGCTGTTTTACGTCTGGCTGCAGCAATTGTTCTGGCATTTGCTGCCGGCAAATTAGTTTCTAAAATCAAACTGCCTGCTATTTTAGGCTGGCTCATTGCAGGTATGATTCTGGGCCCCCACGCCCTGCAGCTATTGAATCAATCTGTTCTGGAGATGAAGTGGTATCAGACTTCCAATCATATACTGGAGTGTGCAGTGGGGCTGATGATTGGCACAGAAATTATCTGGAAAAATATAAAACGTTCCGGCAATCAGATTATTGTAACGACAATTGCCGAATCTCTGGTGACTTTTGCAGTAGTTACCCTTACTTTTGGCGCAATCTTTTACTTTCTTAACATTCCGCTCTATCTTGCTGCTATTATGGGAAGTATAGCTCTTGCAACTGCACCTGCCCCGTCCCTGTCCATTGTCAGGGAATTCCATACAAATGGTCCTGTAACAAAGACTTTGATCCCCCTTGCTGCAATTGATGATATTATCGGAGTTGTCATCTTTTTTACAATTATATCTGTGGTTTCCGCACAGGTATCCGCATCTTCCATGCCGATTTATATGATCGTCCTCACTCCGGTACTTCCTGTGATTATCGGTGCAGTGATCGGCATACCCGCAGGCTTCCTGTTTAAAAAGACAGCTTCCGCTAACCTCTGTCTCCTGGAACTATGCGCATTTATACTATTGGCATCTATCTGCGGATTTTTATTTAATACCTATATACTGCCGGAACCTGTTTTGAATTTCATGCTGATTGGTATGGCATTTTCCGCTGCATTTTCCAATATTATCCCGGAAGAACAGCTTCAGGTTATTATGAAGAAATTTAATCCCATACTGGGATTTGCTTTGATTGCAGTGATCCTGAATCTGGGTGCACCTCTGGATTATCACCTGATTATGGGTGCCGGCATATTTACGGCAATCTATATTTTATCCAGAGCTGTGGGCAAATACAGCGGTGCATATTTGGGCGCCCGTCTTTCACATGCGCCGGATGTGATTCGCAAATATCTCGGCTTTACCCTGCTTCCCCATTCCGGAGTATCACTGGTATTTACAGGAATTGCCGTTGCTGCCCTGGAAGGACCCGCACCGGATTCAGCCAAAATCATACAGGGTACCATTGCAGCCGCTGCTGTTATAAACGAAATTATAGCGGTTGTTCTGGCTCAAAAGGCATTTAAATGGGCGGGTGAAATTCCAGATGGCAAGGAATGTGACAACGCTGCTTAACTTCTTCGTAATTTATAACTTTTCCGTAATTCAAACTGGGGCTTAAAATAGCTGAAAATCAACTGCTTGATATTTTTTTATACAGAAAGGGAGCTGTTACAAAAATAGATAAATCATCTATCTTTGCAGCAGCTCCCTTTCATTTTACAGCAAGCAAATTTCTGCTAATTTTCGTCCGCCACTCCTCCTAATTTCAATACTTTCCCCCGGTATTCGCTTGGATTCATACCTGTCTGCATCCGAAATAGCCTTGAAAAATATCTTGGTGTCTTATACCCCAGTGCCTCACTTACCTGATATGTCTTATATTGTGGATCTTTCAGTAATTCCACGGCTTTTTCCATCTTCATTTTCGTAACATATTGGGTAAAGTTCTCTCCTGTCTGCTTTTTAAACAAACGGCTTAAATAAGAAGAGCAGATAAATAACTGGTTCGCAGTTTCTTCCTGTGAAATATCTTTGTCAATATTATCAATGATGTAACGTTTGGCTTTGCTGATTAACGCTGTTGTATCATAGTACTCTTTTTTTTCTTCCGCTAGTTTTATACGGTCAAATATGCGGTCACAATAGGCTTTCACCTCTTCTGTCCCCTGAAAAGATAATACCAGTGAATAATTGAAATAAGTCCGCAGAGAATCCGATAATTTAACATTTACTTCCTTGATAACCGCATTCATTGTTGACAAAATCTCTATCACAAAATTATTTCTGACAATGGAGGGGGCCGTACTTATTTCATCCATGATACTGTGGAAGATTTTTTGGGCAGTTACCATATTACCTAAACTGATGTTTGACATAATCAGTTTCTTTTTTTCCTGAAGGTGCTGCTTTGGACTCTCTTCGGAATAGCCCTGGCTGAAAAGTCTTTCCTGGATGCAGTTTATTTCAAATATATTAGAATAAATCTGTTTCATCTCATAGTCAGCCTGAAACTGAAAGCTGTTAGTCAGTTCCTGTACCAGGGATTCCATTTCCCTCTGGCAAACTTCATGGGCATCTGCCACATTGCTTTGCTTAACAAGAACCCCGAATACCTCAAGCATATCTCCGGATTTAAATACAAGATGAAAGGACATTTCCCTATGCCATATCTGCAGGAAATGAATGATATTAATTTCAAATTGATCATAATTGTACTGCCATATGTGCTCCATAAAATCCTGATAATTTTTAATCTGAATATCAGCCAGAAGGCAGTGGCAGTGATTAATATCCATTTGCGGATATAATATAGCCATTCTGCTTTTAATATATTCTTCACTGCCCGCCACCCCTAATATTAGATCCGAGAAGAAACGTTCCTCCAAAAGCGGGATTGCTTCCTGCATCCGGTCTTTTTCTTCCTGGGCCTGCAAATCCCGCTGCCGTTTTTGATCCAATTCCTCTTTTATCTTGCTAAAGGTTTTAGTGAGATTATCCACATCTATAGGTTTCAGCAGATAATCCTCCGCTCCATATTTAATTCCTGACAATGCCAGTTCGAATTCCTGGTATCCACTGACCAGCACTACTTTACATGGCAGTTTTTGGTCAAATACATACTTTGCAATGTCGATACCTGAGATATGGTTCATTTTTATATCGGTAAGTATAACATCCGGTACCGCATACTCCAAATATTCAATGATTTCCTGCCCATCCGTAAATATATCGGCAATTTCATATCCAAGTTCTTTCCATTCAACGACATTTTTTAACCCTTCTCTGATTATCTTTTCATCATCCGCAATTAATAACTGGTACATTATTCCTCCCTGAATTTCATTTTCTTTATATACCCAGGCAATCTGTCAAACGGACATGCCTGCTTATATATCTGGTTGCTGCCGTGAGGGTCAAATACGCCGCCTTTTTGGTGTGCAAATTTAATGTCTCGTATCCTGAACCAAGTTTTTGACTCTCGTTTCATTCAGTTATACCAGAAACAGACCATCTGGTCAACAAAATTGGATAGACGGCAATGAGGATCAACACCCCCACTGCCGTTAAATCTTTTCATGTCTGGAATTTTTATTTTGCCTTAATTACTATTTCTTTGCTGTATCTTCCGTATATATTTTTTCCTTTTACCCTGGAATAGGTTTTCACTCGGTAAATATAGGTTTTCCCTTTCACTGCCTTTTTATCTGAAAAACTGCCCGTTCTGTTGTCCACAACAGCTATTCTCTTAAAGGATCCTCTGCTTTTTCTAAAAATACGATAACCGGTTACCCCTGAAACCTTTTTCCAACTGATCTTAACCCTTCCTTTTAAAGCTTTCCCTTTTACCGTAACTGCCTGGGGAACTATTTTAATTGTTTTGCTTTTCCATTTGCTATATACAGTCTTGCCAGCTATTTTCTTATAAGCTTTAACGGCAAATGTATATTCTCTTCCCAGACTTCCTTTATTATAGTTATAATAGGTTCTGTTCCTTTTAACCGTATCCAGTCTGTTCCATTTCTTTCCCTTTTTTAAGTAAATAGCATATCCATCTGCCCCCGGTGTTTTCTTCCAGCTTAGCTTTATCTTGCTTGTTCCTCTGTTTTCTGCTTTTACCGTAACTGTACCAGCTTTGATTAGGGCTGATGCAGCTCTATCTGAATCCACTTTCAGATTAACAATTGCTTTTATCAAAGCTTCAACCTGCGCATCTACTGTACTTTGCAGGACATTTGGATTATCCGCTGTTTTTTTCGCTTCCCCGATTGCGGCTTTCAAAGCCCCATAAGACTGGTCCGTATAATTTCCCTGTTTTATTGTCCCGGCTTCTGCGATTTTAGCTAATAATATCCTCTTATCCGCATTTGCGGGCGGAGCCTCTTTCTTAACCAGATTATTTATGGCTAAGGTTAATGCATTCGCAGCATTATTAACCTCCGACTGGTCTGCATTCTCATTGTTTAATACTACCTTAGCATAAATTAAGGAATCCAGCATTCTATTTGCCGAGTCCTTAGTATAGTTCGACAGATCTATCTTCTCTGCCAGTTCAACAGCTTCACTCAGAGCTTTACAATCAGCCTTGACGGTCAATGCCTCCATCCTCAGGTCAAGTTCTGTTAAAGTCCTGTTTACAGCAGCCTGACTTTGTGGATCTTTTGCCGTATCTTTTGCATTGCTGCAGGCATCTATGAATTCCGCCTTTCCTGCATCCCGGTAAGAATCCAGATCTGCAAATATTTCTTCTGCCCTCATCAGTGCTGCAATCAGCCTTTCCGTGTCAATAACGATCAGTTTATCCATTGACTCATACAGTACTTCAAATGCCTGCTGTAATGTATCGTCAGAAGCCTCCATATCTTCTAACAGATTTTTTGCCTGCTCCATTGCATTTATGAATTTTTTGCCTGTTTCTTCCGGATATTGATCAATAACAGCAAGAATGATATCCCCGGCATTTACCAGGATTTCCAAAACATCCCTTCCCGGTACCGGATGTATTACCTGAATGACCGCACATTCCAGTTCAAATCCAATTCTATCAGTTTCTTTTTGTAAAGCACTGCCATTAGCTAAGATCATTTGTGCTGCAAGCAATGTGTTCAGATAATGTTCTGCTGTTTCTTTTTCTGCACCGGCAAGGTCTTCATCGCTCACCTTTTCCTGTGCAAAAGCGACAATCTCTTTAAGCCGTTCTTTGTCTACACCATCTCTTACAAGATTCTTAATACAAGACAACAGTTCTTCTGTCTGTGCATCTACTTCTTCCTGTGTCGCTTTATCATTTTGAGTAACTGCTATTGCCCGTGCAATGGCACCCTGTAAAGCTTGATAGCTCTCATCGGTATAACCATCCGGTGCGATCTTTTTTGCTTTGTCCAGCCTCTGTGATAACACTGCTTTATCGGCAGTCACGATTACTTTACAGACACCATTGATTTCTGGATATCCGTCCGGATATACACACACCGTTGTCTCTCCGATTGCTACGCCTGTAATGATCCCATCCCCTGCTTGTGCTGTCTTGGGATCATCTGATCTCCAGATTAGTTCTGCTGACGAATCCTCTGGCATTACCTTGGCTACAACCGTTACACTTTTACCAAATGCCACCTTCACTTCACTCTGATCCAATACGATACTTTCCGGCACACTTACTTTAACCAGACCAGAAACAGCATTTTCCAGTTCTGTCTTTTTCATATCCACTGCTTCCTGGGTTGCCACATCATCATTTAAAATATCTATGGCTGCAGTTATCGCATTTTGCAACACCTGATAACTCTCCTTCGTATAGCCCTCTGGTGTTATCCTGGCTGCCTCCTCCAGGCTTTTTGACAATGCTTCTTTATCAGCAGTCACCACAATTTTACATTCTGCTTTTATATTCGGATAACCCTCAGGATATACGGTGACTGTTGTAGTACCGATACGGTATGCTGTAACGCATCCTGATTCCACTCTTGCAATTTCATATTCATGGGCAGACCAGTTTAAATCCACGTCCAGATCTTCCGGCATAACAGATGCATGCAGCTCTGCAGTCTCTCCCACATGCATTCTTATCTCTGTCTGATCCAGGGATATACTTTCCGGTTTTATTTCTTCTATGTTTGAAAAGGCTATTTTCAGATCATCAAAATAAACATTTGAAGTCCCGTTCCCCCCCGACCCTGACCAGTAATCCCCAAGGGAAACCGTGTTAAATCCGGTACGGTAATCGGTAGTAGTAATCAGTGTATCATCGATATAGAGCTTGCAGTCTTTCCCGGTTGAATAATCCCATTTTAATTCGTGCCATCCCTCTGTACGAATCACGTCAGCTCTGTAGTTCTGCGTACCGATGCGGTAATAATAATTGTTTATAGAACCGGGAGCCCGGGTTTCTATTCCCATTGCAACGAAATCACTTGTTGCAGGATCCTTATCATCCATGGTTACGTTTGCAACTACCTGAGTCAATGGCGCTGTTGTCATAGTATCATATAACCAGACTGAAACAATTCCATTTTTAGCTTTCTTAAATTCTTTTGTAATAACAACCATATCCTGATCAACCTTAAAGCTTTGTTCACCAAGATGTGCCTTTTCCCTGCTGGTAACAGGTACACCTTTTTCTCTTGTCCATCCCGTAAATTCATTATTTCCATATTCAAAACCATATTCCAGCACATCCGGATCTTCATTTGAAGTCGTAAAGCAATAGGTTTCACTGGTTTTTGAAACACTTTCAAGCCCATCACCCATGGCTGTCACACGCCAATAGTAGGTCACTCCGCTTTCAAGTGAAGCTGTATCTGCCCAGTTATTTTCAGTAGCTGTTGACTGGATCAACGCATTAAACGACAAATCTTTGGATACCTCTACCAGATATTTTACTGCATGTTCCGCTTTTTCCCAGGTCAATGAAATGCCGTCGATAAAAGTAAGATCCTCTGATTTGTCAGCAGGGGAAGTTAATATCGGTGTTCCTATTTCTGTTTTTTCAACCGTTCTGTACTCATCCGAATACAGTCCCACTTTTAATACATCAAAATGCTTATTTCCCATCACTTCTTTAATCAGTGAGTTTTCTTTTACTATAAACTGTGATAAAGCAGCGTTTTCAAATCCTATGTCTGTCCCTTCCGCAAGTGCATTTTCACGTTCCACAGTTCCAAGTTCATCTACCCGTTTATTGATATTTCCATAAGGGTTTGCAACTCCTACCAGAATATTATCTTTCACAACAGCATTGGCTGGTTTTCTTGCTTCCAGCAGATTGCCGTCAGCGTCGCTGGTTTCTACATCCATTGCTGTTAGTTCCGGATATTTATTATCCCATAACTCCCGGTCAAAACGTTCATCATTTCTTAAATTCATAAGTTCAGCATAACAGTTGCCATTGGGTTTCTGTGCGTGATAATACGCCCATCCTTCGCCGCGGTTGTCATAGTGAAGACCTTTACCATTGTTGCTGTTCAATATAATATTATTCGTAAATACATTGTCCTGTCCGCCGCCTAACAGCATGACATAGCCCGTGATGTTGTTAAAAAGGTTGGCACTGATCTCTATGCCGCTGGACAAATCGTCACAATAGACTCCTGCTGATCCGATACCGCCGTTAGAATAAATGTCATGAAGATAATTATTCGTGATTTTCACACCGCGATAACTCCATGTCCGGACTGAATAGATCGCACCGCAGTCTGAAGTCTCATAGCATACATTATAAATATCATTATTACTTATGATATGGTCATTGCCGTCATAGCTGATCGCCATATGGGGCGCATTATGGATCTTATTGTTGGACGCTTCATTTCCGCATCCGAAAATTTTAACAGCTGGCGTATACGTCCGGTTAATTACCGAAAAATCACTGATATCATTATTTACCGCACGGTTATTTCCAGGCGTCAGCGTATAACGGTCCCCTCCGCCCAGAAAAATGCCTCCCTGTCCGGTTCTGGTAATATTACATCCGGTTATCGTATTATTGAATCCACCGTGGGCGCCGGTATTAATTGTTTCATAGTCTGTACCTTCTGTTCCAACTGTCACTGCCTTTTGCCCAATATCCGAAAAATCACAGCCGCCGATGGTTACATGATCACTGTCTGTCAAAGAAATTCCATGACCGTTTGTATAACCAAAGTTCATATTCTCTACTTTTATATAAGATGCATTCTCTATACTGATAAAAGGTACCCGGGCCATGGATAGGGCTACTTCACTGGAAGTAAGATCCTTTTCAGGGTACAGGTACAGCTTCCCATTCTCCCGGTCCAGATACCATTCTCCCGGCTGATCTACCTCACAAAGAAGGTTGAATGCGTAAAAATTTTTTCCACCAAAGACACCATATCTCGATGGCTGCAGTGTTGTCATTTTTATCCCATTTCCGGATTCTTCTAGTTTACTTATCTTCATGGTGTCATCTGCCCAGTCCCAGCAGAAATATCCAAATACCCAGATATCGCTTTCCTGAGCCCATAGAGGATATTTTTCTTTTAAACCGGCGCCTTCTGCAGTAAATATTCCTCCTCTTTGATTTATCCACTCCTCCTCCGGATATTTGCATTCACAGGGATTTCCTTCATTTTTACTGCACTCCGGGCAAGTGCCGTCCGGATTTGGCATATGGTCTCTTGGCACAAATCCTGTATCCAATGCCTTTGTGGTTTTGATAAAACCATTGTTTGGATAGCGTGAGAGACGTTGGTCTTTTCCATCCACAGAAACCGATATCCCAGGTGCCTGAGCCTGCCATCCAAAACCATTCTTGACTATTTCCCCAAAGTCTGTGATACCTTCATTTTGAGTTATATCATACACCACAATCTGATCAGCCGCTTCTTTTGACAGCCTTTTTTGGATATCGGTGTCAGTAATGTGTTCAAACTTTTCTCCAGGAAGCACCAGGTTACCATAGATATTAACTTCTTCGTCATGATAAGCACGGTATACAACGGGACTCACTTCTGTTCCGGAATCTTTTTCTGTCAATGTAAAACTATCCCCAAGCCGTCTGTAAGTCCCTCCCCGGACATTGACAGCGGCTCCGCCATCCGGCAGCCCCTCTGTCTCTTTTAAAAGCTGTATTGCATCTCTTGCCGCCTCCAGGCTGGCAAATGGCTTTTCCAGACTTCCGTCATTGGAATCGTCTCCATCAGCAGATACATAAAATTCGATGCCCGGGTGAAATCCACTTTCTGTCCCGGAATGGCTGGCACCAGATGCTGCACTGACCGGCAATGCACTGGTTATCAACATCATAACTGCCATAAATATGCTCACAACTCTTTTCCATCTTTTTCTCATACCTTCTACCTCTCTCTTTTTCACTTAGCTTTAATTTTGGGTATCCCATACTATAATGCTTTCAAGTTTATGCTTTTTTTGTCTCTGTGTAATTGCATGCAACACATAGACTGGAGCACCTTTCCAGTCCGACATACCTGTTTCCAGGTCCATAAGCAATGGCTGCTCTGTATGAAATTCAATTTTCATATCCCGGCACACTGCTAAATTTCCAAGCGTCTTCCATGGACTATATGACAGATAGGATACCACTACGCAATGTTCTTCCCTAAAATCCCAGCAGTCGCTAATGGTAAGACTTTTCTGTTCCAGGCTCAACTTTCCTGTTCTCGTTCCGATAATTTCCTTCCCGTAGAGCATTCCCGTCTCCACTTCAAAGGCATACCCATCTTCAGTCTCGCGGGCATAAATAATTCGCGCTTGCGGAGTCTGCATATCTTCAGACCTCAACTCTTCCGTAATGGGATAGGCAGCCTCACGGGCAGCCGAAATTCCTCTTTTACTGGATACCTCCATCATCAAATCCTTTGGATACGCCAGATTATGATATTCCTTTTTTTCCATAAGAAGACATAAGGGATTGGCATAATTCGTAGTTCCAAGATCCGGCAGCAGCACCTTTCCTTCCACTTCCAGAATAACCGTTCCCCTATCCTCGTGAAAATGTCCGGTATAAGGATTTCTCTCTGCCAATACCAAAAGCTTTCCTCCAGGAAACTGAAAGGAAGCCAATCCCTCTTCCTGAAAAAGAACTTCCCTCTTATTTTCTGCAATACTTGCTTCTGTGACAGCATACTTTCTGTAAAAAAGATAAAATAAAAGATCAAAGTTCTGCATATAATTCAGATTTTCGGCACTCTTCAGGCGCTCAGCCAGATATCCGCTCCCTCCCCGTATCCCATTTGCCATCATCATACAGATCAGCAGCATGGTTGAAATTTCTGTACTACCCCCATCACCTAATGCTGTACAGTTCACTGGAATCTTTTCACCACGTGGACTAATTGATGACAGCATTGCTTCTATATATTTTCCGGAGCGTATAAAACGTTTCGGAAGCACCTCATGAAATGGTCTGCCGGTTTGCTTCCCATAGACGTGCCACAGTAGAATAGAGGTTTGAAAAGAATACTCGAAATAACCGATCCCTTCTGCACAATGTCCGTCTTCGCTTAAATATTGATCTATAATCCGGCTGTGTCTCTGATAACATTCTTCTATTTCCCTTTCATAGCCACCCCGATATTGATGAAGCGCACAGGCATTCAGCATCGCTCCCCGATTCCCCACAATTCCCTGATTCATATAATTCCGGTAACCCGGTTCCCGGCATTTTTCATTTATCAGCTCATATGCTTCTTCTAATCGTTTCAAAATCATGGACAGTGCCTCATCCGTGAAAATACCTCCAAGAAATTCCAGTGCCATACAGATCTCAGAAGAGGTATGATCCTCCGTAAAACAGACATGATGAAACTGTGATCCTTCCATACAGCAGGAGGGCCCCTCAAACCATTTCATCTGAACAAGAGAAAGAATCATCCGTGCAGACAGATTACTGTATTTCTCCTCCTCCAGGATATATCCTGCAACAGCCAGGTTCAATATATGATTTTCCATACATGCCCTTCCCCTGTCACGAACCCTGACAAATCGATATAAATGCTCTTTCACCGGTGCGAACTCCCGGATCTGTTCTTCCGGTTGGGTTTCCATGGCACATTCCGCATTTTTTATCAGAATACTTTTTAGCTGCGAATCTTCTAATATTATTTTTTTCAATTTCAGGGCATCTTCCAGTGAAAAAATCAGATTTCCACTGACTGTACCAGGTTTCTTTAAATACAGCATGCCTGGCCACTCCGGATTCATATTTTTGTGGAACTTATGCTCAATCTCCGGTTCTTTTCTGGAATTCACTCCACCTATCCAGGAAAGCAAAACCATATTTTTAATCATTTTCGAACATATATGAAAGGTTATTTCTGTTAAATATTTATGGCTGTTCAAATCTTTTAGAATTTTACTTTTCAGCTCCAGAGGCGCAGTATCACCGCATGTTACCGAAAATAGTTCCACCTTTTTCCCATCCAGCACCCCTTCTCCTCTGATAACAGCCTTAGCAGGGACTGTGATAAAGCAATTAACCCTGTCGTAACGATGAAGGTCCGCCTCACCGGACCAGTGAATGGTAAATTCCCTGCCTCCGGCAAATTCCAGGGTATCCCATAGCCGCTGAATTGTTCCCCCCTCAATGGCCACCTGAGTGTCATCACAAAGGTTTTTATCAAATGCCGGATAGAAAATTCCTTCCGCTTCATTGATTGGTATCATCTTATTTTTCATGATAGTATCCTTTCCTGAAAACATACTCTTTTCATGATGAAATTCAAACCGTATTTATATTTCTATATTTCCTGAAAACCGGACGCTGATCTCTTTTTTCTCTAAATTGTTTTCGATAAAGTTCTCCTTTTTGAAGTTGTTAAAAATACAATTGCAAATATTTGCTTTAGTATTTCCATAGTCCTCAAGCGCATGATTACCATGGAAACAGATTGTGCTGTTACCAATTACGCAATTTGTCATATGCACAAGGTCTACCGGTGTGCCGATCTCCATTAAATGTATCTTCTTTTTGTGTATCACCCGAATACTGTCAAACAGAATTTTCTCCTGATATGGAATTTCCGCACCCGGATAATATGAACGACTGTATCTGTCATTGTCAAAATGTATGGAGAACCCGGTACGTGGCTTTTGCAGGGAAATATCACGAAATGTAACATTTCTTACACCTGCTGTATAAGTCACCTCATCCTGAACCACAAACCATTGGATTCCTTCCAACTCTTCTATGCCCTGTTCATGGGACGGGCACACAGTAGAAATATATTCTTTTCCGTCCGGATCTGCCTTGACCCGATAGAGCCTGCCTCCTGCAGCCACGGTATCTGATTTTTGGAGACGGATACCCTTGAACCAGTCAACCCATCCACCAGCCAGCATCCGACAGAAATATCCGTCAGTCGTCTTCCCGTCATGGGTTAAATCCTGGCATTTTTCTATGATACCATCTTCAATCCAGCCAAGCTCCGGATTGCCCACATCGTAATCATGACCGTTTAATGCAATGGCATCATCATAAGTATCAAATATTCCGTCACGGATGCAAAAGCGCTTTCCCCTGCCCAGATGTACGCCGTCTTTGTCCCCCTTAATAATCATATCCTGAACCAGAATGTCTTCAAATGTACAGATCTGAATGGCATACTGCCATTTACCCAGGTCCATACAGCGAAAACCTGTGATGTTTAAATCTTTGACATAGAAAAATGCCAGCTGACCGTGGAGTCCTTCTACTTCGAATTTTCTGATGTCTATCCCATTTACAGACAAATAAAGATTATGTATGCAAATACTGGTATCATATGTTTTCGTCAATGCACCTCTGTTTAAAAAGACATGAGAAAACATGCCTGCTTCCCCTGATTTCTGCAGAAGAACTCCATTGCCAAATATAAGCGTAGTGAAGCTCTCCAGATAAACCGTACCGGCTATTTTATAAGTTCCCGGAAGGCTGACCAGGATCGTTCCTCCCCCTTGGGCTGCTGCCTGCAATGATTTTTGATTATCCATGCCGGAAGCTTCCGGAGAAAAACCATAATCATTGGCATTTTTAAAATGTTCCTGTAATGTTTTTTTCATAATTCAATCCATTGTATATTACAGACTTGCCTGCAATACTGCCTCGTGGCTTCCTTTCCATTTTTAGATTTTCTTTTGCCTTTTCCAGATTAATCGCATGTATTTCCGGTAATGCCTTCCACAAACACTTCCACCACCGTAATTCCTTTTGGAAACCGATACGACAGATACGGAAGCATTGTCCTTGGATGTACCAGATTTACATTTGCTTCACACAGGATAACTTTTCCATCACCCTCTCCCTGTCTCAATCTGATGGAACTGACTCCTTTGGCGCTGCTTACTTTTGCATATCCCCTCTTTTCAGTACTCACAGCCTCTGATGGTTCGTCTACCGGCAATGCAAAGCCGCCCTCTACAGCAGTGCAGTCCTTCGCTGCCGTTATTACATGCCGGCGAATATGGCCTCTGCCCTCCGGGATTAATGTCGTTTCAACCTCAATTCCCGCCAAAGGCTGCCAGCGTGAAATAATCCTGCCGCCAGCAGTCGTTACTTCCCTGCACCTGCGCCTTACATGATAATATCCGTCTTTGTAAAATGCCAGCATATTGTCGGGAGCCGTCTGCGCCAGGCTGCTGTAGGAACGGGGAGACTGAAATCCAAAATAACTGGAATATGCAAACTTTCCATATTTTTCGGCACAGTGAACCGGTTCCCACTCTGCGTACTGCCCGGATGTAAGGGCTGTCACATATCCATCCATTCCCCGCTGAATGACCATCATGGGATATTTCAGCGTACGTACCGATTCCAGTTTAGGCAGCGGCTGCTCCTCTGCCATCCAAAATGGATGCTCCTTTGGCAGCGCCAGAATCAGAAAGCTTTTAAGTGCCCAATAGGGGGAATTGGGTGAGTTATATCCTTCTCCTACTGTCAGGTTGGGATAGCAGTACCCCAGTGTCAGTTTATCTTCACAATCCAGAATGGGTTGCTCAAACCAGTATCGGAAATGCCTGTTGACAATTCCCTTTATCACTCCCCAGGGAAAAGCTTCTTCCCCCGCAAACGCCAATGCGCACCAAAAGCTCCCCTGCGCAAACCGGTATCCCAGAGAGCGTCCAAATGGAAGCGCTTCACCCTTCTCACCAAACCAGTAAATAAAATCCTGTGCAAACATCCGTGCCCGCTCTCTGTATCTGGTACAGCGCTCAGGATCTTCATTATGCATAAGGGCTGCATAGAGAAGTGAATAAAAATGCATGGCAAATCCGATATAATAATCCACCTGTCTGGTGTCACCGTCGGTATACCATCCATCTCCCAGGTAGAACTCATCGATTCTTTCCAGATCTTTTTGGAGTTGCTCACTACAGTAAAGCCCTCCGGCTTTGCGCAACCCGCAATTTACAAGTACCCGGAAAAAAAGCCAGTTATTGTCCGATATCCGGCGCTCATTAATCTGCATCAGCCATTGATTTAAATTTTCTTTTTCGACTCCCGTCAGGGGCTCCCAGATTTTATCCGGCGCCAGCAGTAGTCCGAATCCAAAAGTTGCCATTTCTACATATGCCTGTTCCCCATCCTGGTAAGAACCCCAATATTCCTTAGACTCCCTGTTGCTGCCATGGCGGATTCCTTCCAGCACATAAGCATCCAGACAGCTTGTCCCTCCTCCTGCCCAAAGTGGAACCAAGCCCCACAATATCCTGGAAAAACCCTCCAGCCCAATTGTTCTGTTACCGTAATGTGTGGCAGTGTACCCAGCAAAAACAAAGGATTTTCCAGGGGAATAGTGATTCTTTAATCCTTCCGCCATTTGACAAACAGCCTGCATGTAGTCATTCCTGGTAGTAAATTTGATGTTTTTCATATCTCTTCCTTTCCATTCATTCTGCTTTTACCAGAATAAAATATCATTTCCTCTTATTTTCATTAAAGCTTCCAGGAAATAATAATCTCCGTAAATGATCGGCATATTGATTCCCTCACCATATCTTTCCGTGCCATACAGTACGATCCCGTCCTCATTTTCATTCCAGTTACAGCAGCTTTTCTCAATTCCTTTCAGAATTTTTACGGCACCGTTGTGATACAGCATCTGTTCATTTGGGCATACGGTATTTCCCAGTTCCCACAGCCCGCATGCTGCGATGGCACCAGCTGTAGTATCCTTGTAGACCGGTTCCCTGGGTGACCGGAAGTCACAGGGAGGCACATCATCATCTTCTCCGGTCAGCCCGGCAATAAAATAGTGCGCGGTCCGCTTGGAAGCATCCAGGTACTTCTGATCTCCCGTATGGAGGTAACTGAGCAGAAATCCATAAAGTGCCCATGCCTGTCCCCTTGTCCAGGAAGAGCATTCTGCATATCCCTGTCCGGGAAGCTCAGATAAAAAGCTTCCGTCCATTGCCGAAAAAGATACGATATGCCGCACACTGCCATCTGCACGCAGAAAATTTTCCAGCACTTTATCTGCATGGCTGACTGCTATATGGGTAAAGCGTGGATCATCCATTTCCTTTGCTGCCCAGTACAGAATGGGAATATTCATCATACTGTCTATAATCGCCCATCCGGTATTGCCTTCTCCATTCCAGGCCCGTATAAAGTTTCCTTTGATATTATACCGGGATGCCAGAACGGATGCCGCATGAAGCCCTCTCTTCCTGGATTTTGAATCATTTGTTATCCGGTAATCTGCTACTGCGGATGTGAGCCACATAAAGCCCACATCGTGATGCAGACCTTCAAAATTCTCCAGGGGAATATCCAGCAGATTCTCATAGTGCTTTGCCAGTTCCTTATAATTATCATTGCCTGTTAAAAGAAACAGTTTCCATAGGATCCCGGGATAAAACCCATTCGTCCACCATTCATATCCCTGCTCGCAATCTGCCTGGCAAAACCTGCCGTCTTTTACTGTATAAGGGAAAAAATCAAGGGCCGTTCTCTTCACAGTTTCTTTGTATTTTTCCTCTATCCGCTTCAGCAGTCCAGCAGCCCATATTTGTAGTTCCATACTTTGCATAATTTCCTCCATAACAAAAGCTGTACCATCCTAAATGGCATAGAATGATACAGCCCGATTCTGATTTTGATATTTACTTTTCTTTTTCTTTTATTTACTCTGGCCTTTCCAGGTATCGATCTGGTTTTGCAGTTCTTCGATTACTTTATTCAGTCCTGCCTGTTCCAGCTTTTCATTTCTCTCAGAAATATATTTATCAATATCTTCCGCTGTATACTGCCCGTTATAATATTCTTTATCAACGGCTGCTATCTGGGCAATTTCCGCCTGAACATTTGCCGGGTTAAACATAAATCCTCGCAATACAGAGACCTGGGCTTCTCTGTTTAATTTATCCGTAGCTTCCCACAGGCCTTCTTCCTGTCCCGGCAGATACCACTCATTAAACTGGTTCCCCATCTTCCAACCGTAAGCGCTATAGTTATACTTGGAATCTGTAACAGGCTGTGCACTGTTTTCTCCGGTTTTTTCGTAATGTGTTCCCTCCAAACCAAACAGTAATTCGTTAAAGATCTCTTTGTCCGTATATACCAGATTCAGCAGTTTCATTGCTGCTTCCGGATTTTTGGAATTCACATTTACAGCTGTCATCGTCTCAATGCCGGATATGGATTTTACATAAGATCCTTCGATGGGAACAGCAATATACGGCACTCCCTGTCTGGAAGAAAATTCTGCATCAATCCCCGGTTTATAGGAACTTAAAGAACAAACATAACGATTTGCTTTTACGTCGGCAGTATTGTCCGTTACGGTTGCTATATCTTTTCGGATATACCCTTTTTTATACCAATCATTGTCTAGTTTCAGCTGGTCTTCCATTGCTGTCGTAGCCGGTATTAACTTTGCATCGGGATCATTTTTGTCAATATAGGCACAGGCATAATGGGCTACAGACACCAGATCCTCATATTTATTTTCAATATATGCATTTGCTCTTGTATCAATTGGGAACATTCCAGGCTCATTCTTCACAATTTCATCCAAAAATGGTTCCAGTTCGGTAATATCCTTCATCGATGTATTGTTAAAGCCATACTTATCTGCATATTCTTTTTGAATCACTACGCCCAGCTGTCTGGCAATAATCTGCTGATTGGGAACTGCGTAGAGTTTTCCATCCACTTTTCCGATATCCAGCAGCCAGTCCGGCATAGATTCTTTGATACCCTGTCCATATTTCTCAAACAACTCATCAATCGGCATAAAAGCTTCTCTTGACATGTTTTCATCAAAACTGTTCAGCCAGTTGGAGGTAAACACCAGATCAAAATCCTCTCCTGCTGTACTGGCAAGCTTCATTTTATCCGCAAACTCTCCTTGAGGAATAACCTGAAGATCCAGTTCGACGTTAATTTTTTCCTTTATTTTATTATTTAAGTCATCCATTACCATGTCATGATCCGGCATTTTATCTCCAAATACATACCATTTTACCACCGGCGTTTCTCCCGAATCACTGTCTTCCTGCGCATCATTGGACGTTTTGATATCTTCGGAAGTCTCAGACTTACTTTCCTGCGCCTCTGTCTTATCGCCTTTGGACGTATCTTTTTTACTGGTTCCCCCGCATCCTGCCAGCAAAGTGACCGCCAATACCCCGGCCATAGTTAAAGCTGCTAACCTTCTTTTCATGAATAAAATCCTCCTTCTTCATTTCCTTTTCTAAAATTTTTATATAAAATGTTTGCACAAATTATCCTTTTACTGCTCCAACCGTCATACCCCGCACAAAATATTTTTGGAATAACGGGAATATTAGCAGCATGGGACCGATCGCAACTACAAGCATTGCCATTCTCAGGTTTTCTCCCGGCAAATCCTGAATATTTACCATTGCCGGAGCATTCTGCATTGCATCCAGTAATGCTCTCAGGTTCATCATCATCCTTTGAAGTAAGTATTGAAGTGGAACCAGTCTGTCATCTCTGATGTATAGCATCGCATTATACCATTCATTCCATTTCGCCAGGGCACTTAAAAATGCTACTGTTGCAATAACCGGTTTAGACAATGGCAGCACCAGTTTAAAGAAGATATGATATTCACTGGCACCATCTATTTTCGCAGCTTCAAACAATGCTTCCGGCAGTTGTTTAAAAAACGTACGCAGCATGATTATGTGGAAGACGTTGATGAGGCTTGGAAGAACCAGTGCCGCAAGTCTGTCTGTTAAATGCAGGTACTGTGTGTTAATTATGTAGCTGGGCACCAGTCCTCCGCTGAAAAGTGTGGGAAAGAAAATAAAAAATGTAAGTATCCCTTTAAAACGGAAGTTGGTTCTTGACAGACAGTAAGCCGCCATAGACATAAACATCACTGCTAAAAAAGTTCCTATCACCGTAATCAAAATGGTAACTGCATACGAATTAATAATAATCTCCGGGTTCTTAAACAGGTAAGCATACGCCGTAAAATCTATATTTCTGGGTAGTACCGAAAACCCGTTAATCGCCAGATCTGTCTCTCCGGAAAGAGAAGCAGATATAATAATCAAAAATGGTACGATGCATAGAAATGCGAATATAATAAAGAACAGATGCACCCATATGCTTGTCTTTTCTTTCTTTTTGTCAATAGTGTGTTCCATCTGAATCCCCCTCCCTTAAAATAGTGAATTGTCCGGAGACAATTTTTTCACAATGTAATTTGTTATCATCAGCGTAATAAAGCAAATGACGGACTGAATGAGTCCCACCGCACTTGACATACCTATATTGCCCTGATTCATCAAAGCACGGAATACATATGTATCAATTACATCCGTAGTGGGATACAACGCACCTACATCCCTGGTAACATTATAGAATAAACCAAAATCGGCACGGAATATTTTTCCTACCTCCAAAAGTCCCATTATTATGATAATCGGAACTATCTGCGGCAGTGAAACATACCAGGTTTTCTGTATTTTCCCTGCTCCGTCTATATCTGCTGCTTCATATAGCTCATTATCTACTCCCATCAAAGCTGCATAGTAGATTATGCTCCCAAGTCCAACCCCCTGCCATGTTTTAGAAATCAGCAGAATAAACGGCCAGTATTTTGGCTCTGCGTACCAGTTGATTCCTTCCTTTCCAAAGAACTCCAGTATCTGATTCATAACTCCTCTTGTGGGATCCAGCAAAGCATATACGATATACCCTACTGCAACCCAGGAAAGAAAACTTGGAATAATAGATGTGGTCTGATACATTTTTACATGTCTTGCTTTTTTTACCTCGAACATAATTAGTGCAAACACAACTCCGCACAAAATTCCTACAATGATGAACAGCAGATTTAATCCGATTGTATTTCTCGTAACTCTCCATGCATCCTGGGATTTCAGGAAAAATTCAAAATTTTTTAATCCCACCCAGGGACTTCCCAATATTCCTTTAGGCACCTTATAATCTTTAAATGCCAGTACAACACCGAACATTGGCCAGTAAGAAAATATCGATAGCAGCAGGATCGTGGGAAACGCCAGCGTCAAGAGCTGTACATTATCCTTTATCTGTCCCTTTTTCATACGTTTCCGCTTTTTTTTCAATGATCTTTCATCCTCTCTTTTTTATTCATATGTGTCATGCACTATCTGAGTACAATCATAGTATACTGTTCTTCTGAAAATCTGAAAATGATAGAAAACGGAAAAAAAGTGATACAAATTTGACCTCCACGATCAAAATATTTACTTACCCGGTTCTTCACTGGCTCCCACTCAGCTTTTAATCACCGGGAAACGGATCTTAACTTTTGTCCCGATCCCTTCCCGGCTGTCAATCAGAATTCCAAACTCTTCTCCAAAGTACAGCTTCAGCCTTTGATTTACATTCGTAATCCCAATGTGGGCACTCTCTTTGATAATATCGCATTGCATATTTCGGTTTAACTGCTCTACTTCCTCTCCTTTCATTCCCAGACCGTTATCCTCCACGTAAAGTTCCACAATATCATTGACGATTTTACCATTGACCAGGATCTCACCGCGGTTACTTAAATGCTTGATACCGTGATAGATAGCATTTTCTATGATTGGCTGCAGGATAATTCGTATTGTTTTGCATTCGTAGAGCTCGTCCGGGATATTCCACAATACTTCAAATTTACCTTCATAACGCTTACTCTGAATCTCCAGATAACATCTGCAGTGTTCGATTTCCGTTCTCATGGGAATAATAATGTCCGTATTGCCAAGAGACATCCGAAGCATCTTGGAAAGAGCCGTTGTCATCTCAGAAATTTGATTTTTTCCGCCCAACAATCCGATTGCCATCCAGTTAATGGTATCCAGTGTATTATTTAAAAAGTGCGGATTGATCTGGGACTGCAGTGCAACAGACTGAGCTTTTTTTAAAAGCCTGACACGCTCAGACAGTTCTTCCTCCACATCTCTTTTTTTGGACACTGTTCTATGAATAGTATTCAGAATATAGGTAAGTTCATTTTTTCCCTTGAGCATATCTTCCTCTCCGATCAGCGCACTTCTGTATTCCCGGATAGATGACAAAATCGTGTCAATTGGGCTGAATATCCGGATAGAGATCAACGTTGCAAGTATCCCTGTAATAACGATCATGACAAACAGAAAGGTTAATATAAAGCTGCGTATTGTACTTAATTTATTCTGATAAGTATGCAGATCAAACTGTGAAATAACTTCCAGCTCCGCTCCTTCCAATGTCCTAGCCGTGATGCAGTTCTGTCCGTTGATTACGGTACTGTTCCTCCTTATTTTATCGCTCACTTCCAGTTCATCCACAGGTTTTCCGATTTGTTCCAGTACATTGGACAGAATGATTTTATTACCATCGGATATATATACATTTGCCTCCTGGGACAGATTGATCTCATGAACCAATTCCTCCAGATTCAAATTCATCACAACTGTTCCGGCAATTAGCGGTCCATACTTAACATCCTGGAATACCGACATCAGCATCCGGTCGAATCCCGTACTCCTGCTGGTTGTTAGGAGAACTCCTTTCTTGTCCTCCGCAGGCTGTGACGTAAATGCCTCAAATACTGCTTTGTCCTTAAACGTTTTGTAATCACTGATCCCATTCAAAGTAATTACTTTATCACTTTTCAGGGAATGGATATAGATATTATCAATATAGTCCTTGGATATAACGGGCAGCCTGATGAGCTCTGAAATACTTTTCACTTTATAATTCAGCTCTCTGATTTCCTCTGTATCATACATATACAACTCAACATTAGAATTAAAGCCTATATAAATCAACTGGGTGCGTGCTTCCTTCAGAACTCTTTCAAGCCCTGATATTGTATCCTCTACAATGGCTTTGTTATAGGCCTCAATCTCATTTTTCTGCATGTTATTATAAGAATAATAAGCCAGAATGACGGCTCCTGACAGCGGTACGATAATTAAAGCCAACAGAAGAATTAAGTTTTTAACAAACAGGCTGTTAAATTTATAATCCCTGATATACTTTTTCACTTCTCTTCTGATTTTCATCCATACCACCTCTCATTAATCCCTTTTTCCTGATCATACATATTTTTCCTCCTTAAATTTTCCAGCTGAAATCCGGAGTTACTTCTGCTCTTTTCTTCTCCGGTGCGTGGTTAAAACTTACCATTTATTTTCTGTTAATATTAGATTATTTACAAGTCTAAATTCTTGACATTTCAGTCTAAAAATTTGTTATGGCATTTATTATGGCTGACACATCCAGTCTGACAGTGGGAATGAGTACTTCAGACCTTACATCATATAAAGCAAAAAAAATGAAATGCAGAACCATAAATATTCTGCATTCCATCTTATTATCTGAATTTAATATCGTTACTCATTACACATAATCTATTATTTACTCATACCAAATAATCAGGCCATATCGTCCCGCAGTGCATCAATGATATTTTCTTTTCTGATCTTACTGGTGACGTAAAGCATGGTTATAAATATCACAAAGAATACACCCATCATACTGATTATAATGCTGCTCCACGGAAATACGAAACCAATATCAGCACTGCCGAACTGCATTCCCTTATAGATCATCCATGACATAATTCCGGAAACGGGAAGTCCGAACAACAAGGTCCTTACTCCATACAGGACACACTCAAATCGCATCATCTTATTGAAATCACAATCGGACATTCCCACTGATCGCAGCATGGCAAGCTCACGCCTCCGCAGTCTGATATTTGTTGCGATCGTGTTGAAAACGTTTGCAACCGCAATCAGGGATATCATAAAGATAAAAACGATAGTGAACAGATTTACGATAAATAGTATATTGCGGTTTAAGTCCGTCATCGCATGTACATTGTATAAAGTATAAGTGGTGGTAATGCCCGATCCCTCAATGACTGACTGCATTTTTTTAGTGATGCGGGAAGGATCTTCGGACTGAAAAGTAAAGCCCTTGACCTTGACATCTGCGGAAACCAGCTTCTCCATCAGAGATAGAGGGGCCATGACCTGAAAAGAATAAGGCAGCTGCTGGGTTTTTCCTGTATATGGAGGGTTATCCGGCGGCACAAAATCCACACAGGTAATATCAATATTCTGCCCCTGGTCCACCACAGGCTCCCCGTTTACTTCAGGAATAACCGTTACACTGGCAGAAGAATCCCTGAACAAATCTTTAAGCTCACTGACAGATTCAGCCTCGCCGGCATCATCATTCATCTTGGCAACTGCAATCAGCTTTGCGTCCTCTCCTTGATATTGCTCAGCAGGCAGACCCAGCTGATTGATAATCCGCAGATAGGTGCTATCGTCAAGAAATTGGATTTCCACGGGCAGATTTATCGTTTCTTCCATTACATGTTCTCCGGAAGAATTCAGGTAATCCTCTGACAGTCCCCCTGCAGCGGCTGCGCAGATATACTTCATAACAACCTGCCTGGTGCTTCCTAAAACCCCTTCCACGTTCTTCAGCTTGTCGTAAAGCTCAGTCATTTCCCTGTTATCCATATCCGGCGTGCTTAAACCGATGTCATAGTCTGTAACCACTTTTGCCTTCTCAGCCACCTGGTTCAAATCAGTCCGAAAGGCGCTTGCCGATACAAACAGCACTACACTTAAAGTAAGGGAAAGTATAATGCTGCGGTAACGCCGCTTGTTTCTCTTAAAGTTTTTTAATGCAAGTGTTTCTTCCAGACCATAAATCCGTCGTATTAACTTTGATGTTTTTATGGTTTTCGCTTCTACCTTGATCTCATTTGTCTGACGAATGCATTCCATTACAGGTATACGGACAGCTTTCTTTGCCGGGATATATGCTGAAATCAGAATCGTGATGATACTGACCAGAACTGCAGCAGCGAGAGCAGGAAGAGACACTTCCAAGGTCAACGGAACATTATCATAAAATACATTGGAGAAGTTCTTTGCCACAAGAGCGAGTACAAGTTTCATACTTGGAATACCAATTAGCATACCGATAGGAATGCCGATTACTCCAATGCACAGTCCCTCGAATAGTACAGAATTCCGAAGCTGCTTCTCCGTTGCACCAACCGACATCAGAATGCCAAACTGATGTGTGCGTTCGTTCAGGGAAATATTAAAAGAGTTATAAATCAGAAAAACTGAGCCCAGCATAATCAGAACTACCAAAACACCCCCTATGGAATAAAGCAGTGTATTGAATATGGTATCATCCGAAACTCCCATAAAGCGCAGCACTTCATCGTTCAGGAAATAGGCGCGGCCTGCTGCTGCATTTTCTGCATACATGCGCACCCTGGAAGGATTCTTCAGTGTAACAAATACACTTAAACTTGTTGCTGCTTCCATGGAATCCGCTGTTGTAATCATCGTATAGCCGGGTGCAGAACGTTCTTCAAATGAGGGTCTTTGGCAGATGCCTACCACCTTATATGTTTTCTCTGACAGGGATGCCAATGCCTCTTCCCCGGCGCGGTAAGGATCATTCTGGCTTAGTGGTTCATCTCCGGCTTTACGGTTTCCTACTGCCAGAGTCAGCGTATCCCCTACTGCAATCTTTACACCGCCATTTGAGGAAACATGAGCCGGGGCTACAATCTCATTGCTGTTTTCCGGTAATCTGCCTGACAGAAGTTCCAGCGGAAGCGTATCAAAGGTCTCCTTGTGAAACCCAGCGATAAATAAATATGGTTTATCGGGATTCTGACCTCCTGTAAGCTCTGCATAGCCAACATTTTCAAAAGCTGCAGCATTGGTAACTCTGCTGTCTTTCACCTGCTCCTGTACAAAAGAAGAATCCGAATCAGGAAATGCAACGTGCCATCCGCCGTATTTCATGACTGCTCCATTTATCATATAGGTTTGCAGGGAGACAGCAAAGGATGCAACTGCTGTAATCAGGGCCGCAGACAGGGCAACTCCGATAATCGTTACAAAGGTTCTCGTCCGGTTCTTTTTCAGCCCCTGCAGGGCAACTTTATGGAAAATGTTCATGACCATGCCACCTGCCTCTCATCCCGCACCACTTTTCCATCGGCAATGGTAATAATGCGGTCTGCCTGCAAGGCGATGTTTTCATCATGGGTGACAATTACAAGTGTCTGCCGGTATTTGCGGTGGCTTTCTTTCAGCAAATGTATGATTTCCTGTCCGTTATGGCTGTCCAGGCTTCCTGTAGGTTCATCTGCCAGCATGACTGCAGGAGCATTCATTAGTGCACGCCCTATGGCAACACGCTGCTGCTGACCGCCTGATAGCTGGTTCGGCAGATGTGTTTTTCGTTCCTGCAGACCAAGCAGTTCCAGAAGATCATTCAGCCGTTCCCGGTTGACCTTCCGTTTATCCATCAGGATGGGCAGCGTTATATTTTCCACCACATTCAGCGTAGGTATGAGATTATGGAACTGATAAATCAGCCCTACCTGCCGTCTGCGGAATATCGCAAGTTTTTCATTGCTTTGGCTATACACATCTTGTCCGTCCAAAAATATCTGTCCGCTTGTGGGTACATCTACCCCGGCAATCGCATGAAGCAAGGTGGATTTACCGGATCCTGAAGAACCTATGATTGCAGTAAAATCCCCTTTCCGAATGGATAGAGAAACATGGTCAAGGGCAATAACCTGATTATCTCCCTTACCGTATACTTTACATAAATCTTCCACTTTTAAAAACTCCATTATATGAGCCTCCTTTTCAAACACTCTTTTGTGCTACAACTTTATAATAGAACTTTTCACTAACATTTCTGTGACTTTTAAGTGAGAGATCTGTCACATTTCCATAAGGGATTTGTCACTTTGAAAAGCGGATAGAAAAAACAGCACCGCCCTGGGGGTGATTTTTAACCGTAATCCTCCCACCCTGCCGGGTTATGATCATCTTACAAAGTGCCAGTCCAATTCCATTCCCTGTTGCTCCTGAATTTTTCCCACGATAAAATCGGTCAAAGAGATGGGGCAGATCTTCTTTTTCAATTCCTGTGCCGCTGTCGCGAATGGTAAATTTCGTAAACAAAAGGGTATCCTCACATCCAATTATGATCTTCCCATTGTCTCCTGCGCTTTCCATGCAATTCTTAAGTATATTCCGGACTGCCTCTGAAAGCCAGCCGGAATCACCAGTAATCTCAATTCCTTCCGGCACGTCTGTCTGCACCTGAACATTGTGCAGTTCCATTGGAATCAGAAACGGATGCAGTGCGGCATTGATCAGCTGCTTCAAATTTACTTTCTCTTTTTTTAAAACCACGATGCCTGCATCCAATCGGGATAATTTAAGCAAAGATGTAATAAGCCAATCCATTTGTATATACAGTTCTTCTGTCTCCCGCAGGAGATCCTTTCGTTCATTATTTTCCAAATCATTTTGCAGCAGAGTCAGGATCAGATTCGCTGAGGTAAGGGGAGTACGCAGCTGATGTGCAATATCGGCAAGAGAATCCGCCAGATGGTTTTTCTCTTTTTTTAATGCATCGTTTTGTTCCCGGATACGCAGCGTCATTTTGGTAATTTCACTTTGCAATATAGAAAGCTCACCCTCATCCAATTCCGTAATGTACAGGTGATCATCATTATGCAGTACAAGGTCGATTTGGCTGGCGAGCTGTGCCAGACTTTTATAACGTGCTTTGGTAAAAACATAAAACACCGCTCCCTGGGCGGCGGCAAATAAAAGTACCAGTATACCTGCCGCAGGATGGATGATAAACCCCACCGTTCCAGCTATTATGCTTATTCCAGCAAATAATACAGCTACCTGCCGAATCTCTCTATTCCGAAACATAGCTGCCTCCCAATCGATACCCTGTTCCGTGAACAGTCAGAATGATCCTCGGATTAGCAGGATCATCCTCAATTTTCTCCCGGAGACGTTTGATGTATACCGTTAAAGTATTGTTGTTGACGAACTCACCCGCCGCGTCCCACAGTTCGTCTAACAGCCTGTTCCGTGTAATAATACTTTTTGGGTTGTTGATAAAGATCAGCAGCAGGCGGTATTCTAACGCCGACAGGAAAACTTCCCTGCCGTCTTTTTTTACCAATCCATTTACGGTATCAACCTGAAGCCCGAATAATTCAAATGCAGATGGAGATCGACCGTATTTCCTTAGAGCGGTGCCAATCCGGGCGATCAATTCCCGCGGACGAAAAGGTTTGGTAATATAGTCATCCGCCCCCATATTCAGCCCCGTAACAACACTGGCTTCATCCCCGGAAGCTGTAAGAAAGATCACGGGAATGTCCTGTGTCTGCCTGATCTCCGTACATACGGTAAAACCATTTCCGTCAGGCAGGGAAATATCCACCAGTGCCAGGTCAAATTTATATTCTGCAAGCATTGCAACAGCCTCTTTCTGCGTGGGGGCATGGGTAACGGTAAATCCTTCCGAACGAAGCAGGCGCCCAAGGTTTTTTGCAATTTCTTTATCGTCTTCTACTAAAAATATCTGTTTCATTTATATTTACCATCCTTTCCTGCAGAGCGTGTTTTAAAATTGCTTTCTGGCAGCTTGGGGGAATGAATTTACAAACACGCTCTTGGGCTTATTATATTTCTTTTTTCTGAAATATACAAGACGAAGCCAGCTATGCATTTGGGTTACCAGGCGTTCCATAGATGCAAAAAGCCGCAGAAACATGATATTTCTGCGACTTTGTTGCGGCATTTTTCAATCAGCCTTTCATAATACGGAGTCAGATCATTCTTCCGTTTTTACTATTTTTTAATCCTGATCTTCTCTGTCCTGCCAAAAGATCCATACACTTTCTTTCCGGCAGAATCCGTTTTATATGCACGTACTTTCACATAATATCTCCTGCCTTTTTTCAGGTTCTTGATTGTCTTGCCTGTACTTCTTGTGGTTACTGCATTTTTCCCTTTGGTCATTTTAGCATTGCTGCCATATACCAGCTGATAGCCGCTTACAGACTTTACTTTTTTCCAGTTCACTGTCATTCTGCCGGCTTTCCTGCTCTGTAATTTGCTGATAGAAGTTTTTTCTACCTTAACTCTCTCCCATTTCGCATATACGTGGACATCTTTCCTTGCAGATGCCGGAATGCTGGTACATTTTTTCTTTAATTTCTTATCGGAATACCAGCCTTTAAATGCATATCCTTTTCTGGAAGGAGCCTTTAAGGTTACTTTTGACTTATAACAGCTTGCGGGATTGGATTTGCTGTTGGTTCCTTTATTCAGATGGTAGTTGATTTTATATCCTGACGTTACTTTACAGGATGCATATGTTCCGCTTCCGTCTGCTGCCTGTACTTTGATGGTTGCTGTTCCGTATCCCTTTGCCGTTACTCTGCCGTACTGGTTTACCGATGCCACTTTCTCATTACTGGAAGACCATATGAGATTTTTATTCAAAGCATTGGATGGTGATACGGCTGGCTTTAGCGTAAAGGATGTACCTTTTGTTACTGATTTTTTTGTTTCATTCAGTGTGATTTTTTCTACATTGCTTCCTACCGTTACTTTGCAGTCGGCGTATCTGCCGCTTCCGTCTGCTGCCTGTGCCCGGATGACTGCCGTTCCATATCCTGCTGCGGTCACTTTACCGGACTGGTCTACGGCTGCCACTTTCCCATTGCTTGTGGACCATATAATATTTTTATTTGATGCATTGGATGGCGATACGGTTGGCTTCAGCAGGAAGCTTGTTCCTTTCACCACCGTTTTAGCTGTTTCGCTCAGCGTAATTTTATCAACCTTAACTTCGGGATCCGGTGTGGGCTCGGATGATTTCCATATCCTGATTTCTGCCGCTGCCTTTTTATCCGAATTATTTACGGTTCCTTCTACAAATATAACACCTGGCTCAGCTACCATATCCAGTGTAATGTTATCCCATTTTACCGCTTCTTCTTTTGTAGTAAGATCACTGTAAACTGCAGTGACATTCTCCGGCATTTTAGGAATAACCCCTGTAGTCGTCTCCGCATACACCGGCTGATATCCCGCAATTATACTTTCCTGGGTATCTGGTGCACATAATACCTGTAATTCCGCCAGTCCCCGTTCACTTCCTGCCTGATGGTATTTTTCTTCAGGATCAATGGTAAACTTCAGAGTAGAAGCTTTTACCGGCTGTTCCAGTTCCACAAGATTATCCTGGGATTCTTCCCATTTCATATCCTGGACTAATTTTTCGTACACCTTCGTTCCTGTTTGATCATAGAATTCCAGTAACCCTTCTCTTATTGCATTCACTTCATGTCCACGCTCATTCAGTATCACTTTTTGAATGGATTTTTCTTCGCCAAAATCCATTTCAATCCATGGAGAATGATCTGATTGTTTGGCCGCCCAATGGGTTGCCACATTTCCATCTACTGCTTTTTCGGCTGTATACCGTTCGTCTGCATCATTACCATCCGGTGCTCCGGAACGGGAACGTACGGAAGAAACTCTTATATCTGCTTCCGTTGCGATATTGCTTCCTGCCGCTTCTAAAGTTATGGACTTGCTGACTGATGTTACCCCGTCAAGTGTTACTCTGACATTTACTTTTACCTTCTGCCCGATTGGAATTTCCTGGGGCATATAAATGATATCAGCGCCTTCCAGCTTCTGCAGGGGAGCTCCTTCACTGAAGATATATTCTACCTGCGCGTCAGCAAGTGCCGCCGGTTTATTTGTATTTAACATGCCCTGGATCCGAATGGATGCCGGATGATTAACACTAATTGTTTCTGTATCTGCAGTCAATGTTACCTTCTCCAGATAATCGCCAAAGAAAATATGACCATTCTTATCCACATCGGCAAACATTGAAGTCTCTGCCAATGCTCCGTCCATTACAGCAGTTATGGTTATACGGGTTTTGCCCTCTGATACAGCTGTCAGTTTAAAATTGTCATGAACGGAAATAATCTCCGGATTGCTGCTTTCTACAGAAATATCTGCTCCGTTTAAATCCATTTCTGCACCTGTACCATCATATCCGTTAATCACAAGTTTTGCGTCAGTGTCCGTAAGTTTCGCTCCTTTGACTGTAAGTTTTGACAGACGCCCGACCATAGATTCACCGTTTAGTGCAACTTCCAGAATATCTACTGCATTACCGTTACTGCCCTTTGGAAAGTTCAGTCTCAGATATTTTGCAGTAACCGGCTCTACATTATAAATATCAGAAAATCCAAAATATGCTTCCTGTCCCGCTGTTGGCGGTACCACTGTTTCTACTGTTCTCCATGATTCCCCGTCATCGCTGATTTGAATCTCCATTTCCTTTGGTGTATTGTAATATTTCTGATTTCGGGAATTGTAATGTATTTCTACATTTTCAACTTTAGCCGGATTCATCAGTTCAAAGGATAATGAGGATTCTCCCTTTCCGGACGCGGACCATTTCGATGCATCCAGATCTGCGCCTGTAATCAGTCTGCCATCCAATACCCTCTGTGGTGCATAATCCCCAACCTGTCCGCTTGCCGTGACTTTGGCACCTGTCATTACAGATTCATAAGGCTGAATATCCAGATATACCCTGTTTGTGGTAAATGTTTTTCCATCCAGCTGCACTTCTGCCCAAACGGCAGCGCGGGTTGTTTCCTCAACAGACTTTGCAAACAGCTTTCCGTCTTTAAAAGAAATGAGATCACTCTCTGCAATAGCCACCGGAGTATATTTATCACCGCCATCCAGGTCTACAATTCCACATTTCATCGTTACCTGTGCAGCGTTTAATCCAATTGCTCCGCCCTTTTTGGAACGCCCCTCCAGATTGTATGAATATCCTTGCAGATTGTTTACACTTCCATAAGCTTCTTTTTGGTCTACCCATAAAGACGCACTTATCATGTTTTCTCCAACATAGACTTTACCATTTGCTGCCTTCACTTTTAAAGTATCTTCTTTCGTAACTCCCTCATAGGTACCGGTTACCGTTATATCTGCCTCACCATTGCCTTTTGGTGTTACGAGTCCGGTTTCATCCACCGATACCACTGACGGATCAGAGCTTGAGAAAGTCACTTTTTCCAAATCTGCTTTTAACGCCTGATACGTCATGTAACCCTCTGCTTTAACCTGTAAGCGGTCATCTGCAAGCTGCTCACCTTCGGCAGTTACATTTGTCAGCTGATAGCTGCGTTTCGTATTATCCGTTACAATCTTGATAATCGTATCTACCTGATCTTCTGTGACACCTGTCAGATCTATGCTTACCGAATCTCCGTCCTGGGTAAAGGAAAGTTCCTTGTCTTCATTGAGCCATATTACCTTTTCAACGTGATCCCTGATGGGATCTGCCACCAGCGTCTGATCGGATATTGCATCAAATCCAATTCTACTGTCCGGACCTTTCATAATATGCAGGTACACGTTATTGTCACGGGACATTGCATATCCCCATTTTGGTCCATGCCCATTTTCAAAGTGGTCAATATTGCCTGCTCCATCATCCGTACACTGACAGTTCGATCCATTCAGAAAGTAAGGCTGGGTTCCTGTAGTTGATTCATGACGCTCTGACTTTCCTTCCGGGGCAAACCAGCCCGCCAGTCCCTCTCTTGCATCCACAAATTCCTGGACGGATTTTGGATATCTCTGCGCCACATCCTCCGGAGAATCCCAGTTGGTACCTCTGCTCATTAACGGCATCTGGTCATTATTATCCACCATACCTCTTCCGGCATTCATCACCATCTCCTGGGAGACAAGCCGGTAGTCATCCCTTCTTGCATAGTATGGTGTGTAATTATTTTTTGTATGGAGGGATTTCCATGGTTCCATAATTGTGCGCTTCGTTAGTTTCGATCCCCGCTCATGTCCGTAGATACCACTGCATTCACCGGTTCGTAAATCCGGATCTCCGTATTCTGAACCCCAGACATTGGCATCAATTATAATTTCATCACTGTAGTTGCGTACATTGCTGTACATTACATCGTAATTTGCGCCTCCCATTGCCTGAGGGCCGTCAAAATACAGATATGCCGGGTCATAGCGTAATATTAAATCTTCCACATTCTGCACAAATACATCCGTAGAATAATGCTGCAGTCCGCCTCCCTCTGTAGCATAATACAATCCAAATTTCATTCCATAACGTTTTACTGCTTCCTCAAACTGTTTTAATCCATCTACGACATTTCCGTTTTCATCCTTTGGCAGATATTTATTCCTGTCGTGATTGGGATCTGCAAAACGGGACGGCCAGTAATAATTCTGCTGCAATGCCTCAATGGATACCAGGGAATGCCCCTGTCTGCTGGCACGTTCTGCCCACATATCTGCCGAGAAATTCGGATCTACGAAATACTGGTAGACAGGAATGCAGTGGCTTAATGCACTGACACGGCCTTCCTCAAACCATTTATTTGGGCGTTCTTTGACCTTCAGGGTATATGACTGCTGTGCAGCAGACCCATCCTTGTCCGTTACCTGTACTGTGAAGCCGTAATCACCCGGGTCCGCTTCTACGATTCCATCTATGGTTCCGTTACTCTTTAGCTCCAGTCCATCCGGAAGAGATCCTTCTGTAACTTCCCATGTATAGCCGGGTCTGCCTCCGTCAGCCATGAATTGGAAAGCGGATGCTTCCAGATTAAACTGATCCTGATTATACTGGGACTCATTCCACACGTAGGGCCACTCCGTATATCCCATAGGCAATACGTTCTGGGGCAGGCCTCTTCCGGGCTTTCCATCCTGTACCACATCATCAGAAGAAAGCCCTGCCGTGGTGATGGACAAATCACTGTCAGTTCCTGTCACGGAATAGGTTAAGCCTTCCGGCTCATTTCCTTCCTGATCTGTGATCCTGCCATAAAATCCAAGATAATAAACATCATTATCTTTTGCGATTGGCACCCCATTGGCATTTTTATCATCTGTATAGGTATGCCTGATCTGAAGCAGAATCTTATTCCATCCTTCTTTTAGCTGAATGTCCTTCATTACCATATCCTTTTGAACCTCAGACGGCTTGGATGGACTTGTTACAGCAATATCATTTACATACAAACGATGCTCACCACTACTGCCAAACCGGAACTGGACTTCCTGTTCCGTGTCACTATATACATATGTATGGGCGTACACGTATTTATTTTTGGTATCAACGCCCTTTTTAACACCGTAATATCCATATAAGTCCTGGTAATCATCATAGGTACGGTTCCAGATACGGTCATCGAAATACTCCCATTTCTGTCCATCCTGAGTCATGCTTTCTCCCAGTTTTGGTACGATTGTTTGTTCTGCTGCCGCTCTATCCGATGCCACAGCTTCTGTAAATGGTTTTTCTGACTCCGCTTCTTCCGTTGCGGTCTTTTCCGTAATTACTTCTTCGGTTACAGCTTGTTCTGTCACCGCCTCCTGTACAGCTTCATCTACTGGCAAAGCATCTTGCCTATCCATCACTTTTGCTGGTTCTTCCTGCACCGTTCTTGCCGCTGCCTTTTCTGACATTTTTTCAAATGTTTCTTCTGATGTTTCTGCAGCTGATTCTGCCACTGTTTCTGCCGTCGTTTCTTCTGCTGCTTCTACTGTTATTGCTTCTTCTGTTATTGCTTCTTCTGTTATCGCTTCTTCCGTTATCGCTTCCTCTGTTATCGCTTCCTCTATCTCTGCTCTTTCATCAGAAATGCCTTTTACAGCTGATTCCGCTTCATTCAATGGATATTCGTAAACTTCTATTTCGCTGATACCTGTAATTCCAGGATAAGGCTCCAGCCCGTCATCAACGATTACCTGCAATGTTTTCACATTTTCTAATGGGATCTCCGGCTTGTATACCGTGGGATGATCGGCGGTTTGATAGGTACTGTCTACTCGTATGGGATCACTCTTGGTTCCATCGGCATAAGTGAAAACAAGATCATACCATTGGTTTTTATGACGCCCGTCATTCCACAGTGTAATCCCTACACTGCCTGCCGTAATAGGCTCATTCCATTCCAGCTGTGCCCAGCAGGGTATCTCTGATCCTTCTGTCACCCATTGGTTTCTGGTGGAACCATCGTTTAAAAACCCCGGTGGATTTGTATTAAACGTAGCTGACGATGCAGAAGCAACTGCCTGCATGGCCAAATTTGGATTGTCCGGTATCTCAGTACCGTAAATCTCATCGGCAACTGGTGATTCAAAAGGTCCTGCCACCAGCCATGAATTAATGAATGGAGCTGCTCCATTTACATGCTGCGCATTTACTAATAACGGGTTCCAAGACCCTGCTGCCATTATGGCAGGCATTGAAAGGGGTGTGGTGGGGTTCCCCAGAGAATGGATTT
>UQGG01000055.1 GCA_900540475.1 uncultured Robinsoniella sp. | reverse complement strand
CAATATTAATTTGGTTAAAATAACCAAGGTGTAGCAATTTTAAAACACGCTCTAGCACGACAGTCAGGAAGATGGAATTTCAAACATACTTTGAAAATAACTTTGAGAAAATTCAAAAAATAATTTGATGAAGTACTTAGCAGGAACATTTGAGAGTTGCTGCTAAGTGCTGTTTTGCGTGTTTGATACATTACAGCCATCTGCGTGCTTCAATATAAATGGAGAACATTTCATGAAAATAACAAAATTACTTTTTTATAAAAAACGGGGAAGTTTTGCAAAAATGACGATGCGGATTCTGGTTCCGGTGGTCTTGCTTCTGCTGGCTGTTCTGGTGATTATGTTCCGGGGGATGGAACAGGCAAGGACGCTGGCTTACCAATATATCAAGGATACGGCGGAGCTTTATGTGACGCAGATCAACCGTGATATCGAACAGATTCATGCGGAACAGATAACGCGGATGAGCCGTGAACTGGATATTGCACAGATTCCATCTGACATCGGACCTACAGACGGACAGTACTATAGTCTGCTTCTGAATGTGATGGAGCAGAATCAGATTCTGAAAATCAGATATGCGGAAGCCAGTAACTTCTATGTTTATGACAGCCAGTCAGACCTGTTGATTCTGGATACCGGAATTTACTATCGTTCCAGTCAGAAAAGTGAAAAGATCAGGCGCCTGCTGTCTTTTCTGAAAGCGGACAAGGATAAAAATATTGCAAAATGGACTTATTTTAATGATGGGGAGAAGGACTATATCGCAGGTTTATGCTACGTAGACGGCGTGGCATCCGGCTGTCTGATTCCTGTGGAATGGATTTTTCACAATCTGACTCAGAAGACGAAGGGGTATCAGGTCATTCCGTTTATACAAAAACCGGATGGAGCTATTATGACAGTGAAAGATTCTCAGAAATATGAATATGATGAACTGATTCAAAAGTCAATGGCTCAAGATCAGAAAGAACTGTACAGTTATAAAATCGGATACAGCGGAAGGATATACATGATTATTTATCCGGAGCATGGCATATTGGAGAATGTAATTCAGATGCAGATGTTTCTTACAATTTTTGCAGTCCTGATTGCAGCAGGTCTTTTATTTGGAGCGTATAATTATTACCGCAGAATTTTAGTTCCCATGAGGCAGTTTATCGATGGGCTTAAGCGGACAGAAGAGGAACAGTGGATCAATGAAAACGGAACCAACAATATTATTGAACTGGAACAGGCGAGCAATGAGTTCAAAGGGCTCTTACGAAAAATCAAGCAGCTGAAAATTGAGATTTATGAAAAGGAACTGGAGCGGCAGAAAATAGAACTAGATTACGTTCAGGAGCAGATCAATCCTCATTTTTTCCTCAATTGCCTGAGCATTATCCATGGAATAGCCGAGGAAGCAAAAGAATCCAGAATTGTTACCATTACCGGAATGCTTTCAGATTATATGCGATATATTTTTCGGGATGCGTCTTCTAAGCGGACGGTTTCAGAGGAATTGAAGCACGTTTTGAATTATATACGCATACAGAAACTAAGGTATGGAGACGGGGCTTTTGCCTTCGAAGTAATACAGGATGATGATGTGAGTGCCTGCCTTCTTCCTGCACTTCTGCTGCAGACGCTGGTGGAAAACGCAGTCATCCATGCGGTTTCCCTGGATCAGCATATTGAAATCACCATGTATCTGGCTCTGGAAGAACATGAAGATGGAAAATATATGTATGTGACCCTGTCTGACACCGGAAAAGGATTTCCCCCAGAAGTGCTGGGAGCGCTGGAGGAGGGGAATAATATTGTCTATGACGGCAGGAGGCATGTAGGACTTCAAAATGCGGTGCAGAGACTTCGGTTGATGTATAAAGATAAAGCACAAATCCATTTTTCTAATATGGATGATGGCTTTGGGGCGGTGACGGAAATTATACTTCCGGTGGAAGAAGTGTGAGGTCTATAAGATACAAAACAAGGCGGTATATATGCTGAAAAGCACATATACTGCCCTGTTTGCGGGCGGTGCACAAATGATTTAAATCTGTCTGATCAGGTAACTTTGTCTGCCGTCACGAAGAAATACAGGAAGCGTATCGATGTCTGCTTTTGCATCTATCCATTGTCCGCCCTGGAAAACCTCGCCGGTTCTTGCAGAGGTCCAGCTGCTGTTTTCTGGCAGATACACTTTTCGGGAAACAGCGTGGGCTTCTACCATAGGTGCAACTAAAATATCGGAACCGTACATGTATTGGGTCTTCAGATCCCAGGCAACTGTGTCCTTTGGAAATTCGTAGAACATCGTTCTCATAACGGGGGCACCATTTTTATGTGCTTCCTCCATCAGGTTTCGGGTATAATCCCGGAGCAATTCACGTATTCCGATGAACTTTTTCATAATCTGGTAGTTTTCTTCTCCATAGCTCCAGATTTCATTATCTGCGCCGGTACCTTCAGTTTCTTCCCCGTTTGCTTTATAGAGGGGTTCCCGTGGAAGGCGGTTGCCGTGAAGCCTCATTACAGGACAGAATGCACCGAATTGGAACCAGCGGACCAATAGTTCCTGGAAGTCCGCATCGTGTATATTGCCACCATGAAAACCGCCGATATCGGTAGTCCACCATGGAATTCCGGATAGTCCCATCTGCAATCCCGCAACAATCTGATTACGAAAGTCCTGATAAGTAGAGTGGATATCTCCCGACCAGATTAAGGCGGCATATTGCTGGCTGCCTGCCCAGGCACAGCGAACAAGGTTCAGGATGTCTTTCTGGCCATTGGAATTCTGCCCTTCGTAAAAGCCACGGGCGTATTCCTTAGGATAGATATTTCCCTGCTGTAATACACTTCCGCTATAATAACGGTAATTGTCATAATCATAGGTGCCAAATTCCGGTTCAGCTTCATCCAGCCAGAATGCTTTTATGCCATATTTATTATAATTGTCTTTGCATTTATTCCAGACGTATTCTCTGGCTTCCGGGTTGGTGGCATCATAAAATACATTATTTCCCTGGAAATTCATCTGGACATTCATGCCATGATCGGTCTTGACTAACAGACCTTTTTGCTGCATCTCCTCAAAATTCTCGCTGCGCCAGTCAACCTGAGGCCAGACAGAAACCATTATTTCCATGCCATAAGACCGGAGTTCCTCCACCATTGCTTCAGGGTCCGGGAAGAAATTCTCATCAAAACGGAAATCGCCGCAGCGGGGCCAGTGATAATAATCGATAATAAATACATCAACAGGTATTTTGCGCTTATGGTATTCCCGTGCAATTTTCAGAACCTGTTCCTGATTATAATAGCGCAGTTTGCATTGCCAAAAACCTAATCCGTATTCAGGCATCATAGGTGCTTTGCCGGTTGCGGTACTGTACTGGGATTCTATTTCAGCAGGATTATCACCAACAGTAATCCAATAATCCATTTTCTTCGTACTGTCAGCTCTCCATTCCGTTGTGTTTTTACCAAAGGATACACTGCCTACCGCCGGATTATGCCAGAAAAATCCATAGCCTGAACTGGAAACATAGAAAGGAACAGATGCCTGTGAATTACGGTGTGCCAGTTCCAGATTACATCCTTTTAGATCAAGAATATCCTGCTGATACTGTCCCATGCCGTAGATCTTTTCCTGGGGATCGGATTCAAAAGTAACTTTCAGGCGGTAATCGCCCCCTACATATGGATTAAAATGCCGCGCTCTGCGAATCAGTGCGCCTCCGCCATCAATTTCTTTTAAAATTACTTCTTTCCTGTCGTTGTAAAAAGTTACAACAGCAGCACTGTTCCAGCCGCGGGTATCAATAAGTGCCGAGATTTTTCCGTTGGAAATCTCTGCGGTGTCTTCACCGGCTGTAATGATTGTTTGTACTGTCTCCTGAGGGAGCAGTGCACTGCTGGAGAGATCCAGCGGACCGTTAGGTACAGAAATCACGCGCAGACTGTTTTTTCCCCACGCCATAATCCGTAATGTTTCACCGGCATTATGATATTCCAGATAATTTTCTCCACGAGTAAAGAATGACATATCGAACCTCCTATAAATTATATTTGCTTGTATTATATAATTCTTTCAGAGAAAATTCATTTACGATTCTGTCAGAGATTATTAAAATCATGTCATTTTACGAAATTGGCTTGGGGTCATTCCGGTTGTTTTTTTAAATGAGACAGAAAAATAATTGCTGCTGTCAAACCCTACCTCAATTGCGATTTCTATAATAGATTTACTGGTTTCCTTTAACAAATCCATGGACCGGTTAATGCGGTATTTGTTCAGGTAATGAATGGGTGTGGTGCGAAAAGAATGTTTAAAAAAACGGCAGAACTGTTCTTTGCTCAGAGAAATAGCGGTAGCAAGTTCATTCAGATCCAGAGGATTTTGATAGTTTGCCTCCATAAAGCTGAGGATTTTCTTTTTCCTCTCTTCGTTAACATAGTCAGAGACCGATTTCAGATTATGCTTTTTCTCCTTCTGCAGCAAATGATACAAAATCTGATAGAGACAGCCCTTAATAATAAGTTCCCGATAAGGTTCAAAAGAGGAATAATTATGTATCAGATCAGCTAAAAGCTGCTGTACCGTTTCGTTTTTCCGCTCCGTATGAGACAATACATAGGAGGAGATAAAGGTATTGTCAAAAAAGGGGTCCAGCTGCTGTGTCTGAATGATGTCCGGATTCTTACTGGCAATAAAATCTGCATGGAAAACGATGGATGTAAAACGGCATTTTTGATTTTGGTATTGGTAAGCGCAGTGGAGGAGATTGGGCGGAATCAGAACCACGGTATTTTTCTCGGCAAATATCGAAATACCGTCTACGACAAGTTCGATTGCTCCTTCCGTAACAAAAAATATTTCTGCTTCTTCATGCCAGTGATTATAAAGGATTAATCCTTTTTCATGGTATTCCATATCTTTATAAAGCTGTAACTGAAAATCCTGATTACCATGTGTAACCTGTTCCCGAAGAATTTCACTGTTGACAGGATTGTTTTTCATTGTGCTGCCTCCTTTCGAAACGTCCTTTTGAAGTCTCGTCTTACATGTGAGTTCTTTGCGAAACGTCTTGTCTTACATGTGAGTTCCTTGCAAAACGTGATGTTAATAATGACAATATTTTAATGTTTTTTACGGAAATTGGACTGGAATTATAAAAATCAGACACTATATTAAGAATTATAAACCGAAAAGAGTAAATTGGGAATATTTATTTTGCTGAATTAGGGGAAAAGGAAATGCCTGTTTGCGATATTGGGGAATTATCCCAATTTCCGTGATATTTATGCCTTATTCAGCAGATGAAGTGGATTGCATCCATTGAATTGTGGGGCAAATAACACATAAATTGGGACGTTATGGCATTTTTGTTAAGCCAATAATAGGACTGTGATCTTTTACAAAAGAAATTACGGAGTTGGCTGCTTATTTATCCGCTGACCTGATCACATCAGCATATTGAGGGGTGCCGATTCCATATCCACCGGCAACATCCAGAATATGCCCTGTGATATAAGAAGAATCATCACTGGAAAAAAACAGTGCGGCGTTGGCGATATCTTCCGGAGAAGCCATTCTGTTTAAAGGTACATGGGACAAAAAAGATTTAATAAATGCTTCCGGCATATTTTTCAATGCTGCATCTGTGGCTGTAAGACCGGGTAAGACGGCGTTGCAGCGGATGTTCTGGCGTGCGTACTGCATAGCGATCTGCTGGGTGATGTTATTCACTGCTGCTTTGGACACACCATAGCCTATTCTGGTGATATCCGGGATCATACCGCCGATGGATGAGATGTTTATTACGGAACCGCCGCCGCCCTGAATCATATGTGGGATGACCAGTTTGGTTATGCGGTAAACACTGCCTAAGTTCAAGTCCAGTATCTCGAAAAAAGCCTCTTCATTTCCGTTTACCAGGTCCAAATCCTCTGAGGGCTTTCCCACACCGAAATTATTGATTAATATATCGATCCTGCCGGTATGTTTCACGGTTTCTTCCACCATGGATGCATAACTTGCCTTGTCGGTGGCATCAAAGAAGACAGGAAACATTTTATAGCCTTTTGACTTATATTGATCACATATCTCCTGGGTTGCTTCTACACGGCGCACACCCATATAGACGGTAGCTCCGCTTTCAGCCAGTTTTAAGGCACAGGCAAGACCGATTCCCTTTGTTGCCGATGTTATAAGTGCTGTTTTATTTTCCAGCTTATTCATACCTGATTCACCATCCTAATCTTTATAATCCTGATTAGTATTCGTATAATCTTGTATTTTATGCGATTCTGAGGGGTTGTTTCCGATGGATATGCAGGGGTTTACTATTTTTACTGAAAGATACCTATTAAGTTAAATAGCTTATCTTATTGCAGTGATGTTCAGCAATTTACAATCATATAAAGCGAATAAAAAAGGGAGAAAGGCAGACACTTATTTATGAAAATAGATAAAGGAGAATATCGGCATTCGGTAAAAAAATTGATATTGCTTATATATAGAATGATTAAAAAAAGGTGTGCCGTATAGAGCTGTAGCCAATGAAAAGAAATAAATTACATTATGCATGGTTGATTCTGCTTGGCGTTATTTTGATCCGGGGATTTGCCGGGGGTGGAATTAATATGACATCAGGGCTGTTTCTGTATCCCGTTTCACAGGAGATAGGAGTGGGAATGGGCTCCCTGTCCATTTACTTTAGCATTACTTCAATTGTTATGGTCTTATGGCTTCCATTTGCAGGAAAACTAATTAATAAATATGATATCCGTATTGTGGCAATTGCAGGTGCCGTTTTGCAGGCGCTTTCTTTTGCTGGAATGGGATTTATGAATGCGGTATATGGATGGTATCTGTTGGCAATTCCCTATGCAATGGGAGCCACAATTCTGGTAAGTCTGTTAGGACCGATTCTCATTAATCGGTGGTTTGCAAAAAACGCGGGAATGATGATGGGTATCCAAATGGCATTCGTCGGACTGTTCGGTGCAGTATTTCAGCCTGTTACATCCAATATTATTTCCGGCAGGGGCTGGCGGACCGGTTATATTTATATAGGAGGAGCTGCATTTATAGTGGTTGTATTAACGGCACTGATACTGCTTAAAAACAGACCGGAAGATATAAAACTGGAGCCGTTCGGAGGCGGAAGCCAGCCTGATAAAAAGGGTGCAACAGAGCAGGTTCATGAAGCAGAGCAGGTTCATGAAATAGAGCGGATTGAGCATACACTGGTTATATCAGAAAAGGAAGCGCTTCGGTCTACTTCGTTTTATCTGCTGTTGTTTTTTATGATTGCAATCACTGGGATTGGGGTTTTTACACAGCATATTCCCACTTACGGTTCTCTGCTGGGCTATAGTACCAGGGAAACAGGTAATGCATTGGCATATGCTTCTGTCGGAAGTGCTGTGGGTTCCATTGCAATTGGTATAATTAGTGATAAAATCGGGAGCCTCAAGACGTGTTATGGAATAATTGGAATTGGTTTTGTTGCAATTGCAGGATTTTTATTAAGTGGAAGTGGATTTTTGATTTTTAGCTTATCAACATTTCTGCATGGACTGGTCAGTTCGTCAATCATGGTTTTAGCACCAATTCTGACAATCAAGTTTTATGGACAGAAAGACTATGAAAAAATATTTGCAAAGGTGTCAATGGGCGCTCCTATTGCATCCATAATTCTGATCCCAGCTTATGGTTTTATATTTGATTTGACAGAAAGTTATCTGGTTGTTCTGATTGGAATGATCTGTCTGCTGGTGATTGCGGTGCTGTGTATATCCATTGGATGGAAAAACAGATGTACTCATTCGGGATGCCCGTCACCGTGGGGAAGGAAAAGATAAAGAGACAGCTTGGGTGGTGAAAATCATTCAGGCTGTTTTTGTATGAAGCTGACTTCATGTTTATATTGACATATGCAATTTTTTGGTATAATATGAAGTTAACTTCATAAGAAGTGTACTTCACATTGAAAAGGGGTGTTGTATGAAGACCAGAGTTAAAGAATTACGAACGAGTATGGGTTTAACGCAACAACAGCTTGCAGATTTGGTTCATGTGTCAGCAAGAACGATTATTTCTATTGAAAAAGAACAATATAATCCATCTCTTATGCTTGCATTCCATATTTCTGAAATTTTTGGCGTAAGCATTGAGGAATTATGTTGTCTAAGAGAAAATTCAAAAATGGAGGGTAAAGAAAATGAAAGTATTAAATAAACGTAGTCTCATAATTGGTACTACAACAGCAGTTTTAGCTATTATATGTTTCGCTGCTTATTTCAACTATTCTGAACAACGATTCATGATATCAGGTGCTTTGCTCATTGCACTTTCAGCGGTTAATTTAATAAGAGCATTTTCAAAAAAAGGAGTATTGGAAGAGCTTGCGGAAAACGCAGATGAAAGAGATTTATATCTGGTTATGAAAAGCAGTCATTTAGTCATTAAGATTATGAATTATGTGATATGCTGTTTTACGTTTGTTTTTATAATACTATATGCTATATATAAGTTTCAATATTTCGTTGTTATTGCCGGAACCTTATGTGCGGTGCTTGTTATGATGTTTATTGTGTTGCTGGTGGTGAGTGTTTATTTGGAGAAACGAGAATAAACGTCCGGCAGTAATTGCAGGGATGTTAAATCCAAAGTTTTCTAATTTTGTGGTGAATATTAACATTATCGAATAGGTGAGTGAAATTAATAGATCAATGGTCTTCTGCTACAATACAGAAGACCAGAATTACCTTAATTGTTACTTTTATGACCTTAATTTTAATCCTAAGAGGCCGCATCCATAAGCGGCTTCTTCTTTTATGCCGGGAATGGCAAGCTCAGCCTTAAATGTACTGGCAAACAGCTGTTGGAGCAGTGGATTCATTCGAATTCCGTTCCCGCTTCCAATCAGAGTTTTGATAGGTTTTACATCTTCGGGAAACTGCGTATATAAATCATAAAGTTCTGTGCAGATACCTTGAAGAATGCCAAGGGCAAAATCGCCGGGATGGAAATTTGTTATCTTGAGATTTTGAATGGAACCAGTAATAGAAGCATCCTGTCTTGTGCCGCAAAATCTGGTGTCTATTTTTAATGTCTCAGCGTGGGCAGCTGCATCAAAAGCCATACGGTTCATGACTTCATACGTGGAAATCTGAGGAGAGATGCCAAACTGCTCCAGGGTTTCTTCGAAGAAATTTTTCAAAAGGGAATAGGAATATCCGCCGCACAGGGAGGAGCCCGCCAGCAGATATGTGTCGCCCAGGTAAGGCCTGCATTCAATTTGGGCTGACTGGTATGGAGTCCGTGTCATAATAGAAATCTGACTGCCGGTACCTACATTTACCAGACAGGCATCTTCCGAATTCACAGAAGCCAGAAAACTCGCCTGATTATCTCCCAGAGCTGCCGTGATCGGAATACCGGAAGCTGTTTTTCCTATATAGCATTCACCGCAGGCAATTTCCGGCAGTATATCTGCTGATAAACCAAGAGATGTAACCGCGGCAAGATCAAATTGCCTGTGATTTATATCATACATTCCAAGACTGGCAGCCATACTTTGGTGAATCAAAGGGGTACTGCGGTTAGCCAGGCGCATAGCGATATAGTCTGGAATCGTACAAAGAGAAGCGGCATCAGAGGGAATCAGCCGGTTCAGATGATTATAAAAATGTGTGGTCATACCGAATCCGGCAGCCATAGCGTATCCTGTCCTGGCAGATAAAAAGCCTGCGTAGGTCAAGGTCTGTTCCGTGGCGGCATCACCTCTTCCATCCTGCCAGGTAAAGAGGGGGCTTACTGCCTGCCCCTGATGATCTACATAAAGTATCCCATGCATCTGCCCTGTGATACCGATGCTGACAATGTCTGAATAGGATTCCAGATAATGATTTACCATTGCAGTGCAGGTATCCAGGATGACAGAGGGATCCTGCAAGCGTTCAAAGGACTGAGCACCGGACAGTGCAGAATGATTGGGTTGTGTGGATGCATCCAGTAAAGTTTTACTGGATGCATCAATCAGAACGGAACAAATGGTGGTTGTTCCTATATCAATACCAATAGATTTCATATGATTAAAGTTCCTCCTTTTACATTTTGGAAGTGTGTTTTAAACAGACTCTAGAGCGTACAATTTCATGTTACAAATATATTTCGAACAATTCAAGTTTTTATTTAGCAAGAACATAGTGAGCCAATGTGGTTATAAAACACTAAATTTGAGTTTTGCTGATTAAATTACACTTTGTGTATGATAGGTAATGTACGAAAAGATGGGCGTGGGAAACTGGTATGGACTCCGTCAGCTGGCCGCAGAACTGGTATTTTCTAACCTTTCCGAAGCGCTTTTTGGCGGCACGCGGGCATAAATAGGTTATATCCATGTGGACCACCTGCCTTTCTATATATGAAATATAGCATGTGAAATAGAGTTTGTCAATTGATTTGACAAACTATTAAAAATAGATTATGATGATCAAAATGATTGTTTGAAAAGGGGATTACCATGGGAAATGCAAATAATATGAAGCTGCGCAACCAAAGAAGTATTATTAATTTTCTTCGGCAGCAGCCTATGTCACGGGCGGATTTATCCAGGCGGACAGGACTGACCAGAGCGGCTATTTCTGTTTTAATTGATACATTGCTGGGTGAAGGTATTGTGATTGAAGACCAGCTGGTTACGGGGAAAGTAGGCAGAACGTCTGTAACGATAAAGTTAAATCCTGAAAAATACAGGATCTTATCCATTAATATTGCCAGGGATATCTGCAGCGTCGGACTTTGCGATTTTTCTGGAGACATACTGATGGTTGAAAAGTTTCCACAGAAAAAAGGGGTTCCGGCAATACAGATGCTCAACTGTCTTTGTCAGAAAGCGTTTGATTTTTTGAAAGAAGACGGAGGTGTGGATAGATTGCTTGGTGTTGGTATTACAGCCCCTGGTCCTTTAGACAGCATGAATGGGACAATTTTAAAACCTTCGAATTTTGAGGATTGGCATCAGATAGAGGTAGCCAGTTATTTTAAGGAAAGATTTGCATGTCCTGTCTATATAGAAAATAATGCCCAGGCATTGGCGATGGCAGAACGATATTATGGAGCCGGTGTCCGAGAAGAAAGTTTTCTGGAATTAATTGTAGATACCGGAGTTGGAGGGGGACTGATTTTAAATGGGAAACCTTACAAGGGTATTCATGGATACTGCGGTGAAATCGGACATACTACGGTTAATTTGGATGGAGAGCGATGCAGCTGCGGGAATCATGGCTGTCTGGAACTCTATGCCGCGATACCAAATGTTTTACGGTCTGCCATGGAAAAAGATAATTCCTTAACAAGCTGGGAAAAAATTATGGATGCCTATGAAGAAGGAGCAGCAGACGCTGTCTGGGTGGTTGAGCGGGAATGCAGGTTACTGGCAGCATCTTTAACTACGATGATGAATCTCCTGGATGTGGGGGTCGTATTTGTATCCGGAGAATTATTATACAAAGGAGCTTTCATATTTCCCTATATGGAACAACTGATGAAGGATCAGATGCTTGGTCATAGAGAGAGGGCTATCAGGATCTGTCCATCGGGCTTACCAAAAGAATCGGCAATAATAGCTGGTACTAATCTGGTTCTGGAGCAGTATGCGGTATGTTTTGAAAATAACAAATAATAAATTAATATTTCAGAAACAAAAATCAAACATGATACAAATATTAAAAAGCTATTCTCTTATCATCAAATAAAACACAGACAAAATAAAAAGAATTGGAGAATAAGAGAATGGCGAAATCAAAATTAGTAAAAGCAAATCAAAAAATTGCTAAAGAAGTAGTCGGCGGCTACAAGAAAATTGAGACAGGAGTAGTTGACGGTTACAAGAGAATTGAGACAGGTGCAGTCGGCAGTTACAAGAAAATTGAAACAGCTGCAGTAGGTGGCTTCAACAAAATTGCCGATAAATTCGTGGATCTTTATCTTACGAAAGAAGGCGAATCAGTAGAAGAAGCCCGAACAAGGCTGACAGAAGAACAGAATAACAGAAAAGTATCCAGAAAGGCAGGTAACTAATAATGAAAAAAAGTACATTTGTATCTATGATATTAGGGACAATTGGAGGAATTTTATTTGCCTTGGGTATGTGCATGGCTTTGATTCAGGAGTGGAATGCATTCAGACCCGGTATTATCATGGGAGGAATTGGTATAGCAGTGCTTTTTATTATGGTATTTGTCTGGAGAAGGATGGAAAATAAGGCGCCCATCAGGCTGTCAGGCAAAACAATTGGGGCAACGCTGATTGGTATCTTGGGAGCGTTGCTGCTAGGTGTAGGCATGTGTCTTACCATGGTTTGGAGCCATATGGTGGCAGGTATTGTGATTGGGATCTTTGGAATTATTTTAATTCTTTGCCTGATACCTTTTGTGAAAGGATTAAGGGATGTGTAAACAAGATATAGGCTAAGCGGGTTCATGATAGAAACGGGATTAAAATTTTAAGGGTTCGGGCAGTTTTAGAAAACAAAATATGTAAGGATCAGTTGCTGGGGGATGGAAGTGTATCAGATTGTAGCTGTGCTAAAAGCAGATATTTCCACGTTCCCGTAGGCCAGAACGATTATCGTATCAGTGCAAATATAAAAATAATCCAAAGTCGTATTGTTCCGATAAAAGACACTATATTATTCCGAATAGCTTGCTATTATTCCGATAATTGGGTATAATAACAACTAAAGAAGGAAGTGATGAAGATGTCAATGACAACAAAACAAGCCGCAGAAAAGTGGAACATTTCAGACAGGCGGGTCAGAATTCTTTGTGCTGAAGGAAAAATACCTGGCGCTTACCAAGAAGGCCGTGGGTGGAAAATACCCCATGATGCTATAAAGCCGTCAGATGGCCGTTATAAGTCTGCTGATAGTTTGCTGGATATGATTGACAGCAAAAAGAAAGAATTAGATTCCAGACGTCCATTGACCGAAGGAGAAATTGAAAGACTTAATGAAGAATTTACGGTTGAGTATACCTATAATTCAAATGCAATCGAAGGCAATACATTGACACTACGTGAAACGGACATGGTTTTGAGGGGACTTACAATTGACAAGAAACCACTAAAGGACCATATGGAAGCAGTAGGCCATAAAGATGCATTTGAATTTGTTGGTGAACTGGTAAAAGATCAGATACCTCTTTCTGAACGGATTATCAAAGAAATACATTATCTTGTGTTGGCAGATAAAAGAGAAGACCGTGGTGTTTACCGCCGGGTGCCTGTGCGTATCATGGGAGCAAAACATGAACCCGTACAGCCATATCGCATTATGCCTTGTATGGAACAGCTCTTGCAAAAATACGAGAAAAGTACAGAGCATATCATCTCACGCCTGGCACTATTTCATATTGAGTTTGAGGGGATTCATCCGTTCATTGACGGAAATGGCAGAACTGGCCGTCTCCTTGTAAATTTAGAACTTATGAAAGCGGGGTATCCGCCAATTGACATAAAATTTACGGATCGGATAAGTTATTACAATGCATTCGATGCATACTATGGTTCAAATCATAGTCTTCTGGCGATGGAAAACCTGTTTGCCGGATATGTGAACGAGCGGTTAGATATGTATCTGAATATGTTGAAATAAGCTGAAACAAAGGAACTGGTCTCAGAGAGGAAAATGCAGAGAAAACAGGTAAAGGGCAACTGATAGACAACAAAATATCAAAGAAATGATGAGCAGGAAATGTGTGGAATGCATATTTCCTGCATTTTTAAGGTTGAGTTAAGGTTAAGAATAGCTGAGGATAAGAGAGCAGGTATATGCTATGTATATCACTTGAGAAGAAATAATATAGAGAATATGGAGGATATGAACATGAATAGTATGATATGGCTGATAACAGGATTGGTTTTATTGGTACCGGCAATGGTGGTGTTTTTTTATCATCTGGGGAAATGGATTTATAAGGATGCAAAGAGCAGAGGAATGCGCCCGGGGCTTTGGACAGTCATCGGTCTGTCAGGACAGAATATGGGAGGATTTCTTATTTATCTTTTAAGCCGAAAGAGTAAAAAAGAGATGGAGACAGAGGCGGAGCGAAAATGTGTAAGGATCAGCTGCGGGGCATTTATCATAATGAATCTGGGAATAATCTGCTGCATTGTTTATATCATAAATCTTTAATTACGCAGGACGATACCGGAGCGTGTTTGAAAATATAGTCGGAGGAAATACAATGAAAAGAGATTTGATATTGAAAATTGAACATATGACAAAAGGCTATCGGACCGAGGAAGTATTAAAAGATGTGAATTTGGAAGTGGAGTCAGGTCACATCGTGGGGCTGCTGGGGAGAAATGGGGCAGGAAAGACAACGCTTCTAAAAACGATCCTGGGACTGGGAGTTCATTATAAGGGTAAAATTTATTTCCGGGACCGGCTGTTAAATCCGGAGGACCTGGAACAGAAAAGCCGGATCGGATCGCTAGTTGACGTCACATTTTTTGACGACCTGACTGCCTGTGAAAATTTGAAAATACCCATGATGATTACAAAAGGATTAGGGAAACGAGATGCAGCCAGTCAGATAGACGAGATTCTGGAATTTGTGGATTTGGCAGATGCAAAGAAGAAGCGGGTAAAGACCTTTTCCTTTGGGATGAAACAACGGCTTGCCTTGGCACAGGCGCTTATTACGAAGCCGGAGCTGCTGATCTTAGACGAACCTTTCGTAGGTCTGGATCCCATAGGAATAGAGGAAACCACAGGCCGATTGAAACAATTGTGTGAACAGCAGAATACTTCAATTATCTTTTCCAGCCATCAATTGACGGAAGTGGAAGAACTTGCGGATGAAATTGCAGTTTTAAGCAGGGGGAAAATTACCTGCATGGATACATACGAAAATATCAGACAAAGAGGGAAGTCTTTGATTGAATTGATGAAATAGAGAGGGGGCAGGAAGATGAATTTGCTGCAAGTATATAGGATGGAGTTGTATAAGATGGGAAAAAGAAAATCAAGCCGGATGCTCTTGATTCCCTGTTTGTTAGTAATTTTGATTTCCCTTGGAATAGGAAGTGGGAATGTGACAGTTACACGGGCAGGGGCGTCTACCCAGACGCTGGTTTCATGCATGGATTATTTCATTTCGGTCTGGAATATATTATCTGGTTTTGGAATAATCGGCATTTTAGTTATATTAACCGCTTCGTTACAGTTTTCCGGCGAAATAGAGAGGGGGCAGATTAAGACAAGCCTGCTCAGAGTTGGAAAAAGAAGTCAGGTCATTCTGGCAAAATTATTTGTAATGACTACAGTGGTGATCATAATGTCTTTGGTTTTAACGGTAACGATAATAGGCTGTTATTATTGGATTATAATACCCGCGGATATGGGGACCGGAACATTTGCCATATCCATAGATGGATTGACGAATTATAGAGTATTTGCTGCAGTCCTCTGCTGGGCGGCAAATTATATTCTTTTAAGTGCAGCAGCATTTTTGGCGGGGACTTACTTTGGTCCCTTTGTAACATTTTTTATAGTCCTGATTCTTATGTATACGGAAAGCTATTTCGTGACCATGGGTTCCTTTAAATTATTACGATATCTGCCGGAAGGATTTGTGAACTATTTGATGACAGGCGGGTCAATTAAAATAACAGATGTGATTTTAATTGCAGCTTGTACTTTAGGAATAACAGGTGTTATGATATTTATAACAATGAATATTTTTAAAAGGCAGGATATTCGATAACATATGCTGCTGAATAAAGGAGATGCGGCAAGACATGAGGAAGAGAATATTACTGGCGGATGATGAACGGGAAATTATAGAATTATTGAGATTGTATCTTGAGAAAGATGGGTATGATGTATTGGCGGTGGGGGATGGACTGTCAGCACTTCAGATTCTTCGGAGGGAAAAAGTAGATTTAGCCATGGTTGATATTATGATGCCCAATCTAAATGGCTATGAATTAATCAAAGCGATCCGTAAGGAGAAGAATCTCCCAATTATAGTGATTTCGGCAAAAGGAGAGACGGCGGATAAAATCTTGGGATTGGGGCTTGGTGCAGATGACTATATTGTAAAACCATTTGATCCTTTAGAAGTGGTTGCAAGAGTGGATGCAAATATACGAAGGTTTTACTGTCTCAGTCAGAGTGATGGGGATGAGCCTTTAAAAGTGCATGATCTGGAATTGGACTTGCAGCAATGTACACTCAGCAGAGGGAAACAGACAGTTGAACTGACATCGATTGAGTTTAAGATACTGAAGCTTTTCATGGGCACACCGGGCAGAGTATTTACAAAAAAGCAGATCTATGAGGCGGCATGGGAGGAACAATATATCGTAGACGATAATAATATTATGGTGTATATCAGCAAAATCAGGGATAAAATCGGAGAAAGGAACGGAGAGTCTTATATCAGAACGATCAGAGGTCTGGGGTATAAGATGATTGCAGATTAAAATGAGGAGAAAAGAAAAGAGTCTGAGCATATATCTGATAAAACAGTATATCAAATTTTCCATCCTGATTATCGTACTGACCAGTATATTGGGATTAGTTACATCGTATATTCTTGTGAGCGATAAGGATGTGCTTCATATATTCAGTGCGGAAGAAGTAATCGGGCAGGACTATGAAAAGAGCGATATAACAGCGCTGGAAGATTTTGACGGATGGATTGAAATACTGAATGGGCAGAACCAGGTGATCTATACAAAGGGAAATGTATTAGAAAAAAAGGCATCCTATACCCAGGAAGAATTACTGGAGCAGAAAGGAATTGAATACCTGTTAAAGCAAAAGGTTACTAAAATCGCAGGGGTTTTAGAAATCAATAAAATAGATCCAAAAATAAAAGAACACCGGTACGTGTGCACAACGACCTATTTCAAAGGACTGGATGGGGAACGCTATCTTGGCATTGTAAAATTTCCGGCAGGAAAGCTAAAAGCCAGTTTTACTTTTTATAATCCCAAGGGAGATATGGCGGCATGGCTGAGAAATACCAGCATATTGCTGGGTGGCGGGTTTTTCGTGATATTTTTAATGTGCATCTGGTGGTATGCCAAATCAATCAAACGGCATGTAGGAGAACCGAATAAGAAGCTTGCAGCAGGACTTGCTGAGCTGACTGCAGGAAATTATGAACTGCGGCTTTCACTGCAGGCGGAGTATGAGTATTGTGCCATTGAAGAGTCTTTTCAGGTATTGGCGCAGGAACTGCGTGAGGCAAAGAGGCAGCGCCAGCAGTATGAAAAAGAAAAACAGCAGCTGTTTAGCAATATAGCCCATGATTTACGTACACCAATCACAACAATCAGGGGATATGCGAAAGCAATTGCGGAGGGGGTGGTGGAAGAGGAGGAGAAAAAACGGGAGTATATTGGTACAATCGTAAAAAAGACGGACCATTTAAATGAACTGGTGGAATTATTACTGATCTATACAAAGTTAGAGAACTCCCAATATCAGTTTGTGTATGAAGAAACAGATTTCACCGAATTTGTGCGTGAGGTAGTAATTGAGTATATGGATGATTTTGAAAGAGCAGAAATGGAGCTGGAGCTGGAGATTCCTGAGAGGGAAATCAGATTACTTATAGCAAAGACAGAGATCAGGAGGGTGATAGGAAATCTTTTGATCAATGCAATCAAACATAATCCGCCCAATACGAAAGTCCGCTTGAAACTTTATGAATATGATGATGAGAGTCATAATATGGAGCATGTTAAGGAGCATGTTAAGGATCATATCAAGGAGCAAAATGAGGAACAAAATGAGGGGCAAAATAAGGTGCATAATAAGTCGGTTATTTTTGAAGTTGCAGATAATGGAAATCCCATTCCGGAAGAGGTGAAACTCCATATGTTTGAACCGTTTGTAAGTGGAAATGAGTCCAGAACGTCAGGAAGCGGAAGTGGTCTGGGACTTAGTATCTGTAAAAAAATAATGGAAAAGCATCATGGAAGCCTTGTATATAAGGAGTCTGAAAATCTCTGGAAACGTTTTCAGATAAGCTTCAGTGGAAATCGGGAAGATTTGACGTGATAGTTCATTCTGTCACGTATCTTCCCGCTCATCTAAATGCTTCCGGAATACCGGGATACAGAATATTTTACAGAGTTTTATTTTTCAGGACCTTCCTTTTTGAAGAAGGATATTATGAAAGGGTATGGTTATATAAATGGACCTGTTAACTGAAAAAAATCACAGTCTTTATATGGATGGTCAAAATGTACCGGAAGGTCTACTTCACAGATTTTAACGAAGCCTGCTTTTTCATAAAATTTATGAGCACGTTCCGTGTTCTTAGGTGTATCCAGAAGAAGCGCTTGAAATGCGTGCTGTTTTGCAAAAGTAAGCAGTTCAGCATATAATTTCCGGCCTAAATGATAAGGCTCTCCCCGGTATGCCTGATTTACAAAGAACTTTTTTAATACGCCTGTGCCGTTACCGCAATTCATAAGCCCAATACTGCCGATTACATGTCCATGATCTGTGGCAACCCAAAAGCAGCCTCCATCTGAAAAATATTTTCCCTGGATACATAGCAGTTCAGGCTGGTCGTCTACGCTGACGGCGGGCCTTGTTCCATCATTCTGGCAACTGAGCACAAGTGCGATAACTTCATCTCTGTCAGCTTCTTCAAATAATCTAATTTCAATCATATTCATTCTCTCCTTGCTTTCTGTAAATGTTGTACTATTAATAGCTATTGCCATAATCTGGCGTTTCCGTTATAATAACATCATACAATGATTAAAACAAATTGAAATAATTAAAATAATGATTCAATAATTTTGAATAAATGTGGAGGTGGAAGATGGATCTTAAATATTTGCAAACCTTTCGGACAATTGTGGATGAGGGGAGTTTTACAAAAGCTGCTGACAAATTGAATTATACACAGTCAACCATTACCTTTCAGATCGGTCAGCTGGAGCAGGAACTTTCTGCTAAACTGTTTGAGAAAATCGGTAGGCGCATGGTTCTGACGAAAGCCGGAGAACAGCTGATTCCTTATGTGGACGATGTGATGATTTCTGTACATAAAATGCGGTACTTTGAAGGTGATCTGGCAAAATGCCAGGATAATTTACGGATTGGAGTGGGAGAATCACTGCTTTGCTATCTGCTGCCTCCTATACTAAAGGAGTTTCACAAGAAGGCACCCCATGCCAAGCTGTATCTCCGTTCCATGAACTGTTATGACATACGTGATGAATTGATGAATGGTACACTTGATTTAGGGCTGTTCTATGAAGAGGCTGGAGGATTAGGATCCAGTCTGGCTGCCTGCCCCCTTGGAAGCGATTCCCTGGCGCTCGTGGCTTCTCCGGAAATAAAGCAGGATTATCCGGATTTTATAACGTCTAACCAGAAAATTCCCCTCCCACTGATTATCAACGAGTCGAACTGCATCTTCCGGCAGATATTTGAACAGTATCTCCGGGATAAAGGGATACAGCTGGACCATACAATAGAATTATGGAGCATTCCCACCATAAAAAATCTGGTTAAAAACAATGCGGGCATATCTTTTCTCCCACGATTCACAGTTCTGGAAGAATTAGACCGCGGAGAATTAACGGAGATCCCCACAGATATCGGGAATGTGCGAATATCTGCTGTATGCGGACATCATAAAAATAAATGGATCAGCCCTGCTATGGAGCTGTTTATCCGGCTGGTAAAAGAATGTCCCCGGATAGAATATTAGCATATCACTATAGATTTTTGACATATGAACTGTAATATAAATCTGATATAATTATGAAAATTACCCTTGCTTAAGAGACAGATAAAGCAGGGGTTTTCGCTGTTTAAGCTGTCAGATGCAATTTTAAATCATGCTTTGGAATGGAAGTTTCATCCAGAAAACCAGATGCAAATCCTTTAATATAAGCATTTTTCAAATAAGCATCTGTGCATAGAGCGTGTTTTAAAATTCATTCCCGCCATCTGCACGCCCCACTTTGCGGTATATTTGCCCCGAATTCAGGTTACATAGTACGCTTGTCGCTCTTCATTCGGGACAAATCTCCCACAAACTGTGACGCACAGCCGTCAGAAAGCAATTTTAAAACACACTCTAGTCTAAATCAGTTTACCAGCATGATATTTTCCATGATAGAATATGACAATAGGAGGGTTTTTACATGGGAAAGATACTTGGGAAAATATCCTGGAAAAAGTTTATTAAGAATTTGTCTATCCGTCAGAAGATGCTGCTGGCGCTGACGCTCTGCGTTATTCTGCCGATTATTCTGCTGGGTATCATCACTACAACCAGAGTGTTGCGGCTCAGTGAGCAGAATCAATATGAAATACAGATCAACCAGCTGACAAAGTCCGGGAAAGATGTTGAAAAACTATATGATACGGTGATTCAGGAGATTTCAGCTCTGGCGGGTGACCGTTCCATTCAGGCGATTGCAGCGGGAAATGCATCTGTCATGGACTTCAAAAATGCTGCGAAAAGTATGCTGGAGGCAAGTGAAATGATAAACAGCTGCAGCAGTATTGCCCTGAGTAAAAACGGACAGGTGCTGTTCCAGAGAGGCCCGCGCTATATGGATGAGCGGGAAAACACGGAATACACCAGGCAGATCGAGGAGGAAAATGTCCCGTATCTGTGGGCAGCGGAACATCCTGTCACCTTTAAAAGAGGAATTAATGTGAGTACGTTAAGTCAGATTTCTTACTATATGACGATTATGAAGGGGCTTACCCTGGAGAATGAAGGCGTTATCAGCGTACATATTAATGCACCCGAATTTATTGGCCAGTTTACCCCTTATCAGGGAGAGAACATGATTGCAGATGTATTCATTTTCGATAAACAGGGAAGCGTGCTTGCAGAAAACAGCAATAATGAGGAACTGCGCAATCTTTGCTGGGAGGAATTTCAAAATCAGGGAGAGAGTGGGGATTCCGGATATTTCCCGGTAAAAACAGGCAATGAGGGTTATATTGTACTATATACCAAATGCGGTTCAGGCGGCTGGTATTTATTTCAGGTTGAGGAGAAAATCTCAATTTATAATACACAGATTACCTTTATAGTCTGCGCGGTGCTGTTGTGTGTGGTATTTGGATTTGTATACAGTATGATACAGAACAGGACAATTATTATGCCTTTGCATCACCTTTCAAAGCGTATTGATGTTGTAAAAAGCGGTGTTCTTGAAAAGAGAGATTATGAGACAGCGCATGATGAAATGGGAAATGTGGAGAAGGGATTCGAAGATATGGTTTCCCATATCAATGAACTGATCAATCAGGTTTATATTCAAACCATCAAGACCCAGGATGCTGAGAGAGAGATGCTGCTTGCCAAAATGAATCCGCATTTTCTCTATAATTCTCTGGATTCCATACACTGGCTGGCAATCCGGAATAAGGATTACGAGGTAAGTGAACAGCTGGAAGCCCTTGCAGATGTATACCGCCATATCCTGCGGTTTGGAGAAGGAATGATCTCCATACGGGATGACATGGAATTTATTGATAATTATCTGTTCCTGCTGGATTTTCAGATGGGAGACCGGGTAGCATTCATAAATGATATACCGGAAGAACTGCATTCTTACTTAATACCAAAGCTGATTACCCAGCCGCTGGTAGAAAATGCGGTCCAGCACGGACTGCGGGATGTGAATACAGGCGGAAAGGTAAAAATCAGGATGCGCAGGCAGCAGGAGGACCTGATCATTACAGTACTCGATAATGGAGTGGGCTGCGATGTGGAAAAAATCAGAAAGCTATTAAAAGATAAAGAGGGAAAGGAGGCATTTGCACTGCGCAATATCGATGAAAGAGTCCGGCTGCGTTATGGGGACGGATACGGGCTTAAGATGTACAGCAAAAAAGGCATAGGCTGTATGGTACAGGTCAAAGTGAAGCTGGAGGCAAAAGTGTGAAAGAATATCACTTTCACACTGCTGATTTAGGAATACCCCAAGCCAGCTTGTGGTATTCATGGGGTAAAGTGTGAACGAAAATTAAGAAAGAAAGGATGCCGCGGGTATTACTATGAGATTAATGGTTGTGGATGACAACAGACAGATACGGGAGGGAATCCATTACGGGATTGCGTGGAGTGAGTATGGGATTGATGAAGTGCGGGAATATGCCGATGGGGAGGAAGCCAGAGAGGCACTGAATACCTATCAGCCGGACATTATCATAGCGGATATTAAGATGCCGGGAATGGACGGTCTGCAGCTGTTAGAGCACGTGAGAGAGCTTAGAAAAAACTGCAGGTATATTTTATTAAGTGCGTATTCAGATTTTACCTATGCGCAAAAGGCAATACGTCTTGGTGCGGATGATTATATATTAAAGCCCATCAAGCCGGGAAAATTAGTTGAAATAGTGATGAAAAATGCCAGAGATCTGCTGGAGGCACAAAAGGAGAATAAGGCTTATTATGATGTTTACGAAAAGAGCTTTCTCCATTCCATGGTCAATGGCGGGGAAATTGAAAATGTGGAAAAATTCAGTCAGATGCTGGAACATAAATATCAACTGAAGCTGCCATCCAATTATGCTTTCCTGGCTTTGCTCTGGATGGAGCAGGCGGATGGCTCCATGCGGAAAAGGCCCTTAAAAGACCAGGCGGCGGAACAGATTAAGGAGAGGCTGGCAGAGCAGGGAATCGTATTTAACCTCCAGGAAGATCTGCTATTATTCTTTGGGAAAGGCGACCGGTCTCAGCTTCTGAATCTGGATTATCAGTATCGGGTAAAGAATATAATTGAGGGGCTGGGACGGGAATGGAAAGAGCAGAATCTGGCTATTACCACCGGGATTTCAGATGCAAGAGGACTGAATGAACTGCATATAGCCTATGCGCATGCAAAAGAAGCACTGGAACAGACTTATTACAGCCTGTCCGGCGCCTGCGTGATCTATACTCATACCGAAAAAAAAGAAAAGGAATTTCCCGAAGAGCAGCAGAGGGATTATATGGAGCGCATTGCAAAAAGTGTCCAAAAGTGTGACGTGGAGGAGCTTCATGCAAATATAGGGTCACTGCTTAAAATGGGGCTTAGGGAAAAGTATGACAAGGTCAGGATGACTGGCTTTATCAAAAAGCTCTATCTCTATCTGATCCGCCATGCAGGTCTGGAAAGTGATCCTGATTTTGAAAGGCGGACGCTGGAAAATGCCGCTCATTATGAAAACAATATCCGGGACTTCGAAGATTATCTGATACAGGGATTGCAAAGAGGGCGGGAGCTGACACAGTCACAACTTTATTCTGTAATGATTAAAAATATCTGTACTTATATGGATGAACATTACAGTGAGCCCATCAGCGTAGATTCGGTAGCCGATGTCTTCGGGCGGACACCGAATTACGTTTCTTCCAAGTTTAAAAAAGAAGTGGGAAAAAGCTTTACGGACTTCCTGATTGAATTGCGGGTTGGCAAAGCATTGAACATGCTGAAATATACAGATCTGCCTATTAGTGAAGTGGCTAAAAAAACGGGTTTCAGCAGTTATGCATATTTCTCCAGGACTTTTCGGAAAAGTACGGGGAGGAATGCAGGGTCATTTCGGAGTGGGGGAGATATACAAGCTCGTGTGCAGAAAAATGACATATTAGTGTAGAATATTAGCATAAATGGATAAGCCTGCGACTGCTATAATAAAGTTATCTTATTAAAGAGAACAAAACCAATACAGGAGGTAAAAGGGATGAAGAAGAAAATATTAGCAGTGGTACTTGCAGGTACACTGGCATTGTCTATGGCAGGATGCGCCGGCGGTTCTGACAAGGGAAGCGGGGACAAAACAGCAGAGACAAATGCAGCGGAAACGAAAACTGATGACAGCAAAGGTGATGAGTCACAGGGAACAGAAGCCGCTGGCACAGAAGAGAAAAAAGAAACCGCATCAGCTGAGGGAAAACAGGATCTTGTCATTATGATTACGAATCCCGGTGATGTAAATAATGCGGTAGAACAGAAACTGATTGATAAGCTGGGGGATAAATACAATATCATTACCAAGACCTGGGATTCTGCGTCCGTAGAACAGACGGTAAAGACAGCAGCAGCAGCAAATGAGCAGATCGACCTGGTACAGTACTGGCCGAATCAGATGAACAGCTTTACCGAAGTAGGACTTGCCACAGACCTGACCCAGTACATGGATGATGAGTGGAGATCTACGTTTAATGAAGGGACACTGGAGATCGGAACTTATGGTGATAAGTTATACAACGTGGCTTATAAAACGGTATATCCTGCAATGATCGTGGATCTGGAAGTAACCCGGGCTGCAGGCATTGAAGACAGTGAAATCAAAGATCAGATGACATGGGATGAATTTTGTGATTTGTCCAGAAGAATAGAGGAAAATTCTGATGGATACGGCGCAGGCATACCAGATACCTATGCATGCTGGCTTACAAGGAATGCAGTTATGCAGGTATGGGACACCAATGAGGAACTGGATAAATGGAATGCAGGAGAAGTTTCCTTTAAAGATGATCATATTAAAAATGCTTTTGAAATGGTGAAATCCGTATTTGATGAAGGGCTGTTCTACCCGGGAGAAGGAGCACTTGCAGTAACACAGGATCAGCTCTATGGGGCTATTTCTTCACACAAAGTTGGATTTATCTTTGAGCCTACCACTTCAGTGAAGACAACCATCGACAACTCCGGATTAAAAGATTATAAGATCTGTGACTATCCGGCAATGGGTAAAAATCCAACCAATCCGGTACTCGGCGGATGTGACGGATACTTTATCCCAACCAGTTCCAAAAATGTGGAAGGCGCTGTGGAGGCAATGAAATATCTGACCAGCGAAGAGATTATGACATTCCGTGCAGAAGGTGGACAGGTACCCTGTGCCAAGATTGCAGAGGGCGCAAATGTAGATGAAGCATTTATGGAATCCATATCCAGATGTTCAGAGCAGATCTATCCTACTGAAATTATCAACGTCGGGGCAGAACTGTCTGACTATATGCAGAATCAGATGCCAGCAAATTATATTTACAATGGAGAGGCATCTCTGGATGAACTGGAAGAGTTAAGAGTGGGAGCAGTTAATAAGTAATCGGTTTGAAATAACGATACCGGAGATTTATGCTTAAAGAGGGTGCTGCCTCAAAATAAATGCACGTTTGTTTTGGGGCAGTATTTTTTATACGCTTTTTTCCGAAAAATTCACTAAATGATGATATTTTATGACTTGTTCTGCGCTGGAGAGTGTTTGAAAATTGCTACTGCCGGCTGCGTATCACACTTTATGGAGGATTAGGGCAATTTAAAAGACACATAGCGGGCTATGTATCCTGAAGTTGGCGCTGATATACCGCAAAGCTCGTGCATATGGTGGGAATGAAATTTTCAAATACGATCAAAGTAAAGTCCGGATAAAGGGCGCTCTGAGAAAAGAGGAGGAATAGAAATTGGAAGGAAATTCTACAACAGTGAAAAAGGTTGGGAAAAAAGCCATGAGCAGTACCAGAAAGTTACAGCTTATCGGCGGTTTATTCAGTCTTCCCGCCTTAATAATCGTAACATTTGCCACAATTATTCCGGTTATCTGGAATGTGGTTTTGAGTTTTTGCAACTGGGATGGGGTGTCTGCAATGACCTTCAATGGAATAGGAAATTTTGTGAAGGTTTTTGCAGACAAATCCAGCATGAAGGCAATCGGGTATTCATTGGTTATTGCGCTGATTGCAACGGCAACGGCAATGATAATCGGCATCTGCCTTTCCTTATTAATCTATAAGGTAACAAAATTAGAGGGTGCTATATACCGTTTTGTATTCTACAGTCCGGTTATGCTTCCGCTGTCTGTGGTTGGTTTACTGTTTACTCTGGTGCTGGCTACGGATGAAGGCCTGTTAAATAATATTCTGGGGCTGATTGGGCTCGAATCCCTGCAAAATGCATGGCTGGCAAAGAAAGGACTGGTTCTTACTGTAATCGGTCTGGTACAGGGATGGCGCAGCAGCGGTACGGTAATGATGCTGGTATTTACGGGAATAATCGGACTGCCTGTGGATTTATTCGAATCATCCAAACTGGACGGTGCAACTTACCGGCAGGAAGTGCGGCATATTATTCTGCCCCTTGTGAAGCCTACCATTCAGCTGGCACTGTCCATGTGTGTAATGAGTGCTTTTAAAACTTATGATATTGTATTTGCAATGACCGGAGGAGGCCCCGGAGATATTTCCAAAACGGCGCCATTAAAAATTATTGAACAGGCATTTATGTTTAATAAATATGGTCTGGCAGCTTCCAACAGTGTCATCTATGCCATTATTGTAATTGTAATTTTAGCAATTCTGAGAAAAGGAGTGGGAGGGGATAAATATGAGTACTAATTCAGCAGCAATTGCCTGCAGGGCACAAAAAAAGAAATTCAATACTTTTGCCGTAGTCTGCCGTGTCATACTGATTTCCCTGGTACTGATCTGGATTTATCCGGTATTGTTTTCCCTGCAGACTTCTTTTAAGACTCTGGATGAGTTTTTTGCAAATATCTGGGCGCTGCCCCATACCCTTGGCGCCTACAATTTCGTGAAAGCATTTACCCAGGGACATATCGGGGAGTATTTTATTAACAGCATTATTATTGCGGCAGTCTCACTTGTAAGTATAGAGGTGATTTCCGTCATGGCTGCCTATTCCCTTGCAAGACTCCGCATTCCCCATACAGGTTTGATTATCATGCTGTGTTTTGCAATTCAGCTGCTGCCCACAGAGACCATCATAATTCCACTTTACATGATGATGTCCAAGCTGGGGATGCTGGGAGTAAAGTATCTTCCCATAATTCTTGCATATGTTGGCTGGTCCATTCCCGGAACCACTATTATTTTGAAAAACTTTTTTGACACTATACCGAAAGAATTGCTGGAAGCGGCGAGAATCGATGGCTCCGGAGAGATCCGAAACCTGTTTAAAATTGTTCTGCCTCTGATGAAAGGTGCCCTGGCAACCTGTATCGTAATGAACTTTACCTTTGTATGGGGAGAGCTGATGTGGGCTAAAACCGCTACCATTACAACGGTCAGCGGATTGCCGCTTACGGTAGGATTAATGAACTTTAAAGGTGAGTTCGGAACAAACTGGCCCCTTTTATGCGCAGCGATCTGCATGATTGTTATACCGCTGTATCTGGTATTTTTATTTTTGCAGAAATATTTTGTATCATCGTTAACCGCAGGAAGTGTGAAAGGTTGAAACAAAAATCGTTTCAACTACTAATTAAGGAATAGCACAAGCCAGCTTGCGCTATTCAGAGGTATAGGGATGATAAGAAGAAAGGTGGCATACTGTGAATATACATAGTTTGAAAATTAATCATATAACGCGTCCTATGGGCTATCTCTACAAGACATTGACGGCAACCTACCTTACAGAGAACAGCATGGGAAAGAGGCAGGAGAGCGCCCGGATTCTGGTGGCGCGGGATATTAATTTTACAGATCTTGTTTTTGATACCGGAAGATCCGCCCGGGTATCCGGTCTGGGTACAACGCTTTGCTTTTCCATGGAACCGCGGACCCGTTATTACTGGAAAGTACAGGTTTGGGATGAAAAGGGAAATACCGGAGAGAGTGCTGCGGAATGGTTTGAAACAGGGCTTATGGATGGGGGATTTACCGGGCAATTTATATCACCTGATCTGGAACCCTCCATACAGCCTGTATTTGTAAAAACGTTTGAACTGGATAAAAACCCGGAGTCAGCCAGGCTTTATCTGTGCTGTCTTGGCGTCTATGAAGTATATATAAACGGAAGCAGGGTAGGGGAGGAGGTCCTTGCACCTGGCATTACGGTTTATGAGCATTATGTACAGTATCAGACTTATGATGCAGGCAGTATGCTGCACCGGGGAGAAAACCTGATCGAGGTTATAGCCGGTGACGGCTGGTATAAAGGCTTGTACGGATATCGCCAGAATAATGATTACCGGAAGGGGAAAGCATTTGAACTGCTTGCAGATCTGTATGTGGACGGAGTGCTTGCCCTGTGTACGGATCTGAGCTGGCAGGTGAAAAAGAGTAAAATTATTTTCAGCGACATTTATGATGGGGAATACAGGGATGATACCCTGGAAGACTCCGCGAGATTTCCGGTAAAGGCAGGAAATCTGGATAAAGGCGTGGTGAAAGAGAGACTGGGACTGCCGGTAAAGGTGAAAGAGATTAGAAAACCTAAGGCTCTAATTACGACATCCAAAGGAGAAACCGTACTTGATATGGGACAAAACATGGTTGGCTGGGTTGCTTTTAACTGTCGGGAAAAGAGAGGAACGAAGATCAGCCTGGAGCATGGTGAGGTTCTTCAGGACGGTTGTTTCTACAATAAAAATTACCGTACTGCAAAAGCCAGGTATGATTATATCTCAGACGGACAGCAAAAGAAAGTGCATGCCCGCTTAACCTTTTTTGGATTCCAATACGTGAAGATTACAGGAATAGAAAATGTCCGTCTGGAAGATTTCCAGGGAGAGGTCCTGTATAGTGATCTGGATGAGACCGGCAGGATGGAGACCGGTAATAAGGATCTTAATAAACTGATATCCAATATTTTGTGGAGCCAGAAGGGGAACTTTTTGGATATTCCCACAGATTGTCCCCAGCGTGATGAAAAGATGGGATGGACGGGCGATGCTCAGATTTTTGCCGGAACCGCATGTCTGAATATGGACTGCTATGAGTTTTTCCGCAAATACTTAAACGACATTTCACTGGAGCAAAAAGACACCAGTGGGCTGGTACCTCAGATTGTACCTTCTGTTGGCAGGAACGAACGGACATCTGCAGCCTGGGGAGATGCAGCCGTGATTATCCCCTGGGTGTTGTACCAATACTATGGAGACGCCAGCATATTAGCGGAACAATATGAGAGCATGGAAGCCTGGATTGCTTATATAGACAGACAGAATGAAGAAAATGGCACAGATCCTGATCTGTGGCAGAATGGATTCCACTACGGCGACTGGCTGGCGCTGGACGGCGGGTGTTATCATATGCCTACAGGAGGGACAGACGTATTCTACATTTCCTCAGCATATTTTTATTACTCGGTGACCCTGCTGGCAAAGTCAGCCGAAGCTTTAGGTAAAACGGAAGACTGTGAAAAATACAACAGAAAGTCCCGGCGTATCCGAAATGCTATCCTGCAGGAGTATTTTACAGCAAACGGAAAGCTGAGTATTGATACCCAGGCAGCCTATACGGTGGCAATTGTCTTCGAACTGGTTAGAGAAAAAGCCCAGCTGGAGCTTATTAAAGAACAGTTTCTGCTGCGCATACGAAAGGATGGATACAGTCTCAAAACAGGATTTGTGGGCACGCCTTTTATTTTAGAAGCATTGTCCAGGTGTGGGCGCAGTGATCTTGCTTACCGGATCCTGCTTAGCAAAGAATATCCCGGCTGGCTTTATCCGGTGACTTTGGGTGCGACCACTATGTGGGAGCGGTGGGATGCGCTGAATCCGGATGGCAGTATGAGCGACAGCGGCATGAATTCCCTGAATCATTATGCCAACGGTTCCGTACAGGAATGGATGTATACCCGTATGGCAGGAATTAAGCCTCAAAGTAAAGGAGCCGGTTTTAAGCACGTATCCATAAAGCCTCAGATTCATCCGGGAGCCGGGTGGATGGAGACGGTACTTAAAACAGCCGCCGGCGTATATAAAATCCGCTGGGAAATCCAAAAAGACAACAAAATGTTATTAACCTGCAGCATTCCCTTCGATACCACAGCAGATATTACGCTGCCCTGCTGTCCTGGCAAAGTAATCTTAAATGGAGAAGAACAGCCATACCAGCCGGAAAGCAGAATACCTGCAGATGCAGGCGAGTGGGTATTTGAATATGAACTTTCTGAGAATTACCGCCCATGCTTTCATCTGGAAGACAGCGTGAAAGAGCTGGTGGGCAATCCGGTCATTAAAGAATATCTGTATAAAAAAGTACCTATGTTGGTTCATACAGATGGAGCGGAGATACAGAATATGACCCTTACTGAAATGTCAAAACTGCCATTCTTCCTTGGGATTGGAACAAGGCTGGGGCTGGATGAGGAGGTTTTGGAGGAAATTGAGGGGGTTGTTTGTGGGATTGGGAAGTGGTAAAAAGATGAATAAGAAAGAATTAAAATATTTATTATACGGGATTTGGATATTGCAATAAATAAAAATATTGTAGTTGCTGGAATGAAATATTGAAGTAATAAATTGTTAATAAAAAATTATAAGCATGTAAAAATCGTCACTCTGGTAGTGGCGATTTTTTGGCATATTGAATATAAGATATTGCTGCTTGTATTTGAATATTGGGGGAAATTATATGTTTAAGTAGAAACAAGGTTATTAGATGGTAAAAATTTACAATTACTTATATACAAGAAGTTATTATTTTAGTATAATTATAAATAATAAAATTTAGAGTTAAAACTTATAAAGAAAGGCAATTCAAATTATATAATTAGAAAGGAAATATTATATGGAAAATAAAGAAAAATATAATCAATTGCTATTGAGTATGAGTACTTTTTATGCTTTTAATAAGAACGTAAAAACTTCGGAAGATTTATCGACTTTATTAAAAAAGTACATTAGTATAAATTCAACAGATGAACAAGAAGAATATATGAAAATTATATGGGAATATTCAGATCCTGAAAAGGATCAGGAGGGTGAGAAAATCACTGGATTAAGTCAATTAGAAGTAATCCCTAAAAAGCTGATGTTAGATTTGGATAATGTGGGGGAACAATTAGATGAGATTATAATAATTTGTACAGGAGAAACAGAAAAAAACATTGCATTTACTGTAAAAGAAACAGAAAGGATAGAAAAGAATAGTACTTGTACCGCTAATGATAATAATAATTCTGAAAAGATAATAACTTCAAATATATCTTCTACAATATTTTTTGAAGAACGAATTAAGAATTGGTGTAAAATAAAAAATTATCATATTCCAGATTTCGAACCAGTAATAATAAAGGAAGAATCTAAAGTACCAGGTAATGAAATCCTTGAGATAGTAACTAAAATACGAGATAAAAAAAAGAATAGTAAGGATTATAGTCTATGGATAGATACACATGGTGGCTTGAGAAATATGCAATTTTTAATGAATGCCATAATTTATTTGTTAAAGGATGAAGAGATTGAGCCGAAAGAGATATATGGGATTGAGGCTAATAATAATACAAAAAAAGGTAAAATTATCGCGGAAAATGAAAAATATCAAATATTTACATTTATGGCGGGGATGAATGAGTTTTTTAATTTTGGGAGTGCAGTCAGACTAAAAGATTATTTTAACAAAATCAAACAAGATTATGACTACAGTGATTTATTACAATGCATCACTGGAATATCTGAAGCCATTCAACTGTGTAATATGACTGCTTTTGGTGAAGAAGTAGAGATATTAAAAGGTTTAATTAAGAAAAAGGAGATTAAGACAAGTAATTCTATTATAATAATCTTTATCGATAGAATATATAAGGAATATGAAGATTTAATTAAAAATAATTCCTGTGAAAATCAAATACGTTGGTGTATTAATAAAAATTTTATACAGCAGGCTTTAACTTTGGTTGAAGCTAAGATGCCGAGAGTGATTGTTGAAAGAGGTATTTTGACATATACAGATGGGTTAAGTATAAAATATTATGACAGTGATAAAATTATGAAACTTCCATTAAGTGCTTTTGAGAAAAAATGTAATATACCACATTGGAAAGATATTAATAACCATATAATAGATAAGATTTCCGATGGAGTTATTGATTCTAAAAATGATTTTGGCAACAAATTAAATAATTTTGTATACATAAAGTTGGTTAAAAATATAAGTATAAAATTATGCATAGAAACAACTGCCAGTACGAATAGTCTGAAAATAAATCTTGAGTATTTCCTGCTAATTTATAAATATTTGAAAGATCAACGCAATCATTCAAACCATGGAAATGGAGAAAACGATATAAAAACAATAATTAATTATATTAAAATTTTATTGAAGTCATACAATTCACTTGAAAATAAAGAAAATATAGCATATACAGATATCGAAATTAATTCTATACATAAAATATTAGAATTGCTTCAATAAAAAAGTTATTCAAAACGTAGATAAATAATTATAACATAATAATTCAAGGGAGGAACAGCTATGAAAAAACAATTAGCTATGTATGATATACGAGGAATACAGAACTATATATTTAAAACTAACAAACTAAAAGAAATTATAGGTGCCTCAATGCTGGTGGAGGACGTTATAATGGTCTCGCTGGGTGAAGTATTCCAGGAATACAAGAATGAATATCCAGATTTTATCTATTTTGAGAATTGGGAAGAACAGAAAGAGTTTAAAGACGTATATCATGCAAATGTTCTATTTGTTGGTGGTGGAAATGCATATGTTATCTATGCTGATAAACTAGTTGCACATAATATAAATCAAAGGCTCGCGCGTAAAATATTAGAGAAAACATATTCGCTGCAGCTTGCTACGGCCATGGTAGAAATTTCTGGGAATTATACGAATGACTATGAAAAAATACAGAAAAGAATGAGTGAAGTTAAATCGGCTATGCCTAAATCCACACTTTTAGGGGCATTACCAATTGTTCGCAAAGAAGTGTCAACGGGGTTTCCAATTACAAGGATATATAAAGCTACTCCAGATAAATTTGAAGAAGTAAGTGAAGAGACTTATTTAAAATTATCTAAAACCGAGGAAAAGAAAGACATATACGTTAGCCTTGATAAAATGACGGAAAGGTTTGAAGATAGCACAATAGCTATTGTACATATTGATGGCAATAACATGGGGCAGAGAATCCGCAAATTGATTAATGGGATATCTGAGTATGAAAAAGCAATACCCAGAATTCGTGAAATTTCTAAGAATATAAAGAATAGTTTTAAAGAAACCTATGAAGATATGGAGAACAAATCAAATGCAATTCAAGATAATATGAGCTGTATTCAAAAAATTATTCTTGGCGGTGATGATGTCACATTTGTATGCAAAGGCAAATATGCGCTAAGTCTGACAGAATGGTTTTTAAAGGATATCATGAGCAAAAAAATGTATGGAGAAAATAAGGAAGAAGATCTGATAAATTATGGTTTTACGGCATGTGCTGGAATCGCATATGTACATTCTCACTTTCCATTCTCCTTTGGCTATGAAATAGCAGAGCAATGTTGCAGCAGTGCAAAGAAAGCGGCAAAATTATCAGCCAGAGAAGGTATGGGTAATGTAGAAATAAACAATGGATCAGATCCCCTACAGATCATAGGCAGTTATGTGGATTTTCAAATATGCAAGGAAGTACAGGCTGTGAATCTGCAGGAGTTTCGGCGTAAAAATTATAATTTGCCTGATGAAACATTCCTTTTAAGACGTCCGTACTATATCCCATTTCGGGAGGATAATTCAGTATGGACAGCAGTAAATTTACAGAAGAGAAATAAAGAGTGTAATATTGAAGACTTTAAAAAAGACTATAACTATTTTAAAAATATAAAGGGGTTTTCAAGGAAATTAAGAGATGCTTATGCAGGCGGAAAACATGAAGTGAAGCAGATTTTGGAATATGGAAAAGCAAAAGGAAAAATAGCAATGGACGATGTGTTATCCACAGAAGAAGCATATATTGGGGACCAGGAGAATATAGCTGCATGGTATGACGCTGTTGAAATGATAGATCTATATGAGGAGGTGGGTATAAATGGCTAAAATCAGTATTACATTACTAAGTGACACTTGTATTTCAGATGGGGAACGATATAACAGCTATATAGATACCGACATCTGTTATGACAAATATGGCTTGCCATACATTCCGGCAAAGCGTATTAAGGGGTGTTTAAGAGAGAGCGCTATGGAAGTGAATGACATGGGCGGGAAGATAGATATCGATAGTTTATTTGGTAAAACGGACAGCATAACAGCCGGAGCTTCCTTTGGAAATGGAAAGCTGAAAGATGAGGCTGACTATATGGAAGATATTAATAAAATCATGAATACAGATGGCCCATCTATTGTCCATGAACAGAATGTATTAGATAATTTCACCTATATCCGGACACAAACCGCTATTAATACAAATGGGGCGGCAGAAGATAACTCACTTAGATCAATTAGAGTTCTAAAAAAAGGAATTGTATTTATTGCTAATGTTGAATCTTCCAAAGACATGGAAAAAGATCTGGAAAAATGCTGTAAAGTGTGGAGACATATGGGATATAACAGAACCAGAGGACTTGGTGAGATAAAAGTTTCTTTGATAGCGGACTCCCAAGCTTTCGACAAGCTAAAATATGAAGATTATAATAGAAATCCAGAGAAAATAGAACAGGAAGCAGTTTCAAATAAAAATGTTACAATGAAGTATTGGATTGAATTAAAGTCTCCTGTATTATTCAGGGGAAGTGGGAACGGACTCATACATAATCAGGATTATATAGAGGGCGGAAAGCTGTTAGGATATATTGCGGGGCAGCTTGGGAACATTGCATATAATCAATTCATGAAAAAGGGGGTTTTTCAGATAAGTAACGCCTATTTATCTCAAGATGACGAACGATATACACCTATTCCTGCATCATATTATCATGACAAAGATGATTTTCCTGACTTCATTATAAAAGATAGAATTCACGAGGACAGCCAGCGGGATTCGTCTCAAGTTCTGCCAATGGCAGGAGGTTATATGTATTCTTATGATGAAGGAATAAAGTATCTGGTTCCTGAGAGTGAAATCAAGTATCACCATTCCAGATCTGAAGATAAAGGCGTGGGGAGAACCAGGTTAAATGAGAAAGGCGCAGAGCTTTACCAATTATCTGCACTTTGCAAAGGTCAGAAGTTTTGCGGGTTTTTGAGGGGAAGTCACAGCCAGATTATGAAAGTAAAGCAATTAATGGAAAGAAAACCTTATTTCCGGATGGGAAACAATAGAACCGCGGAGTATGGAGAAGTGAAAATAACTTTTGATAAAAATATAGAAGGATCTTCCGTGTTCCATGAGTCCAATCAGTTTGTTTTAAAATGTAATGCACCCATGATTTTATATAATGATGATGGTATGTATACTACTAGTATCACAGAAATAAAATCGGCTGTTGCAAGAAAATTACAGCTTGATCCACAAAAGTTAAAGGTTGAGAAATCTTTTATAAATTATACAACAGTTGGTGGCTATAATGCAACATGGAAGATGGACAAGCCATGGATACAGGCAGTGGATAAAGGAAGTGTCTTTGAATTCAAAACAGATATACCGGTGGATATTGGTATTTTAAAGAACGGTTTTTTAGGCGAAAGAACAAGTCAGGGATTTGGAGAGTGCGAGGCATATGATATTCCTAAGGCTTATTGCCAGAAAGTGAAAAACGACTTGCAAAGTAAAAGCGACAGCCCCGATTTATTTGAACTGGATTTAAAACAGATGAAAACATCTCTTCTGCAAGATATTTTAACAAGACAAGTTAAAATTAAAATAGAAACAATAGCTATAAATTGTACAAAAAAGCATGAGAAAAGTTTGGAAAAGAAAAGTTCAAATGCTGTTCTTGCAAAGTTGCTTCTTATTATTAAAGAGCATGAACGCGAACAGGATATTGTGGAAGAAGTTAATGAATGGGGAGATGAGAATAAGAAAGCTATTGCAAATAGTTGGCTGAATAAGCCGGTCGAATGGATTAACATAGAAAAACTATATTCTAAGATAAATATGTCAGAAGACGATGCCTACCATTGTTATATCAAAGCGTTTATGCTGCAGCTGAAGAATTTAAATGAATCGAAAAAAATAGCAGGGGAGTAGAATTATGAAAAATACCATTACAGACAGAATATATCTGTCAATGCAAATACAATTGGAGTCTCCTCTTTGCGTTGCAAGTGGAGAGACACTGTTAACTGATCATGATATTATACGTGATTTTGATGGTAAGCCCTTTATTCCTGGAACAACGATAGCAGGTGCAATGAGAAGCTATCTGGAAGGAGGAGACAGTAGGATTCTATTTGGATATAGCGAAAATGAGCAATCCAGGATGAGCAGTATTTATATATCAGATGTTCAGTTAAAGAATATCGAGGGAAATGATGTTTCTACACAAACCAGAGATGGAGTGTCTTTGAAAAATAAAATAGCAGTTACAAATAAAAAGTATGAAATGGAAGTGGTAGACACCGGTGCGGTGGGAATGCTTTATTTAGAGTTTATTATCCGGGAAAAAAATTCATTAACTATAGATGAGTTGAAAGAGCAAATTAAAAAAATAATATTTGGTTTGGTAAGTGGAGAAATTCGATTTGGGCATCGTAAAAACCGTGGATACGGAACAATCAAAGTGCTAAATGTCTGGTCCCATCATTTTGTGGTTGGAAAACATTCTGTAGAAGACTGGATTGAATTTAATCCCAAAAATGTAAATGATTATAGGAAATCCTATGGAATAAAAGAAATTAACCGTATCTTAGATGAGAATATAAAACGAAAATATATAGAATTGAACGTTCCGTTTAAACTTACAGGAGGAATTAGCATACGGCAATATCAAGCGAAAAAAGGTCATCCTGATTATAAACATATTACAAGTAATCAGATGCCGGTTATTCCAGGAACAAGCTGGTGTGGAGCAATCAGAAACGGTGCGGAGCGCATCTTAAAGGAACTTGGATTTAGAGAGATACAAGTAGAGCTGGAAAATTTGTTTGGAAATATAAATGAAGGGGCAGCCGAGGCGAAGGAATCGAAACTTATCGTTAGTGAAAGTTGTTGTCATGATAGTAGACAAATAAAAATAACTAGAAATAAGATAGATCGGTTTACGAATGCTTCCGTTCAAGGAGCGTTGTATACAGAAGAGATGTACGTGGGTGGTAATCTGTATTTGAATATGAAAGTGCAGGATATGGAAGACTACAAATGGGTGGTTGGATTGCTTTTGTTAATCATACAGGATATACAAAATGGTTATATTCCGATAGGTGGAGAAACTGCCATAGGTCATGGAATAATGGATAAAGCAGATGAAGAAATTTATATATCTAAAGGAACGGCAGATGAGTATATGCGATCTTTAGAACAAAAATGTGCACAAAAATGTGTTTAAAAATTCATTACAATTAGGAAGGAGAAAAAATATTGTTAGATCACTTTAAAAAATTAGGGTTAGAAAGAATTGATAACGCGCCTTTAAAGGGTCATATTTTAGCATATAGTAAAAAAGGAATTCTATTTAGTGAATATGATGATGCAGTAAATGATAACATGGAATCTCTGGAGTGGGAAGACGGAGAGTTACTAGAACTACATATTTTTAGTGATAAAATAGAGTATAGAGCTGTGTTTTCAGAAGAAAGACAAAAATATATAGAAGCAGTAATACAAGATCAGAAGGACGATGTAAAAGTTGAAAATATGTTCCTGAAAAATAGCAGCAAAGAACTAAAAGTGGTTAATTACATTACATACGATGAGAATGATATGATTGTAATTAACAATTACAGATTAGCAGGCGTGATTTCAGACCATTCGGAGAGGAGAAAGTGAGATATGGAAAATTTTATAAATCCTTATCATTTTATACCGTTGCCCGAGAAAAAGATAGAGGCATATTCGGAGGAAGAAGAATTAATTTCGGGAGTGATTAATTATAAAATAATGACAAAGTCACCATTATTTATACCGGATACAGAAAATGACCAGGCGTTTGAGAAATGTATAAAAAAGGATAAAATGAGTGCAACAGAGAAACATATCTCTTACGATTTTTATTCATATCGAGACATAGAAACTGAAAATCCGGCAGAAACATGCCAAAGGCCTGTGATACCCGGGAGTGAACTTAGAGGTGTGCTTAGAAGTGTTTATGAAACATTAACTGGTTCATGCTTTAATAATGCTATGGAAGATCAGATAATTAGTAAGCGGACACCGGAAGTATTTAAAGCGGGATTGCTGCACAAGAACGATGATGGAAATTTTCAACTTTATGCGGCAGAAGATTATATCTATTATCCATATGCAGATTATAAGCAAAAAGAATATGAAAATATAGGGTACAAAGAAGGAGAAAAAGTTTCAATAGAATGTCATAGAAGAAATGGGGGCAAAGGTAAAGTAGATAAAATTGTAGAGAAAAAGGATATTCGTTATGGAAAAACGTATGTGGAAGGATATGTTATAAAAGGAGAGCCAGGACCTGAGATAGGACTTCCAAGAAAAGTGAAGCATAATATGCATATCTTTGTACCAACTCATAAGATTTTAGATTTGGATAAAAACAATCTAAAAAGGCTGCATAGCGCAATCGAAATATATCAGAATCAACCAAATGCAAAAGATTCCTATAAAGAATATTATGATAATTTGAAGTCATTTGAAAAAGGAGATAATGGGTGTTATTTTCCTGGCTACTATTCAATAGTGAAAAATAAATTATTATATTTATCTTGCGCATCTATTACAAGAGAAGTATATTATAACACTATTAATCATATTCTGGAAAAAAAAGAAATTAATAAATGCAATTCCCTAAATAAATTATGTCCGGCGTGTTCTTTGTTTGGAATGACGGGAGATAGCAATGACTGCTCTATTGCCTCAAAAATTCGGATAACAGATGCACAAAGTAAAATTTTAGAAAATAATGAAATTTATTATGAAAAAATAGTTACCATTCCTGAAATGGGACAGCCGAAACCTTCTAATACAGAATTTTATTTACAAAAACCCGGGTTAAAGAATGAAAATATAGATTTTTGGACTTATGATTATTATCTCCAGAATAGGAAACGAAAAAAAGAACTAAAACTCTACGATGATAATAATATTGCATCTACACTAAAAATAAATGGCCGTAAGTTTTATTGGCATCAAGACTTAGACTGTAATAAGTTCAAGGACAAAGATCATAAACACATAAAACCATCTTGCAGGAATCGTACGATACGACCTGTTAAAAAGGGCGTAGAGTTTATAGGAAAGGTCTATTTTGATCAGATATCCAATAAACAATTGAGGCAATTAATATGGATTTTAAACTGTGGCAGCAAAAATGAAAAGCCCGATGGTGGGAGCGGATATAAAATAGGAATGGGTAAACCTCTGGGATTTGGAAGCATTGAGTGTAAAGTCACAGATGTAAAAATCAGAACTTTAGTTTTTAATAATAAACAAATAGAATATACTCAAAATTCCTTGTTTCAAAATAAGAAAGATGATATAGATGATAAAATCGGTACATATAAAGAGGTTGGTTTTATAGAGGATGATAAAATTAAGAATGCATTTTTTCTAATGACTTCATTTAATGCAGTAGAGAATATGCTAGTGTCCTACCCATTTGTAGAGGGCCAGATAGGTGAAATAAATGGAGAGTTTGAGGGTTATAAATGGTTTGTTCAAAACCATGCTTCCAAAATGAAAAATAGTAGAACGCAAAGTGAAATTAAAAATAGCTTACCCCCAATGAATAGCTATGTTAAACAAGACTTAGTTTTACCTGTAAGTATAAAGAAAAATGTGAAGAAATAAATCAGGAGATTACATTTCTTAGATTGGCAATACAAAAGGATAAGACAATCATATTTTGTTAGGGAAGTCGGTAGTGTCCAGCTTCCCTAACAAAAATATGATTGACAGCAAACCGATATTTTGCTATTATTTTATTAAGATAATGGTCTCATGCAAAAATTTATCTATTTTTATTATAAACATATATTTCCTTAAGTATTATTTTCTAATTTGAGATTCAATTCTAAGCTTATATCAAAGCAAAATTCAATGATTATATCATATTAAAAAGAAAAACCATTATCTGATTATAAGAGAGCATTTTTATTGTGCTCTGCTTTTGAAGTAGGTAAATTTCTGCATAGAATAATATAGAAAGAGAGGTTGTATGCAGGAAGAAAGGCAAAAGCAGAACACTGCAAATCAGATTGAAGATTCCGCAATGAAAACTATGGTACGTTTTTTTGCAGATGAGATGCTCCCATATCTGGGAATTCAGGGAAAAGTGAAGATGGTTGCGCCAACAGAAGAGATTCATATGGAAATCAAGAGAGTGTATGAGGATATGAATTTAATTATGGAGGATGGAACCTTGAAACATTTTGAGTTTCAGTCAACAAATGGAGGGGTCACGGATTTAAAGAGATTTCGGGTCTATGAAGCAATTACAAGTCAGCAGAATAAAGTACCCGTTATCACCTATGTTTTATTTTCCGGGAAAATTAAAAATCCCCAGTATCAATTTACGGAAGGCATCAATACATACCGCGTAATTCCAATTGTTATGAAGAATAAGAATGCAGACCGAATAATTAAAAGATTACGAAAAAAGCAAAAGAAGAGCAGACCCATAACCAGGGAAGAACTGGTCACCCTGGTCTTGACTCCTCTGATGCAAGGGAAAATACCAATAAAAGACCGGATTAAAAATGCTTTTCAGATAATTGGAGAAGAAAATTGCATGAAGGTTGAAGAAACGCAAAAAATCCAGGCAGTAATATATGCATTGGCAGAAAAATTCTTAAAAAATGAAGAGATGGATGAAATAAAGGGGGTAATTAATATGACAAGGTTAGGACAGATGCTGGTCAATGATGGAATAACCCAGGGAATGTCTCAGGGTAAGGCAGAAGCTATTGTGGAAATTTTAGACATTAAGGGAGTCCTGTCAGAAGATTTAAGACAGCGGATTATCCTGGAAAAGGATGTGGATGTTCTCACTAAATGGATCAGAGTTGCAATGGATTCTAATACTGCTGAAGATTTTGAACGGCAGATGCAGTAATTTATTTTACGTAATATTAAGAAGTATATTAGAATTTATTGCCCAGCAGTACAAAGCTTTCGTTAAGCGTATTCAAAGCAGTTAAAGAGCTGATCTACCATGTTTTTAAAAAAATATAACTACATTTCTGCAAATAGAATATCCCGGGTAGCAATTTATCATACTCCCGGGATATGATTAAATATAATTATTTTAAATAAACGATATCCCTGTATGTCCATCATTACGTTAAACAATATCATAATATCTAATCATTTATAATAAACCGCGCCCCATCCGTGATCGCCACACCTATATCTTTCTGGATCAGTGACACATCCGATGATTTATCCTTTACAAATAGCAGGGTATCGTCGTCTTCTATTTCAAAAATGTACTGGTATTTTTCGTCATCCGTTTTTAAAATTAGCTGCTGATCTTCAATGGTATAAGTACCATTTGCTAAATAGGAACTTAAGACGTCGTAAGTAAAGCCGAAAGTTCCGTCATCGAAAACGGAAAGGCATGGTGTGAACCCATCAGCATCTTCTTTCGTTTCCATGTAATAGTTTTTAGATCTAATACTGACATTGACTGTCTCTGGTGTGGATGGTTCTGTAGTTTCATTAGCAGACATTGTGTTTTCTGCCTTTTTTGTCTGCTTTTCAGTGTTTTCGGTTTCTTCTGGATGCGTGATTGGCTTATCTGCATTTTCGTTTTGCTTGTCTGTACTCTCTATCTGGCTTTCAGTATTTGCAGTTTGTTTATCGGGGGAACTGCAGGCTGTAAGGAGGAGCAACACGGAGAAGAGAAATGTAATTGAGGCTATTTTTTTCATAGGTATCTCCTTTCAAAAGAGCTTGTTGGCACGTACTTATTTTCTGAATATGTCAATCGCATGGCTGGTAATGCCCAGCAGATCTTCGCGCTCGCAGGTAGCTAAGTGATATTTTAAATACAGTTCAAATGATGCATCATCCATTGCATCCACTGATTCCCGCATTAATAAGGCACAGCCGTCTGTTGCTGCGTAGTGCAGCCGGGATACGGGAAATACAGACATCAAATCGTCGATGTTTTCTTTGCGGACAAGTTCAAATAAATCCTTTGGCTGAGATTTTGCAGCAAATGTATCGGGATCCAGCAAGCCCTTTTCTATATATCCGGCAACACTGATATTACCGCGTTTGAACCCTTCGTCCAGAAGACACCCATCGGATATAACATATGCGGCAAAAATTACACCGCCCTGTTTTGTTACGCGAATAGCTTCCCGAAGAGCTTGCTGCTTATCTTCTTTGCTATATAAATGATACAGCGGACCCAGCAGCAGCGTGATATTATATTGATTATCTGAGAATGCAGACAAGTCCATAGCATTACCCTGCGTAATGGTTATTTTTTCATCCGGAAGGGTATTTTGCCGAAAAATCTCAATGTTACGATCCACCAGTTCTACGGCGTCTACGTCATATCCCAGACGAGCTAGAGCATGAGAATACCGGCCGGTAGCAGCACCAATTTCAAGAACCCGGTCACCCGGATTGATGTATTTTTTAATGTAATGCATAGTCGTGAGGAATTCAACAGATCCATGCTTTAATGCAAGGCGGCTGTCTTCGTCATAATTATTGTAAAAGTCGTTTAGGTATTGATTTGTTATCATAATGTACCCTCCTTTTGATTTTAGTACTATAATGCACAATTGAGGTTAAAATATTTGGGTTTAGCTGATTAAGGACGCTTTGTGGAATATAGGTAGTGTCCGGAAAGATTGGAGTAGGAAAATTGCATGGACTCCGTCAGCTTAACGCAGAACTGGTATTTTCTACTTTTTCCGAAGTCCTTTTTGGCGGCACGCGGGCATTCACCAAGAAATCCTGATGCATTTCGCAGCTCACTGCCCGCTTCTCTTTCCGAACACTACCTACATCTACAAAGCGTCCTTACTCAGCGAATCCCCATTTTATTCGTAAAAGTAATCCACTAAAAACTCTTCATTGTAATGTTATAGCGTGTTATATTCGTTCCAAACTTGCGATACACAGCCAGCGTTCAAACAGGTAAATTCCAGTCTGGTTTCTCTTGTTTTATAAAAGCTGACAATATATTTACCAGCATTTTTTCAGCACTGTTTTGATCTAATACTAACTTTTTTGTGGTTGTTAAGACGGCTATTCCATGAGTATAGAGGAATAAATCCAAATATATTATCTTCGCCCGTTCCAGCTCTATTCCAATGGCATCCGAAAAGACACGGGCCTTATCTTCATTTCCAATTTCATTATAAAAATCTTTAGCTTCTGTCATTTCTAAATCCATATCGTTTATAAATAACAACTTAAATAAATGTGTTTCTTCCTGAGCAAATGCGATATAGGAAAGTGGGAGAATTAAATAGGGACTCACATTTGCGCAATTGCGGTAATGAGCAACGTACTGTTCATAGTAGTCATATGCATAGGTGAGAAATTCAGACTTTAGCTCATCCATGTTTTCATAACAAGTAAAAATAGGACGAGTAGAACACTGGAGTTTACCTGCAATACTCCGGGCATTTACAGTTTCAAAACCCGTATCTCTTGTAATGTCCAAAACAGTTTTTAAAATCATATCTATCGTTATTTTTGCTTTTGGTGGCATATAAATAAGTTCACTTTCCTTCTGAAATAATAGGTAACATATGTTGCATAACTATTGTTGCATAATAAATAGATTTTGTCAAGAGGGTTTTGAACACTATTTTGTACCCTATTTTTGGATTTACGGATCTGATCAATTTTTAATCTAACATCAACTTTGTTATTGACTATTCTTTCATTCATGGTTGGGCAGGAGGATATGAAGATGATGAAATCTGAAATATCTGGACGAAGAACTGTGGGCGTGTATACAGTTGAAAAACATTATTCAAAATACATAAGAAAACTTTAAAATCATAAGAGATACCTAAATAAGAAAAATCTGTTATTTTATAATAATAATGTTGCGTTATTGATTAAAACGTGGTATGGTTAATGAGTAAAATTCTTTCGTCCTGCAATTCTTGCAGAGATAATTCCACATTAAATAAAATAACAATTGAAAAGTGTTGTATGAAAAACTATCCGGCATAATTTTAAATCATGCTGTCCAATACGTTACAGTCTGCGGCTCTTTTCAGAAAAAGGAGGAGCTAATGCACATTGAAACACAGCAAAATAACAACATGTTACCAGAGGATACCAGGAATTACAGCAATTACAGGAGTTATAGCGATAAAAGTGAAACATTTCTTATGCGCCCAACCGTAGATTTTTGCTTTAAGGAGCTAATGGCAGATCCCGTTGTGAGAAAAGGATTCATAGCAGCGATTCTTGGAAAAAGAGCAGAGGAGGTCGAGGATACTACCCTTTTGCCAACGATTCTGAGAAAGGGGACAAAAGAAGAAAAGCTTGGGATCCTGGATGTGAGAGTATTATTATCAGATGGTGAGCAAATTGATATGGAAATGCAGGTGGGACCGTATGAGTTCTGGGAAGAACGGACCCTGTTTTATATGAGTAAAATGTATATTGACCAAATAAATGCAGGAGACTCCTACGGAGACCTTGGAAAATGCATACATATCGGCATTTTGGATTTTATAATCTATCAGGATACAAAAGATTTTTATTCCATTTTCCACATCTGGGAGGATGGGAGGAAGGCACTTTACAGCGATAAGTTTGAATTTCATGTTCTTGAGTTACCCAAACTTGAAAGATTTGAGCTGCAAGACAGTGAATTACTGTATTGGGCTAAATTTTTCGGAGGAAAAAGCAAGGAGGATTTTGAAAGTATGGCAGAGAAAAATGAATATATAAGCACGGCATATGAACGATTAAAGAATATAAGTGCTGATGACCGGAAAAGGTTTGAATATGAGGCAAGGGAAAAAGCAATACGGGATCATAATCACTTGATGTTTACAGCGAGAAAGCGCGGTATTGAGGAGGGGATAGAACAAGGGATAGAACAGGGTCTCGAACGGGGGCTAAAAGCTAGTATCCATATCTGTAGAAAATTAGGAATCTCCCAAGAGGATACAAAAAAATTACTGGTGTTAAATTTTAACTTATCCCTGGCTGAAGCAGACGAAGAAGTATTAAAACATTGGTTTGAGATAGAAAAGAATTAAAGTCACAGCAACTTGATTGCCCAGAGGTTTAAAAGGTACTTTTTGTATGAATTACTATGATAATTCTGATCAAAAGGTGCCTTTTTGTAGTTACGATGTAAAAATAGAGACATTATTTTGGCTTTGTTTCGGTAGTTGGGGGCGCCTTATGCAGGATGGATTATTGCCATGTTATCTGCTTAGTTGTGAAAAAAATAAAAAACACTATAAATTTATATATAAATATTGTAGAATATAGTCGAAATATGTCGAGATAAAAATACTCATATAGTCAAAGTGCGGAATATTACCATAATATTCCACTGTATTTATAGCAAAATATCTGGTGATGTGAAAAGTTTTAAAGTAAAATTGTATGAGAAGGTAACAGAGAAGTGTATGAAATGTGGAGGTGAAAGGTATGCTCAAGGTAATGATTGCGGATGATGAAGAGAAAGTGTGCCGATTGATTTACAAATTAATCGACTGGGAATCATTGGATATGGAGGTGATTTCAATAGCTTATAATGGAATTGAGGCGCTGGAACAAATAAAATTTTTTAATCCGGATATTGTTATTACAGATATCCGAATGCCTGGATGTGATGGTTTAGAATTGATACAGAAATCAAAAGAGCTTAATGAATTTGTAGAGTTTATCATTATCAGTGGTTATCGTCATTTTGATTATGCACAAAGTGCGATTAAGTATGGGGTCAATGATTATCTGCTAAAACCCATCAAAAAGGAGGAACTGATACAGACTCTGAATAAAATGCGTGAAAAATATCGTAAGAAGAATGAATACAGTTCCAGGGAGGAGAAGATCAAGCTTTTGCTGGAACAGAGCAAACAAAAGATTCGTTCCAGTATTTTTATGGATTTATTGATGCAACAGTCAGAAAATGAAGGAGAATTAGAATTAGGAGCTATAAACCGCGAATACCAGTTTCAATTCCAAAAGGGCTGCTTTCAGGTTGTTATAATTAAAATAGACCATAATGGCGATTTAAGTAAAGCAAGTATCGAGTATCTTGGGGATAAGGCGGCCAGTGCTGCTTTAAACAAGCTTAAAGAGCTATGCTGGGATATAGAATGTTATTTTATAGCCGGTGCTGAATATTGTCTGCTGAATTACGAGGAGGAAAACAAAAAGATTATCCGAAAACAAATCAAGGCTTTGCTGGATGAGATTGCACTTCAGGAGGCTTTGTTTGAACAGGTGAAGTTTACCATAGGGATAGGTACTGCGGTGGAAGATATACATAAACTACATTGGTCATCCAGATTTGCTGAAATGGCATTGGAACAGCGGTTAATAGCAGGTACGGGTAAAATTATAGAGGAGATTACTATTAAAAATCAAAATATAGCAGAAAGCCCAATATTTTTTGAGTTCAATAAGTCTTTGACAGAGGCATTTGAGCGGATGGATTCCATTAAGGCTAAAGCATCTGTCTGTATGCTAAAAGATCATTTATTCAGACAAACCGATCTGACAGGCCATGATTTAATACAGGCTGCAGAAGAGGTATGCAATATTTTTATATCCTGTATGCGGAATAACCAAATCGTTTTGAAAGAGGCTTATTCCAGTATAAATCAATTTCGTCAGCAGGCAGCAGATTGCAGCAGTGGGGAAAAACTATTTTCTTTTCTGGCTCAGACAATAGAAGAAGGATTGCGGATAATATCCGAGGATAAAAAGCAGGAGAATAGCAGACCTATAAGAACTGCAAAGCTATATATACAAAATCATTATATGAATCCGATTACAATTGAAGAGGTCAGCAATGCAGCTGGCTTTAGTGCTACTTACTTTAGTTCGCTTTTCAAAAAAGAAACCGGCAGTACTTTTCTGGAATACCTTTCTAAGATCAGGATGGCAGCAGCTAAAGATATTTTAAAGAAAACAAATTTAAATATTGCAGTTATTTGTGAACAGGTGGGGTATAGTGACGTGAAATATTTTACAAAAAGCTTTAAAAGGCATACTGGATTAAAACCTAATGAATACAGGAAATTATATTCCTAGTACTACAGCGAACGCTTTATATGTGTACTATTAAATGCATTATATTGGGGTTTTGCTGAGTAAGGATGCTTTGTGGAATGTAGGTAGTGTACGGAAAGATTGGAGTAGGAAAATTGCATGGACTCCGTCAGCTTAACGCAGAACTGGTATTTTCTAACCTTTCCGAAGTCCTTTTTGGCGGCACGCGGGTATTCACCGAGAAATCCTGATGCATTTCTCGGTTCAGTACCCGCTTAGTATCCGAT
>UQGG01000054.1 GCA_900540475.1 uncultured Robinsoniella sp. | reverse complement strand
TAAGCGGGCAGTGAGCTGCGAAATGCATCAGGATTTCGGAGCGAATGCCCGCGTGCCGCCAAAAAGCGCTTCGGAAAGGTTAGAAAATACCAGTTCTGCGGCCAGCTGACGGAGTCCATACCAGTTTCCCACGCCCATCTTTCCGTACACTACTTATATTACACAAAGCGTCCCTTACTCAGCAAAACCCAAATATAATACATTTCATAGACCACATATAAAGTATTCACCATAGGAATATTCCCCCCCAGGAAATAAAAAGCAGAGAAAAATGCTCAACGTCGCAATGACGTGAATCATCTTTCTCTGCTTTTTATTTGCTCTCTGCTAAAACTTTCGTTAGAAACGTTATTCAAATTTTCTTCAAACAGCAGTACACCGCACTTTATGGAGTGTACTGCTGACAGAATTCACTCTTTCATTCAGTCTAACAAATATAATATTCATAATTACTTTTCATAACAATACCAATGGGAAGTACCTCTTTATTATTCTCCCGGCTGCCGGTAACCAGATAACGGTAAAGTATTTCTGCAGCACGCCGTCCCTGCTCTTTCGTATGCTGGCAGATCGATGCATTCAGGATATTTTCTTCAAAAAAAGGTTCCAACTCATAGAAGACATCCGTGCCTACAAAAACCGGGGCCCTCATATCCTCTTCTTTTAACAGCTGGCATAGTACATATGTATTTCTTGCATTACAGGTAAACACCGCTTTAATCGGCTCGGTTAAAAGCAGCTGCCGACATTTGTCATAAATTTCTTCTTTTCCAAAACCTTTTACTTTTATCAACTCATCCGATCCAAACTGTTCCGTAAAACTTGCTGCATAATTCTGGTTGCTCAGAATTTTCTCATCTCCGGTCAGCACTAGTATTTTACCATTATTTCCATGACACGAGGTCTTTAAGAACTCAGCTGCCAGTTTCCCCGCTTTTTTATGATCTACCTTCACACTGCAAAAACAATGCTCCACCCGCTCATTGCTGGCAATCAGAATAACCGTAATTCCCTGCTTGTGGAAACGGGCTATCCAGTCATTGCATTCATTGCTGTCAGAAATTGTAATCAAGCCATCGACATCATCCAGCATAGTATCATATAAAATCCGAAGCTGATCTGAGATACAGTATAAGCCATAATCTGATTCAATATATTGAAAATGAACTTTATTACTTCCAAGCTCAGCATCCACTTCCCGGATCCCCTGCCATACACCTCTCAGAAAAAAACGTTCTTCCCCACATGCTTTTGGCATCACCACGGCAATGTTCAATATCTTACGCTTCAAACTGGAAGCTGCCTCATCTATATGATAGTCCATTTTCTCTACTTCATCCAGGATACGTTTTCTGGTAGCCTCACTGACACCCTCTTTTCCATAGATCGCTCTGTGTACCGTACCAATAGAAACCCCGGTTCTCTCTGCAATTTCTTTAATTGTCACCTTTTTATTCTTCATACCATAGCGCCTCCCGTACCATTCTTTATACCATATCTATTACAAATGTGCAAGAGGCACATTTTCAGAGAAATCTGTCATGTGGTTTCAAAAATATTTGTCGTAATTGCCATCCGGTATGATTCCCTCCAGCCCAAGAACCCGGGGCCATAAATTCGTATCTGCTACGATAAACCCCATAATCATTCCCATATGCGTGTGCAAATGCCTGATCTGGGCAATAATCAGCGTGAATCTGTTATATTCACAGGATTCGGGGTACGCTAACAGCTCTTTCTCTTTTAATGCAAGAAGGTACTGTCGAATCTTTATCTCTGTCCGGGCATAATAAGAATCTATTTCAATACGTGTTAATTCTTTTTCAGAAACCACATCCAGGTTATTCAGATCTTTTTCGTGTATGGATGGCTCCCGAAACTGGTCGTCTCTGGGGTTGATAAACCAAAGATCCAATGAATGAAGCATATGATATACATGTTTCCACAAAGGCATTTCACAATATTTTTTATTCCATAATTCCTCCGGTATACAGTCGATTACATTTTTTACTTCCCACAATGCCCGTTCCATCTGATCTGATATAATAGTTACCGATTCATTTACCATCATGCTGTCACCTCCATAAATTTTGCTGCTGGTTATACCTGCTTTTCTATGCTGGAATTGATTATATTCTACACTCCTGAAAGACAGATGTATATATATCAATAGATAACTTATCTTGGTTTTTATCATAAATAATATTCCAGCCATCTATTTTAAAGGATTTACAATGTACTTATCTGACTAATTTCATTAATTTATTAATTTTGGAAAAAATACAAAAAATTGCTTGCATTTATTTTCAAGGTATGATAACATAATATTCGTTCGCTGGTTAACAAAAAGCGAAAAACTTTATTACGGGGTGTGGCTCAGCTTGGCTAGAGCGCCTGGTTTGGGACCAGGAGGTCGCAGGTTCGAATCCTGTCACCCCGACTTTTATGCGGGTGTAGTTCAATGGTAGAACACCAGCCTTCCAAGCTGGATACGTGGGTTCGATTCCCATCACCCGCTTATTTTTTTGCTCAAATTTTTTACTATCTGTTTTATTTTCTATAATTTCTCCATAATTTTTTATGAGCCCTTATTTACTTTTCAGACAGGAGTTTCTTCCATATTTTCTTCATATATCCAACATTTGTCACATATATTGAAAGAAACAGGATTACAGTATGAAGATTAAATTTGATAAATTATGGATCAGCATCTTAATTCCGCTGGCAGTCGGGCAGATTTCCGCCTTGCTGACCCGCAGCCCGTCAGATACCTATGAAATGCTGAATAAATCATCTGTCAGCCCTCCCGGTGCAATATTTCCCATTGTATGGACCATTTTGTATATTTTAATGGGAATTTCCTGCTATCTTATCATTACTTCCGGTAGTGAAGATACAAAAAATGCATTGATTTGGTATGCATTGCAGCTTGCACTTAATTTTTTCTGGAGTCTGATCTTTTTTAACCTGGAATTTTACTTATTCGCTTTTATCTGGCTGCTCCTATTAATCACAGTTATTATTATAATGATCCTTAAGTTTTACAAAATCAATCCTTTGGCTGCTTATCTGCAGATCCCATATCTTCTTTGGTGCATTTTTGCAGCATACTTAAATTTATCCATCTGCCTATTGAACAAATAATAACATATTTCCATGAAGTTAAGCCAAAAGGTATCTTTTCTCTTAGAAAGAAAAGGTACTTTTTGGCTTAGCTATCACTTACTGATTTCCGATTTATGTACTGCTTACTTCTGTCCTCTGTATCCACTCCTTCACTAGTGAATGGAATAGCCCCGGCTGTTCAATCTGCAAATTATGCCCCGCCATATCCAGTACTGCAAATGTACCCCTGGGGTAATCTCCCATGATGTTCCATAAATCCTCATATCCTACGCAGTTATCCTGACGCCCGGCAAGCAATAGAACGGGTTTCTCAAATTTTAATTCTCGGCTTATCCTATCTATATCCCAGGAAAAAGCATAGTTATTTTGCAGCGTTTCTATAAAAGGTGTATCTGCCATTTTCAGGCCTGGAAGAATGTCATCCCGGAAACGCTGATAGACATCCTGGTTTGCAACAACAGCATATCCGCAATAAGCTTCTCTTTCTTCCTGAGAAAGTCCCCTTAAAAATTCTTCATCATACATCAGGGCTGCTTTCTCCGGCACATTACGCTTGCTATGCTTTGGTACGATTACCGGACAAATCATAAGGAGCCCGTCTATATCCTTGTATAACCTGGTCACAATCCCCCTTGCCAGATAGCCCCCATAGGATTCTCCCGCAATCAGGAAAGAACCTTTCGTCATTTTCTTAATAAATGCTATTAAAGTTTCCAGTATCTGATCTGAACTTCCGGCTGAAAGCGGGGCATTTGTCTCTCCCATCCCGGGTAAATCTATATAGATACGCTGATATCCCTGATGCCCCTGGAATACCGGTTCCATACATCCGGACATTAACCGGTAATCACATCCACAGCCGTGAAGCATGATGACCGGCTTTCCCTCTCCTCTCACTTCATAATGGACTTGTATTCCATTAATGCACTCCTGCATGCTAATCTTCCTCCTTTTTATCGGATGCTATTCTGGGCTTTCCCATAAAAGTTTTACCCTCATCCATAAAACCGAATTGCTTATAAAATTCATGGGCATCATGTGTTGCCAATATTCCTCGCAAAGAGGATATTTCCTCATTTTCCTGGATTGCCGTAAGCATAGCCTTCCCGATGCCAACTCCCCGGTATTGTTCATCTACCACCACATCGCAAAGATAAAAGGTCGTGGCATAATCTGTCAGCACACGTGCAAATGCAATCTGTTCCCCATTGTCAATGCGAAATGCTCCATAACACAGAGAATTGTCAATTGACTTTTTTATGGTTTCCATATCCCTGGCGTTTGCCCAGTAAGTCTGACCCAGCAGATTTTTAATTTTATCCGGCTGCATCCATTCATTTCCATGCATGATTGTAAACTTATCCAATACCACTGCATCGTGATTTTTCTTTTCTTCTGATTTGTTGCATGTTGCCGCTTCTAAAATCTCATAAGCATCCTCATTTACAGCCACTGATACTCCAGCTTCATCTTTCGCCCAGACACCGCCGTACCAGGTGTCATTGACAATCAGAATATCTCCATCGTTGAAATCATCAAATTCTGTGCTGTGGATAATTTTGATCTTGTCTTCCTTTTTCGCTTTGTGCTTCAATTTCGCCGCCTCTTCCATTTTTAATTGTTCAATACAGATGTGAATACTTATAACGATTAAAAAAGAAGTGATTCATTCATATAAAAATCCCTTCTTTTTCTGCCTTATCTCAACATTTGCCCCGAATTCAGGTTACATAGCACGCTTGTCGGTCTTCATCCGGGACAAATCTTTCACCAACTGTGATGTACGTTTGTCAGAAAATAATACAAAAGTACGTTCTAGAAACCCAGATCATCCAAAATTTCTTTTGCAGTAGCAATGCATTTTTCACATCCGTCAATGGAAACTGTTTTATCTGCCAGGTTTACTTCATAGGTAAGTCCTGCCTTGTCAAAAGCTTTACTGATTCTTTCTACGCATTTTTCGCAATGCATTTCCTCTACTTTTAATACTGTCATAATGGTACACTCCTTTTTCATTATTATTTTTATCTATAAATTCATTTTAGAATTTCTATTTCATGAGCTTCTGAATGGTTTTACACAATTCATCCACTACTTCGTCATTTCCACCCCGTATATCTTCTACCACACAGGATTTAATATGATTTGCCAGCAGGCTTTTATTGAAACTGTTTAGCGCTGACTGGATGGCGGAAACCTGTGTTAAAATGTCCACACAATACCGCTCTTCTTCCACCATGTTCTTAATTCCCCGTATCTGCCCTTCGATACGGTTCAGACGGTGAACCAGATCCTTATATTCCTTATCTTCCCTATGCTTATGTTTTTCGCAATTACATATTTCTTCGCTCATCTGTCCACCTCTTAATCTCTATTTTATAACTTCAGCCGTTTCAGGCGAAGCGCGTTGCTGACTACGAAAACGGAACTGAAGGACATTGCAAGCCCTGCAAAAATAGGGTTCAGCAGCGGTCCGCCAAATGCATACAATACACCTGCTGCCACCGGAATTCCAATGGTATTAAAAATAAATGCCCAGAACAGATTCTCTTTGATATTCCGGATTGTTGCTTTACTCAGTTTGATAGCCCGGTATACATCCTGCAGATCTGACCTCATTAATACCACATCACTGGATTCCATAGCAATATCACTTCCGCTTCCGATTGCAGTTCCCACGTCAGCCTGCACCAGTGCAGGAGCATCATTGATGCCGTCTCCAACCATCATGACTTTTTTGCCCTGTTTCTGCAGATCGGCTACAACTGCTGCTTTATCACCAGGAAGTACTTCTGCAATTACATGATCTACGTGTGCCTGTTTTCCAATATACTGGGCCGTTCGTTTATTGTCGCCTGTAAGCATGGTCACGGTGATTCCCAGTTTCTTCATATCATCAATTGCCTTGGTACTGGTTGCCTTCATTGTATCGGCTACGCTGACAATCCCTTTAAGCGCCCCTCCAATTACTACAAACATTGGTGTCTGGCCTTTATCTGCGATTGAATCTGCTGACTGCTTCATACTGCCCAGATCGATCCCCAGGTCTGATATCATCCGTTCATTTCCAATATATACTTCATCTCCTGCAAATTCTGCTTTAATTCCTTTTCCGGTAATGCTTTCAAATGCTTCCGGCTCTGTTAATGCAATCCCTTTATTTTTCGCATCTTCTACGATTGCTCTTCCCAGAGGATGTTCGGAATCCCGCTCACAGGATGCCGTAATCCGCAGCAATTCCTCTGCATCCATATCAGGGCTTACAATTTCAACAACTCTTGGTTTCCCTTCTGTAACGGTTCCGGTCTTATCCAGAACAACGGCATCAATTTTATGGGTGATTTCTAAAGCTTCCCCGCTCTTAATCAGGATTCCGTACTTGGCACCAAGCCCTGTACCAACCATAATTGCGGTAGGTGTTGCCAGTCCCAGGGCGCATGGGCATGCAATTACTAATACAGATACAAATATGGTTAAAACAAACGCCAGATCATGCCCGGCCAAAGCCCAGATAATTGCTGCAACGACTGCAATTACAATAACTGCCGGTACAAAATACCCCGCCACGGTATCTGCCAGTTTGGATATTGGCGCTTTCTTGCCCTGCGCATCTTCCATCAGTTTAATGATTTTAGCCAATGTAGTATCACTGCCCGTATGGGTTACTTCTACCTGCATGGATCCGTTATAATTTATACTGCCGCCAATCACTTCACTACCAGCACTTTTCTCTACAGGAATGCTTTCTCCGGTCAGCATAGATTCATCCACACTGCTGCTTCCGCTGACCACAACTCCATCCAAAGGAACTCTGCTGCCCGGACGGATCAATAACAGATCACCTTTTTTTACTTCCGTTGTGGGAATTTCCATTTCCGTTTTCTCCCGCAATACCACTGCTACATCCGGAGCCAGTTCCATTAATTTCTGAATCGCTTCCGATGTCTTTCCTTTACTGCGGCTCTCCAGATATTTACCAAGCATTACAAGTGTTACAACTACCGCTGCTGATTCATAATACAAACGCTCCACGTACATATGGGATGATGGTATTAATGCCGTCATCACAAGGCTGTATACATAGGCACTTCCCGTTCCAATTGCCACCAGAGAGTCCATATTTGGATGCCCTCGAAATAATGTTTTAAACCCGATTATATAAAATTTTCTTCCGCAGATTAATATAAATGTGGTAAGAATCAACTGTGCCAATGCAAAGTTAAGGGGCTGTTCATGCATATCCAGGAATCCCGGCAGTGGCAGCGGGAACGGGATCATATGCCCCATGGAAATATAAAGCAGGGGAACCGCAAGTACAATACTGATTATCAGTCTTCGTTTGATCTTGTGAGATGCTTCTTCCCGCTCCTCTTTTTCTTCCTTTACTTTCTTTTCATCTTTTAAAACTTCCTGTTCCGCCGCAAAGCCTGCCCGTTCCACCCGGTTCATGATATCTTCCGGCGATACCTTCTCTTCTTCATACTCAATGGTCATCTTATTGGTTGCCAGATTGACATCGCTTCTCGTTACGCCATCCATCTTTCTGGTAACCCTTTCAACTGCGCTGCTGCAGGATGCACACGTCATTCCTTTTATGATATAGACTTCTGTCTTCATATCTATTCCTCCTTCCGTATACCCCTGTGGGGTATGTAATCATCATAGTCTATATCATAGGATTTGTCAATTACCTTTTTTTATTTATTTTTATTTTATTCCCGCGGGCAACGAGCCAAACGGACACGCTGGCGCGTCCATTTGGCGACTGCAGCGGGGTCTTTGACTATTTTTACCGTGCATCACGCAGCTGCTTAAGAATATCATAGGATATTTTAAGATTACCTCTTCCGCATCCCAGATCGATACCAGGCTTACGGGAGCCATGAAAATCAGAACCGCCGCTGATTTGAAGTCCATGCAGACGTGCCATTCGCCGTACCGTACTTTCATCAAACCCAGCGTGTGTGGAATATAAGGCTTCAATTCCAATTAGACCCGCTTTTTTCAATTCCTCTAACAGGGTATCCATCTCTTCTCCTTTTAAATGATACAGAAGCGGATGTGCAAGGATCGGAATTCCTCCGGTCTGGCGGATCAGGCGGACAGCCTGGACAGGTGTCACTTTTTCCCGGGGAACAAAGTAAGGGCTATCGTCTCCGATATAATTCTTAAATGCATCGCGCATGTCCTTCACATAGCCACATTCCAAAAGATAACTTGCAAAATGGGCCCTTGTCCATACAGCATCCTGATACCGCTCTGCCATCTTCTCCCAGGTAATATCAACTCCACCCTCCCGCAGTTTCTGTATCATTTTCCGGTTACGCATATCCCTGGAATCCTGGAATTTGCGGATCTGGCTTATAAATACGGGACTTTTATAATCGAATTCCAATCCCACAATGTGAATATCCCGCCCCTGATATTCTGTAGAAAACTCAATCCCTGGGATCACTTCTATCTCTTTTCCTTTGGCTGCTTCAAATGCCTCTTCAAGCCCCGCTGTGGTATCATGATCCGTCAGTGCAAATGCCGCCAGATTCTTTTGAACTGCATAATCTACTAACTCTGCTGGCGTATAAGTGCCGTCAGAACAATTGGAATGTACATGTAAATCTATATATTTCATTTGCATTACCTTTCGTATTGCAGGCAGAACTGCAATACCCCTTTCTGTTACTCTATTCACGTCTTAAATATGCTTTTTTTGTCCTTTTTAGTATACCCCCTATTGAACGAGAATACAAGCGGGTGGAATCTTCGAACCGTTTCTGAGTCGTTCCATAGGCTATCGTCGATACCCCCACAGGGTAATCATCATGTTTCGAAAAACTTTTTTAATTTCATTTTCCTTGTCTTCTCCCTCACTTTTAGGTATAATAATTTTCAGAGTGTAATTTTTATACCCAACAAATAAACAGATGCCCGCAGGCATCCAAATGGAGGAATTATGACATTTCGTGAATTATATATGAACGGGTCAATTGAATTTGATGAAATTTTCGATTATACCAGCAAGTGGAATTTCAGTGATGATACGCGTACCTTACGTGAATATCTGGGATTGACGGCTGCTGAGGAAGATATCTGGATCAGTGACAGCGATGAAGCACTGGAAGATTTTATGGAAAGTGAAAAGAAAACGAAAATCTTATTTTTGGACCTGGACGGTACCTTATTAAATGATGACAAAGAAATTACCCCAGGCAACCAGAAAGCTATCCAAAAGGCATTAAAGCAGGGACATAAGATTGTAATTACCACCGGACGTCCTCTAGCCAGCGCGATTGTACTTTCCAAAGAACTGGGCTTAACACAGGACGGCTGCTATGCAATTGCATTTAACGGCGCAGAAATCTATGACTTATATCATAAAAAAACGGTTTATAAAGAAACGCTTCCCCTTAACTATGTCCGCTATCTCTTAGATGCTGCACACGCACAGGGACTGCATTCCCAAACCTATTCAGACACCCATATTCTCTCAGAACACGATACTCCTGCACTGCACAGATACGAATCTCTTACGAACCTGACCTCCAGAATTGTACCGGATGTCATGACGGAATTAACCACGGAGCCTGGGAAAGTAATCGTAATTGACTATGAAAATCATGATAAACTGGTACATTTCCAGGAATCTGTTGCAGATTGGGCAGCCGGTAAAACGGAATATATCTTTTCCTGTCCCCAGTACCTGGAGTTTGTGGCACCAGGAATGTCAAAAGGACATGCTATTGAAGTATTATGCGGTATCCTGGGCATCCCCAAATGCAACACAATCGCTGCCGGAGACGCTCCTAATGATATCTCGATGTTGGAAACAGCGGAAATCGGCGTCGTTATGAAAAATGCAGCCGAAGATATAAAAAAATATGGAGATTACATAACGCAAAAAGACAATAACTATGACGGTATTGCTGAAGTGATTGAAAAATTCCTCTTATATTAACAAAAAAACAGGAAATAGGGATTGATATGTACTCCCTATTTCCTGCTTTTTTAAATTAAATCATACTTTTAGACTCTTTTCTTTCAATACAAAATCCCCTTTTTATATTCAGCTGTCAATAGGTTCAGCAGGAATAAATACCCGGTCTTTCACAACATCTTCCGGTTTTACTGCTCTTTCCACTGCTTCTTCACAAAAATATTCCTGGGAATTCATTTTAACCTTGCCTCTTCTGTCCACTTTTTCATAGCTTCCGTCCGGCTGTAAAATATGTGCTTTCACGTTATCTTCCAGCTGAATCTGGAGGATGTGGATCACTTCCATCTTCAGGCGCTCACTTTCAACAGGAAAGAGAATTTCCACACGTTTATCCAGGTTACGGGGCATCCAGTCCGCACTTCCCATATAGACCTCTTTACTCCCATTGTGGTAAAAATAGAAGATACGGCTGTGTTCCAAAAAGTTGCCTACGATTGAACGGACCGTTATATTCTCACTCACACCCGGAATCCCTACCTTCAGGCAGCAGATTCCCCGAATAATCAGATCTACTTTCACGCCAGCCGCCGATGCTTCATAAAGGGCTGCAATAATATCTTTATCACATAGAGAATTCATTTTAGCTATGATGTGTGCCGGCTTTCCTTCCAGTGCATTTCTCGCCTCACGCCTGATCAGTTTTAAGAAACGGTTTCTCAGCCAGATCGGCGCCACTGCCAGCTTATTCCAGCTCTTTGGCTCGGAATAACCGGAAAGCATGTTGAAAACGGCAGTAGCATCTTCCCCGATGGGTTCTGAACAGGTCAAAAGTCCACAGTCAGTATATAACTTTGCCGTAGCGTCATTGTAATTCCCGGTACCCAGATGGACATAACGGCGGATCCCGTCTTCTTCCCTGCGCACCACCAGGGTTATCTTGCTGTGGGTCTTTAATCCCACCAGCCCATAGATTACATGGCATCCGGCTTTCTCCAGCATTTTCGCCCATACAATATTGTTTTCTTCATCAAAACGGGCTTTTAATTCTACCAGAACCGATACCTGTTTGCCGTTTTCAGCAGCCTGTGCGAGCGCAGCGATAATCGGTGAATTACCACTGACCCTATACAGCGTTTGCTTAATAGCCAGAACATCAGGATCTTTTGCCGCCTGCTTCACAAAATCTACTACCGGATTAAAGGTCATAAATGGATGATGGAGCAGAATATCCCCATTGCGGATCTGGGTAAAGATATCCTCGTCTCCCATCATATCCGGAACAGGCTGGGGATGGTAGGACTCATATTTTAAATGGTCAAAGCCGTCCAGTCCGTACATTTTCATCAGGAAAGTCAGATCCAGTGGTCCATTAATGGAAAATATCTCTTCTTCTTTTATGTTAAATTCTTTCTTTAATACTTTCAGGAGATGTTTATCCATCTTGTCTTCGATTTCCAGGCGGATGACCTCCCCCCACTGACGCTTTTTCAGCTGGCGCTGTATTTCTTTTAAGAGGTCTGCAGCCTCGTCTTCATCAATGGTTAAGTCTGCATTTCGCATGATTCTGTATGGATGGGCACAGATGACGTTATAATTTAAGAATAGCTTCTGGATATTACGTTCAATGACTTCTTCCAGAAGAATTACTCTTTTTTCTCCCTTTTTCCCCTCCGGAAGACGGATGATCCTGGGCAGTACGGAAGGAACCTGAACCGTGGCAAACTCCGTCTCTCCCTTTTTAGAAATCAGTGCCCCGATATTCAAGGATTTATTGCGGATCAGAGGAAATGGCCTGGAAGAATCCATTGCCATTGGAGTCAGTACCGGATAGACATTTTCTTCAAAATACTGATCAACAAATGTCCCCTGTTCTTTGCTTAAATCTTCATGGCAGACTACCACTTCCAGCCCCTGCTGCTTTAAAGCCGGCAAAAGCGAACGGTTATAAGTGGAGTACTGTAAATTTACCAGATCATGCACTTCGTTTAAAATCATGTCGATCTGTTCTGTGGCTGTTAAGCCTGCGATATCTTTTTTCGTATAACCCGCGTGCACCATATCTTTTAAAGACGCCACACGGATCATGAAAAATTCATCCAGGTTGGATGCTGTAATACTTAAAAATTTTAACCGTTCGAATAACGGAAGGGATTTATCCCTGGCTTCACTCAGGACTCTGTCATTAAATGCTACCCAGCTGGATTCCCGGTTGGTATAAAATTCAGGTTTTGTAAAATCGATTGGTTCCATCTGTCTCCCTCCCTGTTACATTAATTTTTTTTGCTTAATCACTGGCCGAACGCTGAATACTTCCTGGAAGAAATCTGCTTTTTCCCGAAACAGTCCTTTTTCCAATGTGATATCTTCCTGGGTTTCCGCAATAATCAACAATTCATTTTCCCGAAACGCCAGCCTGACCTCCCGAAACTTCTGCTTGTGGCTGCGGTCAAGGGCATTCGCCACACGGAGAATAGCGGTTAACTTGGCAATCCTTAAGTACTCATCTTTGCTGATCTCCGTTATCCGTCCTTCCGTCACATCGTAATAGGAGAAATCCATGGTATTATACTTTACCACATTTGCGATGATTTCCCGTTCTACATGAGAGAGTCCGATAATCTCTGTTGCCATGATGATGCTGTAAGAACACTCCGCTACATTTGAGAGGCTGATGTACTTTCCGCATCCATGAAGTATCACAGCAATCCGAAGGAGCAGCCGATCCCTGGCATTCATGCCATGGACTTTTTTTAATTTGTCAAAAATAGGTATTGCCAGATCTTCCAGGGCTTTAATGTGCCCTTTGTTAGATTGATATCGTTTGGAGATATTTCTGGCTGCGGCAATAATATCATTGTCAAAGTTATGAAGTGACTTGATTATTTTATTCTTCTGTGCAAATTCATATGCCATGCCGTCACACAGGGAAACTCCGGGTACCCAGATCGCCTCTGCTTCCATTTCTTCTAACAGGCGCTTATAAATGATAACCGATGGGATAATCAGAGACGCACTTTCATAGGGAATCTCATATGCCTCCGCAATATCCTCCGGAGATTTACAGATCACGGTATCATAAAGCGTCAAAAATTCTTCTTTTGTCAAAAAGGATTTTTTGGTAAGATCCAGAATATAGTCTCCTATGAGAATTACATTCTGGATCTCTCTTTCTTTCAAATATAACTTTTTAAAACCCAGTACTTCATTGTTAATCAGTTCCTCGATGAGAACTTCCATATGAGGCGTTTGATTTTCCATATCGGACAGACGTTCCCGGATGCGCATATTGCCAAGGCGGATGTTCTGTGTGGTTACCAGGCTGTCTTTATCAAACAGGGAAATCTGCATACTGCCGCCTCCAACATCCAGAATGGCAGTTCCCTTTTGAATAATATTTGCAAATTCCGCTTCTCTGGATGCAATCGACTTGTAATCCAGAAATCGTTCTTCTGAATTTCCCAGGACTTCAATTTTAATGCCGGTGCGTTTTTCAATATAGTCCAGCATAATCAATTTATTCTTGGTTTCCCGGACCGCACTTGTGGCACAGGCACGAAAAGCGTCTACACGGTAACTTTTCATAATCAGGAGGAAATCCTGCAGTACACTGCAGAGTTCTTCCACCAGTTCCACGCTGATCTTCCCGGTGCGGTAAGCATCCTTCCCCAACTCCATCCGGTGGCGGATACAGTCGATTTCACGCATTCCCCGCCTGGATGAAAGTTCGAAAATCTTCATTTCTATTTCATAAGATCCCACATCAATTGCCGCATAAGTTGCCATTGTCACGATATCACCCCCAAATAGTTTGTGTTTAATCCTGTATCTGACCTAATAAATAATCGATAAACTGCTGCGCTGTACGGCCTGACAGACCGCCATGCTGCAGTTCCCATTTATTTGCTTCCAGCAGCAGATCTTCTTCTTTCATATTTATATGATATCGCTCTGCCAGTGTCCGGACGATCTTCTGGAATTCTTTTTTATCCGGTGCACAGAAGAAAATCTTAACGCCGAACCGGTATACCAGGGACAGCTTCTCCTGTACCGTATCGGATGAATGAAGGTCATCTCTGCGGCCCTCTTTATCACTGAATTGTTCACGTACCAGATGCCTGCGGTTTGAGGTCGCATAGATCAGTATATTATCCGGCTTTTTCTCAAGGCCTCCCTCGATTACAGCCTTTAGATATTTATACTCAATCTCAAACTCTTCAAAAGATAAATCATCCATATATATGATGAACTTATAATTTCGATTCTTGATCTGGGCAATGACTTCATTTAAATCCTGGAACTGGTGTTTATATATTTCAATAATGCGCAGCCCCTGATCATAGTACTGATTTAAAATGCCTTTGATACTGGAAGACTTTCCGGTGCCGGCATCTCCGAACAGCAGGCAGTTGTTTGCTTTTCTGCCCTGGACAAACGCCTCTGTATTATCAATAAGTTTCTTTTTGGCAATTTCATATCCTACCAGATCGTCCAGATGTACATGGGCAATATTGGTAATGGGCACAATATGTACCCCCTCCTCTTCATGTGCCACACGGAACGCTTTATGAAGTCCCAGCTTACCTACGCCGAAGTCTTTATAAAACGTAGTCATATCCTCCATGAATTCATCAATGCTTCTGGCATTTCCAAGCTTTACGCTCAGATCGCAGATGCGGTCCCGGATCCTTTTATTAAACATTTTGCTGTTTTCATTAATATTCTGGTAATTACTGATAAAACCAAAGCAGTTCACCTGTAGATATTTTTCCACCGGACCAAAATCATAATCAAACAGCTCCTTAATGATTTCAAAATCATGACGCACCAAGGCATTGATACTGCCATCCACGGGTCCTACAATCTCACAGGCTGTGCTAAAGGTATTTTCATTATTTACCAGCAGAAAGGTGAGGTAATTATGCCAGAGATTTTTTGAAAACCCATAGCTGCCCGCCAGTTCTACCAGACCGTGTATGCAGTCATAAAATAATGCCCGGATATCCTCCGCATTATAATATTCATTATTAAAATGCTCCATAATCCAGGTCATATCCTCCAGTACCTGTCCCTGCTCAAAGTTTCTGTATACAATTAATTCATTTACTCCTGCCATTTTAACTGCCTTGCCTTTCTTTAGAGCGTGTTTGAAAGCACTTTTAAAGCACGCTCTAGCGCATGTTTGAAATTCCTTTAACTCTAATAATTTCCTAATATCTTCATATTGATTGCTTCTTCACGAATACCCCGCAATGCATTTTTTACTGCACTGTCACTTAAATTCCCCTCAAAATCAATAAAGAACCGGTACTCCCAGTTTTTGCCCGGTATGGGCCTGGATTCTATTTTGCTCATGTTCAGATTATTGTATATAAAATGAGAAAGCATGTTATATAGGGAACCGCTCTTATGAGGCACCTCGAAACAGATGCTGACTTTATCCGCATCTTTTCGGAAGATCCTCTGGTTGGTTGCAATAATAAATCTGGTGGAATTGACTTCGTTATAGCATACCTGAACGCCCATATCCTGCAGTTCAAAAAATTCACCGGCAAAGGCACTGGCTATAGCTGCCTGGGTTTTATCCCGGTCATCCGAAACTTTCTTAGCCGCTACTGCCGTATTATCAAGCGGAACCTGTTTCCAACCTCTGTGCTGGTCTAAGAACTGCTTACACTGCATCAGCCCCTGGGGATGGGAATAGACGCTTTTTACCTCTTCCAGCTTTGTACCCGGAACCGTGAGCAGCTTGTGTTCACAGCGGATCACCTGCTCAGCCACAATATAATTTTCAAAATCAACCAGCAGGTCATACATATCATTTACGATTCCGGCTGTAGAATTTTCGATTGGAAGAACCGCATAATCTGCAGATCCTTCTGCAATTGCTTCCATGGCATCTTTCCAGGTTTCCACATGAAAAGCATTTACCTTGTCTCCAAAATACTCCTTCATGGCAGCATGGCTGTATGCACCTTCCACTCCCTGGAATACCACCCTTATATTCTCTTTTTGGATCTCCTCCACTTCGATAAACGGCAGTCTTCCCACCGCACCTTTTTGTGCCAGAAGCTGATACTGCAGTTTCCGGCTCATTGCCATGATCTGCTGGAATAACTCTTCCACGCCATGTTTATTAAAGTCATTGTGGGTCATTTGGGTAACTGCTTCTATTTTGGATGCTTCTCTTGCTTTGTCAAATACTTTCTTACCCGTATCAATTTTGTATTCCGCAACCTGACTGCTGACACTCATTCTTTTTTCAAACAATGCAACCATTTCCTTGTCAATACGGTCAATCTCATCTCTTAATTCTGTTAAATCAGTCATTTAATTCTCCCTTTAACTGTTCCATTGTTTTCTTTAGCAGCGGGTGTCTCTTATATGGTGCAATCTGAACCATCGGCTCCAATACAAAGTCTCTTAAATGCATTTCAATATGTGGAATGTGCAGATCTTCCGTATCCAGTATGATGTCATCATACAGCAGAATATCCAGATCCAGGGTTCTGGGACCCCAGCGGATTACCCGCTCCCTGCCGGCTTCCAATTCTATTTCATGGAGCTTTTCCAGCAATTCCTGCGGCGTAAAAAGAGTTTTGAGCTTCAGTGCCCCGTTTAAAAATTCATCCTGTTCTACCCCGCCATAAGGCGCTGTAGTAATCAGTTCCGATACCTTTTCTACCTGGCAGCCGTAGAGTTCATCCAGGGATTTTACGGCTCCCTGCAGATAGGAACTCTTGTCCCCCATATTGGATCCAATGGCAATATAAGCCGTATGCCATCCTCTCTTTATCTCCACCGCTACAGTATCCAAAGGAAGTCCAACCGGTGCCCAGGGCTTCTTAACCTCCAGCTTCACCTTTTTTAAATTGGCTACCTCGATCAATAATTCCATTGCCAGTTTTTCCGCAATCGTTTCAATGAGTTTAAAAGTATGATTCTGCATAAACTCCGTAATAAAATGGCTCACATCGCCATAATGGATGGATTTGGTTAAGTCATCATTCATTCCTGCTTCTCTGGTATCCGTATACAGAGTTGCCGATACAACAAACTTCTGTCCCAGTGTATTTTCTTCCGGAAATACACCGTGGTGGCAGTATATTTCCAGGTCTTTGATTTTTATTTTGTCCATGTATTCCTCCCGCTTCCGGCACGCCCGGTAATCGCCTCAGTCATCTTGATAATTCTCGCATTTGCCCGGATATCATGTACTCTTACAAATGCAGCCTTTTTCATGACACCCATTACGGTTGTGGCAAGGGTTCCTTCCAATCTCTCAGATGCAGGAAGATCAAGGGCCAGTCCAATCACTGATTTTCTGGAAGTTCCAAGAAGAATCGGATAACCCAGTTCATGCATACGCTCCAGCCTGTTGATCGCTTCCAGATTATTTTCATACGTCTTACCAAATCCCACGCCGGGATCTAAAATTAGATTCTGGTCTGGAATACCCGCCTTTTTTGCTATGGAGATCGTTTCTCTCAGATCCTGCAGCATATCCTCCATAAAATCCTGATAGTCTGCTTCCCTGCGGTTATGCATCAGACAGCAGGGCACCTGATATTCAGCGATGACCCCAGCCAGTTCCTTATCATATTTCAGGCCCCAGATATCATTTACCAGATCCGCTCCTGCTTCCAGCGCCGCTCTGGCTACATGGCTTTTATAAGTATCGACGGATACCGGAATATCAAAACGGCTTTTCACAGCCTGAATTACCGGAACCACCCGTGCAATTTCTTCTTCATCAGACAGCAGGGTATACCCCGGTCTGGTGGATTCTCCTCCGATATCGATGATATCGGCACCTTCCTCAATCATTTCCTCAGCATGCTTTAGTGCAGCATCCTCATCATTCCATTTTCCGCCATCGGAAAAGGAATCCGGCGTAACATTTAATATGCCCATAATATAAGTATGTTTATCTACATCAAAATCCCGATTGCCTATTCTCATCCCGTCTCTAACCACCTTTATATTCTGTTCTGCAATATTTATAATTCTATTTTTAAATTTTTCTTTTCAGCACTCCAGCTGCACTGTTTTTCAGCCTGGCATCCGTAGCAGCTTCTGGACATCTTATCTGCCCGGTAGATAATGCCTGGGAGACTCTTTTCGTTTTTGATCCCGCTGTTTCTATGCTGGGCAATTGCATTTATAATCTCCATGCTCTCAGCCTCTGTAAAACCGCACTCCTTTAAAATCCCGGGTGCAATCCTGGCACTTGCCTCCTGATGAGGCGTACCGTCCATATACTGCTCGTGTCTCCCTATATCGTGTAAAAGAGCGGCCGCATAGATCCGCTCCTCTTTGATATTCAGTCCTTCTCTTAGATTTAGGATATACGCAAGTCTTGCCACATCCATAAAATGTGCCATATCGTGCTTGCAGAAGATCCGGTCCGCTTCACATACACGAATTTTCCCCAGACAATCCCGGTAGGTCCGGTTTACTAAAATCTCATTTACCCGATCCATCTATTTTGCCTACCTTAACATCTGATAAAACGTATTCTGAAGTTTTTCGTTGTCCTGAAAAACACCTCTGGTAACCACGGTTACGGTTTTGGAACCCGGTTTTTTAATTCCCCGCATAGTCATGCACATATGCTCAGCTTCCACCATCACCATCACTCCCTGGGGATCCAGGTTATCCATAAATGCATCTGCTATCTGGGCAGTCAGCTGTTCCTGCAGCTGCAGGCGCTTTGCGAATACTTCTACCGTTCTTGCAATTTTACTGAGTCCTACCACGGAACCATTTGGCACATATGCAATATGCGCTTTTCCAAAGAACGGAAGCATATGATGCTCACAGGTAGAGTAAAATGTAATGTCTTTTTCCAGTACCATTTCGTTATTTTTCACATGAAAGCGTTTGCCAAGATGCTCCGCCGCATCATCTTCCATTCCGCCTACGATCTCCGTATACATTCTTGCAATACGGTCCGGTGTCTCTATCAGTCCTTCTCTTGTGATGTCCTCGCCGATTCCTTCTAAAATAAGTCTGACGCCTTCTTTGATTTTATCCTGATCTATCATTATCGTAAATCCTCACTTTCTCCCATTTCTCTGGTAATCTCTCCTAAAAAAGAAAGGGAACCAAAGGCAATGATCACATCGTCTTTTCCCGCCATTGACAGGCTCTTCTTAAGTGCATCTTTAATACTGTCCGCTGCTTTTACATGCTTATGGTACTCTGATGCCGCTGCTGCCAGTTCCTGTGCCGGCAGTGCCCTGTCGTTATGTGGGGTTTCGATTGTAATGATTGCTTCCGCATATGGAGCGGTGGTTTTTAATATTTCTCTGTATTCTTTATCTCTAAAAACACCCATTATATAATATATTTTTTTATCCGGAAAGTACAGTTCTATGGATTCTTTTAATACCTGTGCCGCATCCCGGTTATGTGCTCCGTCAATGATGAATACCGGCTCCCTGCGAATCAGGGTAAAACGCCCCGGCCATCTTGTATGGGCAAATGCACTGCGCAGAACTTCCTGGGTAATCCGGTATCCCAGACGTATCAGTCCATTTACCGCTTCAACTGCCAGCACTGCATTGGCAACCTGATAACTTCCAGCAAGGGAAATCTTCAGATTGTCATACCCTCCATAGGAAAAAGATTGTTCCTCATACCCATAATGAATATCTTTTGCACTTTTGGGAGATGCAATCATCACTTGGCAGTTTTTCTCCTTTGCAGTGTCTAGTACTACCTGCATGGCTTCTTTTTTTTGCTGCATCGTGACTACCAGGGTATCCGGCTTTATGATACCGGCTTTCTTAGCTGCAATTTCCGCTATGGTTTCACCAAGTATCCCCATATGATCCATACTGATTGATGCAATGACCTCCATAACCGTCGTTGTAATCACATTGGTTGCATCGTCCAATCCTCCCAGCCCTGTTTCCAAAACAACAATATCACATTTTTTTTCTTTGAAATACAAAAAGGACAAAGCCGTTTCAATCTCAAATGAAGTAGGATGGGGAAGCCCTTCCTCTTCCATGGCATCTGCCACCGCTTTTATTTCAGCCACATGTGCCGCCAGAGAATCCTTCTCTATAAAAGCCTCATTTACCTGGATTCTTTCACGGTACCGGAACAGGGTGGGTGAAATATAACGTCCTACCCGGTAGCCGGCTTCCTTTAGGACAGTTGACAGATATGCCAATACACTGCCCTTGCCATTGGTTCCTGAAATATGGATAAACTTTAATTCATCCTGGGGATTATCAAGCCTTGCGAGCATTTCCTTCATGTTGTCAAGACCAAGTACACTTCCGTATTTAGCCGCATTGTCTAAATATACTCTTGCTTCTTCGTAGTTCATGATTCTCCAATCTATTTTTTAAATAATGATCTGATCATTATAATATAATTCTGCGTATCCTTTTCGTATCTTCACAGTTTTAAACAAAAAGCCAATTTCTGCCTCCTTTGGCAATGGGATTTTTGTCAGCTGCCCTAGAGCGTGTATGAAAAATGCTTTCTGGCAGCTGTGCGTTCCAGTTTGTGGGAGATTTGTCCCGAATGAAGGGCGCATAGCGGGCTATGTAACCTGAATTCGGGGCAAATATACCGCAAAGTGGGGCGTGCAGATGACGGGAATGATTTTTCATACACGCTCTAGATTTCTTACAGTCATCCCAATAAATGCGCTGACCTGCCGATACGTTACAATTCTACTTACTTTAATTGTTTATTATATTATATTTCTTAGCAAAATTCAATGAAATTGTGCGGATTTTAGGGATTTAAATCTATACATAAAGAACGAGCCCGGACAAAGAAGCTTTTTACAGTGCTTCTTTGTCCGAACCCGTCCGCTGGAGTGTGTTTGAATATTACTTTCTGACTAGCTCTAAGATTCTATATATTCCAGCAATTCCCTTACCGTCCCGAAACAATAATCCGGCGGATAGATAGTATCCTGCAGATCTTCCCGCTTCGCTTCACCGGTGAGCAGCAGGCAGGTCTGGGCTTTGCCCTCTATTCCACAGGCAATATCCGTATACAGCCGGTCCCCTACCACCAGGGTTTCTTTTCTGGAAAAACCCGACCGTTTCAGGCACAGTTCCACGACTTCCCTGCTGGGTTTCCCAAGATATCTGGGCTTGCGGTAAACTGCTGCCTCCAGCATATTGCAGATAGCGCCGCAGTCCGGGATAAATCCAAAGGGTGCCGGACAGCACAGGTCGGGATTGGTGGCAAGGTAAGCCACTTCCTTTCGATAAAGCAGTTCACAGGCTTTTTCCAGCTTCTGATAATTCAGCTCACTGTCATACGCCGCCAAAACGCACGTCACGTCTTCTTCCACTTCCTCCGTAACCACGATACCCTGCTTTCGCAATTCTGCAAGGTATGATTTTGTGCCCAGTACAAATATTTTCTGATCCCGGAAATTTTCTTTTAAATAACGGATTGCCATATATCCGGATGTGACAAACTGCTCTTCCTCCGTAGTGAGATTCCACCTGGCAAACTTTTCAACATAATCCCCGTTGCTTTTCGTTGAATTATTGGTAATATAATAAGCTCTTCCGCCAATCTTTTCAATGTATTCCAGTAGTTCCCTGGAGCCGTCAAACAGTGTATCGCCTACGGATAAACTGCCATCGATATCGAACAGAAACAATTTTTTCTTACTTAATTCTGACATGGAAATTCCCTCACCGCTAACTCTGACATTTCTTCCAGTTCCCCGGTATCAAATAAGAATTGCAGTAAACCAAAGCGGTTACGCAGTTCTTTTGCATATAAGACACTGTTTTTCAAAGTGATTTGATCCACCCCGATCTGCGCCGGCTGGCTGGGTGCATCCATTTCTTTTAGCATATTTGCGATATCATCTGCTTTTGGCAGTCCGGCAATCATTTTTCGGATTTCTTCTCTGTGCTTGCCAAATGCTTCTATCCGGCTGTGAACGGCATCGTCTGCATTTTTATGTACCTGGTTTTCTAACAGGATCACCTGCGGTGCTGCCTGTTTATATGCCTCCAAAATTTGCTGATCCCACGCTGCCTGATCCAAAGAAACTTCCTTTTCCTTAAGGGTGTCCAGCTTTTCACTCAGTTTTTCATACATTCTTAATCCCAATACCGTACCGATCCCCACTTTTGTACCATGCAGTGCCCCATGGCTGCCTCCGAATAACGACATCATTTCCCAATAATGGGATAAGTGGTGTTCACTTCCGGAAGCCGGGCGGGAATTGCCTACATAACTCATGGCGATTCCGGATAAAACCAGCCCTTCCATAATGGAACCGATTGCTTCTACATTCCGCTCTCTGACTTTTGGTATTGCGGAAACTACCGCTTCAATGGAACTGCGAATGAGGGATTCCACATATGCACAGTAATACTCTCCGGTGATAAGATGAGCGAGTTTCCAGTCAGTCAGACATACATACTTGCCCAGGATATCGCCTGCCCCTGCTGCGATCATAGAAATCGGTGCCTCTTTTAGAATGTCCAGATCTCCAATGATCACTTTGGGTTTTCCCACTTCATAGGTTGTCTTCAGATTTTTTACAATCAGCGGAGCCACATTAGAAGCAAATCCGTCCATGGAAGGTGCCGTTGCCAGGATAAAATAATCGATGCTTAATTTAAAACTGATAAATTTACACAGATCATTGATGGTTCCCGATCCCACTGCCAAAATCAAATCACAACCCTGGGGCAAATCAACCAGTAGGCTGCCTAAGATTCGTTCATCCGGTATTAATTCCTCATCCGGAAACACTACCTTTTCGTAATGATATCCATTTTCCTCCAACAAAGCGCAAACTGTCCTGCCTGCAACCTCCTCCGTATGTATATCCGAAACCACACAGATATTTTTGTAATCATAGCGGGATAATATATCCGGAAGTTTCTTAATTGCACCTGCCTCAATCAATATTTCATCAATATCGCAGCGGTGTTTTTTACTACAGCTGCATGGGATTTCTCTGTTTAAATATTCCTGCCAGTCTTTTATCTTCATAATGGACTCCTTCTTTCCGATGTTTTAAGATACCAGTGCTGCTTTGCGTAAACAACAATGCTTTACTGGTACTGCTTATTAGTTATACTGTACCCGACTTTTTCTGGTTTGTCAAAAGCGGTTTCAAAATATAAACAGTTGTTATTATTTATAATTTGAATTATAAACAGCATAAGAAGAGGTTCCGCGAATGATTAGACGGGGTTCATATTCCACTCTGTGAACCACATGATCTGTCATTTCATCTTTCTCAGATTTCTCCCGCTTCCGGCGCTCCATTTTCTCCATCAGAAGTTTGCAGGCATCCTCACCCTTTTTTCCGGCATAGTGATCCACCGTAGTCAAATCTATGCCCCGCATCCCGGATGCCAGTATATTGTCGCAGCCAACCACCGATATCTCTTTGGGAATCCGATACTTCTCCTGTAACAGTGCATCCCGGATGCCCAGCGCGATCATATCATTCAGCCCCACAATTGCCGTAATATCCGGTACTTCTCTGATCAGCTCAAGAGCCAGCCGGTATCCCGTCTGAAACTCCATATCCATGTTCTGCAAGGCGGCGATGCCCTGTTCTTCAACTGGTTCTTTTAAAAATACCAGGCAGTCCTTTCCTGCATTTTCAAACTCTTCTGTAAATCCTTCTCTGCGCCTCTGTCTGGCTGGCTGCTTGTCACTGACTCTGGTAGATATGTATCCCACCTTCCGGTGTCCCAGCTCCAGCAGATATCTGGCTATCATGCTTCCCGGTTTGCGGCTGTCCAGTTCGATGGAATCAACTAATAATTCATTATTTTTTTCACCGATAAAAACCACTGGTATCTTTTTAGCCATGCGGTTCACCATCTCCGGAAAAGCCGGCATACAGGTATAGATGATACCGGATGGACTAAGCTTCTCAAGCCGTTTCAGATACTTTTCTTCCGTCAGCAGATTCCGGTTTGTCTGACAGACAAATATATCAAAGCGGTTTTTTAGTGCCGCCTGTTCCACTCCGTCAATCAGCATCCCATAATAAGGATTGTTTAAATTGGGGCAGATTACAAATATTGTGCCTTTCATTCCGGTCTGCTGTCTGGCTGCTTTCTTTTCCATGGAATAGCCTAAGGTCCGTGCCGCCTCTTCCACCTTTTCAATGGTCTCCCTGGAAAATGATACATTAAATTTCTTATTCAAAATCATTGAAACGGCAGCCTGGGAAACTCCCGCTGCATTTGCTACATCTGTAGCTGTCACTTGCTTTTTATTCATCTTTCTACCCTTTGTATATTACAGGCGGACGCCATTGCTGCCACGCTCAGGCATCCTGTTCTATACGTATACCTTTATTCAGATTCATTTCCCCGGATAAATCCCACAAACATTGACACACATCCGTCTGAAATCTTTATCAAATACGCTCTGGTCTGCCAGCCAGACAAATGAACATATTCATAACATTCAAGAATTCATTGCCTTTTTTAAAAAATATGAATAATTTTAGCTTACCTGGTACATACTCTCCATATGAAGAATAATTTTATTAAATGCGGCATCTGCGGCTGGTGTCTGGAAATCCTCTGGACCGGCTTTCTGTCCTTCCGGCGCAGAGAACTCAAATTAACCGGAAAATCCTCTATCTGGATGTTCCCTATTTATGGCTGTGCAGCTTTTATCGGTCCTATTTACAAGCGCATAAATAAAAGAAGCGCTGTTTTCCGAGGATTCATCTACACCATGGCAATATTCAGTACCGAATTTTTAACCGGTGCATTCCTTAAAAAACGCGGTATGTGCCCATGGGATTACAGTAAGGCAAAATTAAATGTTAAAGGAGTTATCAGACTGGACTACGCTCCCTTGTGGTTTATCACAGGGCTTCTCTATGAAAAAATCTTAAAACGATAAAGGCTGTTGCATGCAAACGATGTAACAGCCTTTTTGTATTCATTTCAGACTATATTGCTGCTATCCCAAACACGCCTTAGCCACAATCACAGTCCGCATTTGCCTGTGCCCCGTCAAAACTTCCTGCCACATCCATCGTATTCAATGTTCTGCGTTTGATCCGCTGGTCTTCCGAGGCTTCCAGAATAAAATTTTTAATCTGTTTTGCATTTTTAATATGTACCAGTGCCAGGGTAGGATTCGTTACATCTCCGCCATAGCAGTGTACGGTACCAAGTCCAAACATCCGCTCCAGCAGGCTGGTATCCAGACGCACATCTACAATCTTATACATATACGCATCATTCTCCTCATGATTCAGCAGCCCTGAATTCACCGTAATGTATTCATTTGTAATGGTATATTTCGTAAATGTCCATGGCAGTCCAAAAAACAGTACTCTTTTTTTCTCAACAAACTTCATATAACCTCCTTCGCCGCCTGTTCCTAACCAAACAAAATACAGGCAGAATTCCATTGTAAAATTCTTCCGGCTGTTCATAAATTTTGTCTCTATTATATCTCATACGCCTTACAATTGCAAAAGATTTTTCCCCTGCCTCCTTCGGATAATCACTGCACTTATCATATCTGTCGGGTATCTTTTACCAGGCATACCCATCCATAAAAAAAGAACTTGAAATTCAATACCATATATTATATGATATTAAAAGCAAATATTCATTGCGCGAAAGGAGAAAGCTATGAAACACTTAATGAGTCCTTTAGATTTTAGCGTGGAGGAATTAAATTCTATTTTAAATTTAGCAAACGATATTGAAGCCAATCCAACGAAATATGCCCATGCATGTGAAGGAAAAAAACTGGCAACTTTATTTTATGAACCAAGTACCCGAACCAGATTAAGCTTTGAAGCAGCTATGATGAATCTGGGCGGTAACGTACTTGGTTTTTCTTCGGCCGCATCCAGCTCAGCTTCCAAAGGGGAAAGCGTTGCCGATACGATCCGTATGGTCTCCTGCTACGCAGATATCTGCGCTATGAGACATCCCAAAGAAGGGGCTCCTATGGTTGCCTCAATGAAGTCTTCCATTCCGGTTATCAACGCAGGAGACGGGGGACACCAACATCCTACCCAGACCCTTACCGATCTGTTAACCATCCGTTCCTTAAAAGGACGCCTGGGCAATTTAACCATTGGATTATGCGGAGACTTAAAGTTCGGCAGAACCGTCCACTCCCTGATCCATGCACTGGTACGCTACACTGGTATCCGCTTTGTACTGATTTCTCCGGATGAGCTGCGTGTGCCCGACTATATCCGGGAAGACGTTCTGGAACAAAATCATATGGAATACAAAGAAGTAGTCCGCCTGGAGGAAGCTCTTCCGGAATTAGACCTGCTCTACATGACCAGAGTACAGGGCGAACGTTTCTTCAATGAAGAGGATTATGTGCGTATGAAAGATTTCTATATTCTGGACAAGCAGAAAATGGAACTTGCCAAAGAGGATATGCTGGTGTTACACCCTCTTCCAAGAGTAAATGAAATCTCAGTAGAAGTGGATGATGACCCAAGGGCTGCCTATTTTAAACAGGTACAATACGGTGTATATGTCAGAATGGCATTAATTCTTACATTATTGGAGGTAGAAGTATGTTAAACGTCGGACAATTAAGTGAAGGCTTTGTACTGGATCACATAGAAGCTGGAAAAAGCATGTCTATCTATCACTATCTGAGACTGGACAAACTGGACTGCTGCGTTGCTATTATTAAAAACGCCCGCAGCAATAAAATGGGTAAGAAAGATATTATCAAGGTAGAATGTCCCATCGATTTACTGGATCTGGACATCCTTGGTTTTATAGATCATAACATTACGATTAATATTATCAAAGACGGAACGATTGTAAGCAAAAAAGCACTTTCCCTTCCGGAAAAAATTACTAACGTGATTAAATGCAAAAATCCCCGCTGCATTACTTCGATCGAGCAGGGCCTGGATCAGGTATTTGTATTAACGGATACGGAAAAAGAAGTTTACCGCTGTAAATATTGTGAAGAGAAATACGCAGGACGATAGAACCTGTTTGAAAAATGCTCTAACACCTGTTACACAAAACAACCGCAGACATCTAAATGCCTGCGGTTGTTTTATGTCCAAATCATTTCAATCTAAAATATGTTTCAATAATAAGCAGAACGATAAGCCGGGTTATGTCGTGAATGGTCATCTATCTAGGCCTTTTGTCGCCAAAAGGCTCCAGCGACCTACCTAAAGCTGACGGGCCGCCATATGCTTTCGTTCGGTCTTGCTTCGGATGGGGTTTACATATGCCCCTTCTGTTACCAGAAAGGCGGTAGTCTCTTACACTGCCCTTCCACCCTTACCAGTAAAACTGGCGGTTCATTTCTGTTGCACTATCCTTAGAGTTGCCTCCACCGGACGTTATCCGGCATCCCTGCCCTGTGAAGCCCGGACTTTCCTCGTCTGGCACCTTTCGGTATGCCAGCCGCGACCATTTATTCTACTTACTTTTGGTATTCTACCATCTCTTTTTATTTTTGTCAATGCAGGCTTACACATTGAAGCAGCTGCCGCCCACAAATTCCCTCAGAATAGAATTATGGGGAATATTCTCACTTGGCATTCCCACAAAGTAATCCAAAAACTTTAACAGCCTTTTTGCTTCCAGAAATTCCGGCTCATCCTGGTCAATACTGAATAACAGCGGCTCTGCATATTGCTTCAGTGCAGCCAGTTCATAAATCAGCGCTGAATTAAACATCACATCTGCTTCTTCCTGGAATGGAAAAATATATTTTTCTTCCCCTCTTCGTACAGACGGCCACATATTGATGGTGCCCTTAGCACTGGTCCCTCTGGTCCTTGCATCTCTTATCATACGGCGCAGAAGCCTTCCGTCTGTTGTGGGAATCCGGTTATGTTCATCTATATTTAGCTGGGTTAATGCACTGATATAAATCTTGAATTTACTTTCTCTTGGCAGGCTGTGGGACAATTTATCATTCAGACAGTGAATCCCTTCTAATACCAGGATATCATTTTCCCCCAGCTGCTTAAAGTTTCCTTTGTATTCCCGTTTTCCGGTTTTAAAATTGTAATAAGGCAGCTCTACCCGCTCTCCAGCAAGCAAAGCATTCATATCCTGATTGAACTGCTTCACATCAATGGCTTCCAGGCATTCAAAATTGTGTTTGCCTTCTGCGTCCACTGGTGTCTTATCCCGGTCAACAAAATAATCGTCCACCGCAATAGGATGGGGCTTTAAACCATGAGCTGACAGCTGAATAGAAAGTCTGTGTGAAAATGTCGTCTTCCCGGAAGAAGACGGACCAGCGATCATCACCAGGCGTTTGCTTGGGTTATTTAGTATCTGTTCCGCCATTTCACCCATCTTTTTCTCCTGGAGGGCCTCCTGAATCAGGATCAGCTCATTGATCTCGCCATTGACAATCCGCTCATTTAAATCTCCCACGGTGGAAATATCCAGCATTTTTCCCCATTTCAGAGATTCTTTCTGCACATGGAAGATCTTTGTTTCAGGAAGAAATTCCGGTACAACCCTTGGATGGCTGCGTGTGGGAAACTGTAATACAAAGCCCTCGTCATAGAGATGCATGTCGAAATATTTTAAATACCCGGTACTGTATACCATATAACCGTAGAAATAATCTTCGAATTCATCCAGATCATAGAGATTTACCGTAGATACAGTGCGGTATTTAAACAATTTTTCTTTATCAATCATTCCATAGTGGCGGAACAGGCGTTTGGCATCCGCTATACTCACATTCCTTTTCGTAATGGGAATATTTTCTTCCACCCGCTTCACCATATAAGCCTTTACATGTTCCAGAAATTCCCGGTCAACTTTTAATTTTCCATCTACGGTAAAATAATAGCCTTCACTTACCGAATAATGGGCACAGACCTTTTTGATATTCGCATGGCCTCCCATATGGTAGATTGCCTTTAAAAGCAAAAGCACCATACTTCTGCGGTATGCATCAAACCCGATCTTATCTTCTGCCGTCAAAAATGTAAGCTGGCAATCCTCCTCTAATTCCCTGTGAAGTTCCCTGAGTCTTCCATTTGCCATGACGAGCAGGATATCCTGTTCATAATGATGTTGGTAATCTTTTGCTATTTTGTAATAACTGGTTCCGCAAGGATACTTTTTCTTTTCTCCTCTGGACTCCACTGTTGCCATTTTTTCAGCCATATTATCCCCTGCCCCTTTCTGTCACAGTTCCAGTCGTAACGCTGTACTGGTATAAATACCCTGTATATGTATTATATGTAATTTCACCTAATTAAATTACTTTATCGAAGGAATCAACTAATGCCGAATCGCTTAAGGGCAATTCCGGTCCTGGTCCCTTTTTAAATATGATCTTTAATAAAATCGGTGTGATAATCGTTGTAATAACCACCACTACTACAATGGGTCCCAGAAAATTGCTTCCAAGCAGCCCAAGCTTTGAGCCTTTATTGGCTACGATCAGGGCAACCTCACCTCTTGAGATCATGCCCACGCCAATCCTGGCACATTGATAATTCTTGTAGTGGCAGACCTTTGCACCTAATCCGCATCCAAGGATCTTGGTCAAAATTGCCACAATGACCAGTATCACGGAAAATGCTATGATCTCTCCTGTCATGGCGGGAAGTTCCACCTTTATGCCGATGCTGGCAAAGAAGATCGGTGAAAGCATCAGATATGACAAGGTGTTAAACCGTGTTTCCACATATTGTGCCCGTTTCGTCCGGGACATGATCAACCCGGCGATAAATGCTCCTGTGATATCCGCAACCCCGAAAAAATGTTCGGCAACGTAAGACATCAGCAGACAGAATACGAATGCCGCAATTGCATGTCTCTGCAGACCTCTTTCCGTTTGATCGCTCCACTTTTTATAAAACAGATAAAACAGGTAGCCTGCGATCAGAGCTACAATAAAAAATGCCACAATCTTTAATAACACATAGACAACATTGACGGAGGTATCCGCCATGCTGGTCACGATTGTTAATGCTATAATACCAAGGATGTCATCAATGATTGCTGCCCCCAGAATCGCATTGCCGGAACGGGTTTTTAATTTTCCCATTTCTTTCAATGTCTCTACGGTTATACTCACTGAGGTAGCGGTCAGGATAATACCAATAAATATATTTTGCAGCAGCAGGGATGCATTTGCATCTGAATCGATTACTCCGGGTCTGTTAAAGAAATATCCTACCGCAAGCCCTCCTATAAGAGGCACGATAACACCTAGCACTGCGATTACAAAACTGGCTTTCCCACTGCGCTTTAGTTCTTCTATATCTGTTTCCATTCCCGCGCAGAACATCAGTACAATAACACCAAGCTCAGCCGTAGCCTGAATAAAATCAGTCTCTTTCAGAATGCCCAGCATCGCAGGTCCCATAATCAGTCCTGCAAGCAGTGCGCCTACTACCTGAGGCATATGATACCTTCTGGTAATCAGTCCCAACACTTTTGTGCTCAAAAGGATGAGCGCCAAATCCAACAAAAATCCATAACCATCCATAAAACTTTTCTCCTTCTTTCTGTCACATAAACCCGTTTTTCTCCGTTTTCTATCTTATCTTATCATAAGGACATCAAACCTTCAATCATGTAAGAACATAAAAAGGGTTTTTCAGAAGTTCCTGCTCCACTTCCAGACCTGGGAAGGTCTGTTTCAGATAATCTGCTGTCTGTTTTATGAATATATGTTCTAGTCCGTAATGCCCGGCATCGATTATGGAGAGTCCCTGGGATACCGCATCCAGCCCTTCGTGGTGTCCGATATCTCCTGTGACCAGTACCTGTGCGCCCGTTGATACCGCAGGAGTAATCATGCTTTTCCCTGATCCCGGAGATATTGCTGCCCGGCGGACACGCTGATCCAATTCTCCGAATATTTTTACTGAGTCAAGCCCAAATGCCTGTTTTACCAGCTCTCCCGCTTCTCTTAAGGTCATTTCTTTTGGTAATTCGCCAACTCTGCCAAATCCCTCTTCCCGGACTGTACTTCCTTCATATCCCCGGTAAGTAACCTCCAGAACTGCCGGATTCTGCAGGTTTAAGTATTTGGAGCTGAGGCCTGCCATCATCAGCACATCATAATTCGTATGCATTGCAAAGCAGGATATATCATTTTGTATCAGCCGGATTATTTTGCGTCCCATAAAATCGTCGGTATTTATTTTTTTCATACCGGACATCAGCAGCGGATGATGGGTAATCAGCATTTCTGCTTTCTGATCTATCGCCGCTTCAATCACTTCATCCGTAGCATCTAATGCCACGAATACTTTCTTAATCTCTTTTTCTCTTCTTCCAACCTGCAGGCCCGGGTTGTCCCAGTGTGCCGCATAGGAAGCCGGATATCTTTCCTCTAATTTTTGAATTAATTCTGTTCCTGTCATACGTAATACCTCCTTGCTGTACGAATACATTTCAGTTCATGTTCCACTTCTGCAATACGCTGTTTTGCGTGATCGCTGTCATTTTCCCGAAGAGTTTCCAACACTTTTTCATAGGTCTTCTCCTCTTTTTCCAGGAAAGATTTTAAACACTCATTTTTCTGCTCTAATAAAAGCCTGCCATATTTAAAATCAATTTCTCTATTGTAATCCATCTTCCCATGAACCACTTTCATCATGGGATAATATTTTCCTTCATCCAACACCATATTTTCTTCCACAACAGCATAGTTGTTATCCTGTAAAAAACGGCGCACAAAAGCGAGCTCAGACTGTGGCTGCAGAATGAGCTCCTTCACACTTTCCAATACCCCGGATCCTTCCGTCAGTATTTTCATTACCAGGCCTCCGCCCATGCCGGCGATTACTACAGCATCCACTTCCCCGCTGTGCAGTGCAGCTGCTCCGTCTGACAGCCTGGTTTCTATATATTTCTCAAGCCCATGACGCTCAATATTTTCCTTAGCACGGTTTAAGGGGCCTTTATTCACATCCATGGCTATTGCCCGGGGCACTCTTTTATTTTCAATCAGGTAAATAGGTATGTATCCATGGTCCGTTCCAATATCCGCCAAGCGGCTATTGGAAGTTACCATTTCAGAGACTGCAAGCAGCCTTTTTGATAACTGCATATGATAACTTCCTTTCTTAATCCAAATAGTCCTTTAGCTTGCGGCTGCGGCTTGGATGGCGCAGCTTACGCAGCGCTTTTGCCTCAATCTGCCGAATACGCTCTCTTGTAACATTAAATTCTTTTCCCACTTCTTCCAGGGTTCTGGCTCTTCCGTCTACCAGCCCGAAACGTAAGGACAATACCTTCTGTTCCCGGTCGGTCAGGGTATCCAGAACTTCTACCAGCTGCTCCCGAAGCAAGGTATAAGCTGCTGCTTCAGCCGGAACTGCCACATGGTCATCCTGGATAAAATCTCCCAGATGGCTGTCATCTTCTTCTCCCACCGGTGTTTCCAGTGAAACCGGTTCCTGGGAAACTTTTAAAATCTCCCGTACCCGTTCCGGAGACATATGCATAACTTCCCCGATTTCCTCCGGCTTAGGTTCCCTGCCCAGATCCTGGACGAGCTGCCTGGATGTACGGATAACCTTATTAATTGTCTCTACCATGTGAACCGGAATCCGAATGGTTCTTGCCTGGTCTGCAATGGCTCTGGTAATCGCCTGACGAATCCACCATGTGGCATAGGTGCTGAATTTATAGCCTTTGCTGTAATCGAACTTATCCACCGCTTTTATCAATCCCAGATTTCCTTCCTGTATCAGATCCAGCAGCGCCATTCCTCTTCCTGCATAACGTTTGGCAATGCTCACCACCAGACGCAAGTTTGCCTCCGCCAATTGATGCTTCGCCGCTTCGTCGCCTTCCTCTTTACGGATGGCAAGCTGGATTTCATCTTCTGTAGTAAGTAACGGTACCTTACCGATTTCTTTCAGGTACATACGAACGGGATCATCTGTTCCCACACCTTCTGGAACGGACAGGTCAATTTCTTCCGGGCTAATTTCATCTTCATCATCTAAGATCAATGGCTCTTCTTCTTCATCGTCCGTGATGCGCAATACGTCAACCCCGTTATTATCCAGAAAGTCCAGAATTTTTTCACACTGTTCTTCCGTAAGATCAGTACCTTTGAAAAAATCCTGTACCTCTACATATTCTAACACATTTTTCTTTTTTCTGGCGTATGCTAATAAAGCTTTTAATTTTTCCGTAAAGTCTAGTACTTGTTCTTCCATCCTGCATCCTTCCTTTCATAGCTTCCATGGAGATTCCAGGCTCGCTCGCTAACCAATGGCTGTACTGATTACTATTCTTTCCTCAATCCAGGGAAATATGCACTTTTTCGATATCCTGAAGCCTTCGCTTTGCCTGGATAATCTGCTGGAGACCAACAATATCCGTTGGATCTAAATGTGTGGTCTTATACTCGATACTGTTATTCATCACTCTTGCGATTGTCTCTTTCAGTGCTTTATTCATCTCTTCTTTTGTCTCAACACGGATACTGGTATTAAAAAGCGCAGCTGTTTCCCTCTGCTGCTCAGGATCTGTAAAATGGTTAATGATTTTAGCCGGATTTAAAACACCGCTTTCATACTGTTCAAAAAGCATAGCGGCTACGGTATGATACAGCTCTGTTGTAAAATCATCCGGTCCCACATATGGCTTTATCTGGGCAAATAATCCGGGATTTTCAATCAGCCAGGTCAGAAGCAGTTTCTGGGATTTTAACATCCCGTCTTCCTTTTCTGTACTTCTGTTTTTCGGTCTCTGCTTTACCTCCGGTGCGGAAATGCTCTTCATCGCCATACGGTTTACCAGTTTTCTGAGATTTTCAAATCCCACATGATACCTGGCTGCTACGGCCTCTATATAATTTTCCCGCTCCAGTTCCTGCTCAAACTCCAGCAGTCTTTTTGCGACCTGATTGTAAAATTCCGTTTTGCTTTCCGGATCATCCATATGATAACTCTTCTGGAGCACATCAATTTCAAAAAAGAAACTGTTAACCGCATGATCTATTCTGTCCTGGAACGCTTCTGCCCCAAGGGCTTTGATAAATTCATCCGGGTCCTTATAAGGCTTCATATCCAGTACTTTTGCAGAAAGTCCGGCTGCTTTTAATATGGGAATTGCCCGAAGAGCAGCTTTCATGCCCGCCTCATCACTATCATAGGTAAGCACAACCTCTTCTGTATAGCGCTTCAGAAGGCTGGCATGCTGCGTCGTCAGTGCCGTTCCCAGGGAAGCGACCGCATTTATAAAGCCTGCCTGATGCAGGGATATTACATCCATGTATCCTTCACATACAAGGAGGTTTTTCTTTCTGGAGGTTCTGGCAATATTCAACCCATACAGATTACGGCTCTTATCAAACACCTTTGTCTCCGGTGAATTTAAGTATTTGGGCTTGCCATCCCCCATTACACGTCCGCCAAATCCAATCACTCTGCCATTTACATCCATAATCGGAAAGATTACGCGGTTCCAGAACTTATCATACATGCCGTGTTTTTCATCCACGTTCATCAGCCCAGACTGGCTTAACAGCTCGTCCGAAATACCTTTCTTTTTCAGATAGAGATATAAATCATCACTATACTTATTGGCATAGCCCAGACCGAATCCCTTAATCGTCTCATCGCTTAATTCTCTGCCTTTTAAATACTCCATCGCCAGCCTGCCGCTTTCCTGGCGAAGCTGGAAATAAAAATAATTCGCCGCCATTTTATTTAAATCCAGAATGCGGCTTTTTAAATCCTGCTGCTTTTTCATCTCTTCGTTATATTCCTGTTCCGGCAGGTCTACCCCTACACGGTCAGCCAGAAACTTCACAGCCTCTGGAAAGGAATAATTCTCATATTCCATAACAAAGGTGAAAACATTCCCCCCCGCCCCGCAGCCAAAGCAGTAATACATTTGTTTGCCCGGACTTACGGAAAAGGAGGGGGATTTTTCATTGTGAAACGGACAGAGTCCAAAATAGGAACTCCCTTTCCTCTGCAGCTTTACATATCCTGAAATTACATCAACGATATCATTTTTTAACCTTATTTCTTCTATTATGTCATCTGAATAAAACATTTCAATTCTCCTTACACCTGCCAGGACTTCGGAATAAAAAGTTCCGAAAATTTATTTATGGAATACTGGTCTGTCATACCAGCTATGTAATCACACACAACCCGTTCTTCTCTTGCATTTCTTTTTTCAATCAGCTCCAGGTACTCGCCTGGCAGCATCTCCAGATGCCGGGAATAATAACGATATAATTCCTGCAGCATATTTCTGGCTCTTGCCTCTTCACCCTTTGCTTTTGGATTGCGGTAAACCTCTTTAAACATAAAGGACCTGAGTCCCTGCATTGCCTCTTCAATATGAGATGACATAATGATATCTGCTTTATCTTCACTGTTTCTTACAATATCGTGAATCAGGGTATTTAACCTTTCCCGGATCGTAAACCCCAAAATTTCCCGATATTCAAGCGGAATATCCTCTTCCCTCAGGATGCCCGCACGCTCTGCATCATCGATATCATGATTGATATAAGCGATCTTATCAGAAAGCCGCACGACTTTTCCTTCCAGGGTGCCCGGTCTTCCGGATGTTCTGTGATTTAAGATCCCATCCCGTACTTCCCAGGTCAGGTTTAATCCCTTCCCCTTTTTCTCAAGCAATTCCACTACCCGCACACTCTGTTCAAAGTGGGTAAATCCCAGCGGGCAGACCTCATTTAATGCACTTTCTCCGGAATGTCCAAAAGGAGTGTGTCCCAGGTCATGTCCCAGCGCAATTGCCTCTGCCAGGTTGTCATTCAGTCCTAATGCCTGGGCTATCGTCCTTGCCGTCTGGGAAACTTCCAGGGTATGAGTCAGGCGGGTCCGATAATGATCTCCAAGGGGAGTTAAAAACACCTGGGTTTTATGCTTCAGTCTTCGAAAAGACTTGCAGTGTAAAATCCTGTCCCGGTCTCTCTGGTACACCGGACGAATATCGCATTGAGGTTCATCTCTGTCCCGGCCTCTGGAGTTCTTACTAAGAGATGCAAAGGGACTAAAAATCTGTTCTTCTCTAAGTTCTGCTTTTTCTCTAATCGTCAACACCTGTCTCCTCCTTTTCAAATATACTCTAACATTCTCATACTAAATATATTCCGCAAAAAATGGTTTTTTCCTTTATTTTTCTTCGAAAATTTTACTTAATTTGGATTTTTGGGGTTTTTCATACTGCGGATATCCATTCCCCTTCCATTGCTGGACACTTCCAGCGCTCCATAATCCATGGTGGCATAATAAGCCACGCCTGCTCTTTTAAGCCGGTTTATGAGTTCTACATGGGGATGACCGTAACGGTTATCCTTCCCACAGGACAGGATGCCTATACCGGGACGGACTGCATCCAGAAATGTATCCAGTGTACTGTTTCTGGAACCGTGATGTGCCACTTTTAGAATATCAGCTCTTTTCAATTCTTTCGAATCTATCATTTCTTCTTCTCCCGCTCCTTCCACATCTCCGGCAAAGAACACGCGAAAATCCTTGTATTCCATTTGCAGCACCATAGAATTTTCATTTCTGTCTTCAGAAGCGGAATTTTGTGAGGGATGCAGACAGGAAAAAGAAAACCTGCCATTTAAAATTTTATCACCTTTTTGGAAATATAGAACCATTATTTTATTTTTTTTCGCTAATTTTTCAATTTCCAGATATTCTTCATCCTTTTTTGCCAATTTTGGCAGAACGAGACGCCGGATTGACACCCCGGATGCATTTTCTCCTGCTAAGTTTAAAGCATATGCCTCCAGCAGTTCCATAATGCCATTTATATGATCCGCATCCATATGGCTGATAAATAAGTAATCTATTTTCCGGATTCCCCGGCTTTTGAGAAAAGGCTCAATTCTTTTACTGCCTGCCTGTTTTACATCGCTGCTGCCTCCGTCTATCAGGCAATTGATTCCTCCGGGCGCCTGTATGCAGATGCCATCTCCCTGTCCCACATCCAGAAATGTGATTCTCATCCCGCTTCCGGGCTGTCTGGATATTAAGAACATCATAAATGCCGTTCCCCAGACCCATTTAAAAATCTCCCCGGACTTCTGTTTGGATTTGATCAGGCATATAGCCAATAACAGCAGATAATAGACAACCATCTGCCATAAATCTGGTTTCCCAACGATTATTTTAGCCAGGGGCAGATTCAGCACTGCTGCACAGAGGTATTTGTACAACCCCAAAATATAATAGCAGGGGGAAACCAGAAAAATACCTGCGGGAATAAAAATAAGTCCGGCCATGCCGCCAGCAATACCAAATCCCAATACCAGACTCATAAGCGGGATAACCACCAGATTTAAAAGAACTCCGTATAGCGGTATTTCAAAATAATAATACAGTACTATGGGAATGGTAGTAAGCTGAATCGCAAGACTGACCAGAAAAGATTCCAGAAGCTTATTTTTACAGCTGCATGTATTCCTGATCAACGGTGCCAGGACTGCAACCCCAAGGACTGCAAAAAAAGATAATAAAAAGCCGGCATCTGTGAGGTACCTTGGATTCTCTGTTAAAATCAGGACTGCCGACAGTGCAAGCGCCGACAGGATATCATAAGTCCTGCCCAGTATCCCCGCCAGCAGATACACCAGAAACATAATCACTGCCCGGGTAGTGGAAACACCAAATCCGGTCATCAGACCGTAGGCTGACATGATGGCACCTGCTGCCGCCGCGGAGAGGTACCAGGATATGCCCAGTTTTCGCAGCAGCTTATGTAATGCCATTCCAAGCATGGATATGTGCAGCCCGGAAATGGCCAAAATGTGGGCTATTCCATTGTCCTGATATAATTTTTTCACTTCCGGATCCAGTTCCTTCTTGTCCCCCAGCAGCATTGCATCCAGAACGGAGGCATTTTCTTCATTTGCTATCTGCAGAAATGTCCGTTTAAACCGTTCTCTTACATCCCACAGAAATTGCCTGATATGCCAATAAGTTCTCCCGGCGCTTAACACCTTTCCTTTATTCAGAACCATCTGGATTTCTTTAGTCTCATAGTATTTTTTCAGGTCAAACTGTCCCGGATTTCCCGGCTCCTTTATTTCCTGGCAGACTCCGGATATATTAAGTAGGCTTCCGGCTCTATAGCTGGTTTTATCATCGGTAAATATTAGAATTTGTTTTTGATTTGGAATTTTATAAGATTTTGATTGATAACTAATAGAATTGTTTTTCAGATATAATTGATTAGATGTGGTGCTTTGTTCCTGTTTCACAAGCTGGCCCGTAACAGTCACTTTTTTGTCGTAAAACCGGGCGGTCCAGGATGAATCTTCATTCATCCCGTACTTCCCGCTGACCAGCAGCCAGCCGATCACCAGTAAACAAATGACACAAAGCGGTCTTCTTGTCACTTGTCACTCTCCTTTGCGGTATCCGTTTCCTGCTTCAGATCCGGATCAATTCCCATTGTCGGCTCATGGATATTGGAATCATTTTCTGTCCCAGCCATATCCGTATCTGTCTGACCGTCTGAAGCAGCATTCTCGGTTGCGGTACCCTCAACCTGCATAATAATATCTTTGTTGCGTTCAAAAGGCGTCTTAAAACTGATCTTATCCCTGTACAGAACTTCTGAATTGGTTCCTATCTGCATCTGGACTTTGGATATTTTACAGGAATCGATCATTGAATTTACCATGGCGTAAATCGTAACTTCCGGTGTAATAGCCCGGTCTAAAAGGATTTTACTAAAGCTTTCATCAAAATTCACGGTACAGCTGTCCTTCTCCACCAACACATTTGACACTTTGGTATTTGCCGGTAAAACGGGCTGTAGTTTTGTATTTGCCGGCCCTGCAATCAGCTGTTCCAAAACCACCTTTTCCAGGGTTGTATTCGTTGAATAATGCACATTTCGCATTTCTTTAACCAGCTTGGTACCATCTTCATTTGCGAAATAGAGTGTCAATGAAGCATATTGATAGGAATTGATTCCCTTTCCTTTTGTATCAATAAAAGTATCTGCATTCATCGGACCTATGGCATTCCCCGTATCATCCAGCAGATCCTGATCACCGATCTTAAATACTACATCGTCAACACCTTCGATCTGAACCAGGGTTTTTACCACTGCAGCCCTCATGAGCACCTCGGTTACATTGTCCATTTTCCGGTATGCATCATCGAACGTTATCGTAAGCTGTTTTCCTTCCAGCAGGTATCCCGCAATATGAACGTCACCCGGTATCGGGCTGCTGTGTTCCATCGGAGAGGGATCAGCCTTTAGCTTATCCAGCATTTCCCGGATCATCTCCTCCGGATTGGCAGAAGAAGCTTTATAATTTTCTTCCACCAGTTTTGTTCCTTCGCTGTTTGTACAGTAAATCTTCAGATTAGCCTGCTCTGTCATCTTTTTTGTACATCCCGACAAAGCCAGCAGCACTGCTGCAACCAGCAATATTTTAAAGAAATTCTTCATGTTGTATCTCCCCATTATCCTACATAATTCAAAGGAATCCTTACGGTAAATGTCGTCCCTTCTCCCTCTTTACTGTATACTTTAATCGCACCCCGGTGCATTAGTATTGCATTTCTTGTAATGGCAAGACCAAGACCGGTGCCCCCGATTTCCCTTGAATGTGATTTATCCACCCGGTAGAATCTTTCAAAAATATGCTCCTGGGATTCTTCCGGAATACCCATACCGGAATCCTCCACTTTTACATAAAAATACTTATGATCCACATTGATCGACACATGAACCCATCCGCCTTCTTTGTTGTATTTAATGGCATTTTCTACCAGGTTCGACACTGCCAGCGTCAGTTTTGTCTCGTCCACTTCTGCGGAAACCGGACGGAACGTTTCCAAAACAAGCTCGATATTGCGTTTTGCAGCAATGGGTCGGAGCCTTTTCAGTATAAGCTCCAGTAATTCATTGATATTTGTGGGCTGAATGTTCAGGTCAGATGCCTTTTTATCCAGCTTAACCAGAGAAAGAAGGTCGTTGATGATCTTATTTTCACGGTCAATCTCTTCGGCAATATCTGTCATAAACTCCTTATACAGCTCATTTGGCACTTCTTCCTGCATCAAAAGGGAATCCGCCAGTACCTTCATGGAGGTAATCGGTGTCTTTAACTCATGGGAGACATTGGATACGAATTCCTGTCTGGAATCATCCAGTGCCTTCATACGTCCAAGCATTTTATTGTATGCTTCAGACAGTTGTTGTGTTTCGGTATAGTCCAGAAGCTTGATATCATCTTCCAGGAAGCCCCCGGTCAGTTCTTCCAAAGATTGAGTTACTTTTCCAAAGGGACGCACCAGAATCTTAGACGTATAGAAAGCGATCCCGAAAACGCACAGCGCCAGCACGATCTGCAGCACAAATACCTGCCTCCCTAATAAATCCCTGGCATCCTTTATATCCTGAGTAGGCGTGCTCACAATCATCACGCCGATTAATTCTTTGGTAACTGCATCTTTAACAGGGACGGTCATTTCGATAAATTCTCCGTCTTTATCATAGTGGAGAGTATCTTCTCCTTTAAAACTCTTGATCAGCTCCTCCGACACGATAAATTTTTTCTCATCAATACCGTATGTATCTTTAATGACCCGAAGCTGGTTGTTTACGATAACCACCCTGCCGCTGTACAGATTAGCCAGCTGCGCCAGTTCATTGTCGATGATTTGCGATGCATTCCCCTTAATATACATCGAATCACTTAACTGGTCCGCTATGTTAATACACTGGTTTTGAACCATTTTTCCCCGTTGCTGAATAGACTGGTTTTCATAGCTTTTTAAGATCCCGAATTTCAAGACCATAATCGGCAGCATTCCAACCAGACAGAAAATCACAAATATGCGCACCTGAAGACTCTTGGCATATTTTTTAATAAATTTATTGTTAAAAATCCATCGCACGTCTCATAATCCCCTCATTTTATTAAGCCGGAACCTATCTTCAGAACTCTAATGTTGAAAATAGTATCCAACTCCCCACTTTGTATGAACATATTTTGGTTCACTGGGATTTGTCTCGATTTTTTCTCGCAAACGCCTGATATGTACATCCACTGTTCTAACATCGCCCGGATATTCATATCCCCACACGATATTCAGAAGGTTTTCTCTGCTGTATACTTTATTTGGATTAAACACAAGCAGTTCCAGGACATCGAATTCTTTTGCCGTAAGGTTGATTTCTTTTCCGGCTATGCTGACTCTTCTGCCTTCGCAATCTAAAACAAGGTCTCCTACTTCTACCATTTTTCCTCTGGTTGATGCCTCTGATTTTTTCGCTGTCCGTCTGATAATTGCCTTGATCCTTGCCTTTACCTCCAGAATGTTAAAGGGCTTTGTAATATAATCATCTGCTCCATATTCCAGTCCTAATATTTTATCCATATCGTCCCCTTTCGCTGTAAGCATTACAATCGGAACACTGGAAAATTCTCTCACCTGCTGGCATACCTCAAATCCATCCAGCTTTGGAAGCATGACGTCTAAAAGCATAATATCATATTCATTCTCTCTTGCAAGCCTGACCGCTTCTTCTCCGTCATAAGCACAATCCACATCCATGCCGTCCTGCTCCAGACTGAAACGAATCCCTTTTACGATTAACTTTTCATCATCAACAACTAATACTTTCTTTCCCATGCTTCATTCTCCTTATTAAACCACTATTTTATCTTTTATTTTATTAAATACTGCGTCTTTGATTCCACTGATGTTCTTGATCTCTTCTATACTTTTAAAACCACCCTGTTCTGTTCGGTATGCGATAATATCCTTCGCTTTTGCTTCTCCAATACCGGGCAGTGTCATAAGTCCGGCCTCATCGGCTGTATTCAAATTCACAATACTGCTATCACTGTGTGCCCCCGGATCTGCAGGTGCCCCGGCTATAGCCATGGTTTCTGCTTCTGCTGACGTATAAACTCTGATTTTCTGTCCGTCACTCAGCTTCTCTGCCTGATTCAGTGAATCTTGATCTGCATCGGGAAGAAGTCCGCCGGCTCGTTCTATTGCTTCATAGATTCTGGCATCGGCAGGCAGTTCATAGACTCCGGGGTTCACAACTGCCCCGCTCACATCTATAAATATTTCAGTCTTTACCTGTTCGTCCGTTTGCTGCTTATCGCTTTGGCGGATACCGGAATCCGAAATACCTGTCTCTGTCTCTTGTGTTCTGCCGGTTTCTGTCTCGATTACCAGCGGCATTTCATTCCCCTTACATCCGGTTAAATTAAGTGCCAGCAGCAAAAGGCAGATGCCCAAGCGTATTTTTCTAATATTCATATTACATAATCCCCTATCATCATTTTGATGTCAGGGCCCCCTGCGTGCAGCAAAATAATTTTCTGGCACGCTCTATGCAATCTCTTATATTTTAACGAACTTTCTCCCCGATTACAATAGCTATTTTTAAATTACCACTTAAATATTACAATTCCTACGATTGCAACGCCCATTCCCAGGAGTTTCCGCCATTCAAAAGGCTGCTTTTCCACACCGAAAATTCCCATTAACTCAATGACATATGCCACAATAAGCTGGGAAATTACAATGAGCATGGCTGCCTTTGCCGGTCCCAGGGAATCCATACTCTTAATTACGGTGATGGTGATGAATGCTCCGATTACGCCCCCTAAGAGAGCAAATTTATTCGGTACCTGTAAAATCGCCCCAAAGCTTTCCCGTCCGGTAAAAAACCATGCAATCAGGCAAACGATTAATGCAGAAAACTGTACAAAACTGGTTGCCACCCAAAGGCTGCTGTTTTTCGTTACGTCCGTATTAAATACACCCTGTACGCTCATCAGGGCTCCGGATAAAAGTGCAATTAATATTCCCAACATAAAAAGAACTCCTTTTGTTTTTCTGCTTATTATGCACAAAAAGAGTTCTTTGTATGTATTTTATTATATTTCGTTACAGGACCTTTTTTATGATGCCGAATTGCAGGTCAGATGATCATATTCTTTTATAGAAAGGCTTACCGGGCATATCACTTTAATTTTCATAGAATCCAGAAGGCATTGCTTTTTCATATCTTCCAGTCTTGCGAAAACCGTATCCACTCCATAGATCTGCTTAGCCATTTGCGCCACGATACAATTGATATTGTCGTCATTGGTAGCGCTAATAACCTGAATAGCATCTCTCATTCCCGCCTCTTCCAGAATATCCGGGTCCGCTGCATTTCCAAGTACCTGTATTCCGTCAAAATCAGGCGGCAATTTTCGAAATGCATCCTCATCCAGATCAATAATCACTACCTGGTCACCTCCCCTGGATAACTCCCCGGCAAGGCCTGCCCCAAAGCGCCCGCATCCTGCAATTATAATATTTTTTCTCTGCTTCCACATAACTATTATCTCCTATTTTTCCTTTAATAGGGCGATTATATCACAACTTTTCTTTGTTTTTTCCATGACAGCAGAATTTTAAAATGCTTTTCATATGGAGCAGAGGATTTTAATCTGTTTTTTATGTGAATACGGATGGCGTGTTATGATTTCACTGTACAAGCCCCTATCGTCTGTCCAGATTTCCATAATCATTAAAAATCAGGTACTTCGCCGGTACATCTTCTTCCATTTCCGGAAGTCGTCCCGCCGCCCGGTGAAACCGGTTGTCCACACGGTCATCATTTACAGATGACACTTCGAACAATACCACGTCCCCGGTTCCGGGTATTCCCTGCCAGGTATGATACTGTCCAGGCATGAGCGTGATGCTTTGTCCCGGCTTTAAGATTACATTTCCTCCTGCCGGAACGGTCTTTTTCTGTCCGTCGATTGTCACCGGCACATCCGTATCGGCAAACCCTTCCGATTCATCAGAGTTATACAGGGTCAGAACCAAATCCCCGCCTCCCCGGTTAATAATATCCTCCATTTTGCTCCAATGGAAATGATAAGGGAGAATTTGTCCATCTCTTACCAGCAGCAGTTTTTCTGCATAGGGTTTGGGATAAGTTTCTTTGTCAAGAAAGCTTCCGTTTCGGAAAGTGAAGATCGTCAGCCCGATCTTTTCAAAGTCACCGCTTCCAAAATCGGTAATATCCCATCCCAGCATATTATCCATGAGCTCTCTTTCATTTTCCCCTGCTCTCTTCCATTCATCCGGTCCCCATTTTGCAAAGGGCGGCAGCGGCAGACCTCTTTTTTCGGTAAGTGCAATGGCATATTCTATAATACTGTTTACTTCAGAGCGTTTCATACTTATTCCTCCTTGTCCGGTGACTACGCAGCAATCATTTTACTTCTCACCCGTTTCGAATAAGAAGAGAATGCAACGGCTGCAATCAGAACGATTCCCTTTACCAGCTGCTGTACATAGTCGTTGATATTTAACATAATCATGCCTGTTCCCAGTATTCCCATCAGCAGTACGCCAATAATGACCATGGACAGCTTTCCTTCTCCTCCGCTGAGGCTTACGCCGCCCAGAACAACCGCCGTAATTGCATCCATCTCATAATTGGTTCCGGCAGAAGGCTGTCCGCTGTTCGTTCTGGACAACAGTACCAGACCTGCAATTCCAGCCAGTAAACCGCTCATTGAATAGGCGAATAATTTAATCCTGGTCACATTGATACCGGATAGCCTGGAAGCTTCTTCATTGCCTCCAACCCCATAGAGGAAACGTCCGATTGTCATTTTTTCCAGCGCATAAATGCCGATGATAAAAATAATCGCCACCAGTATTACCGGATAGGGAATCGCGGCTGCCGTTCCTGTTGCAAATTTGCCAAAGGCTTTATTAAACCCAAATACCGGCAGGCCTCCCGTTACAATGTATGCCAGCCCCCTGAGCGCTGTCTGAAGCCCCAGGGTGGCAATCAGCGGCGGCATCTCAAGCCTGGTTACGCAGAAACCGTTCATGGCACCGTAGCATACCGCAATCATTAATACAAGAATGCAGGTGAGAAAAATAGGGACCTTATTCAGCATCAGCATGGCTGCTGTTACGCTGGATACTCCGGCTATCGATCCCACCGATAAATCTATGCCTCCTGTCAGCATCACGAAGGTCATTCCCACAGAGATAATCCCGGTAATAGAAACCTGTTTTAAAATGGTAAACATCGTTGATAACTTAAAAAAATTGCTGGATGCCAATGCAAAAATGCCGATCATGATTACCAAAACCACCAGTATTCCATAATTCAGCAGTATGGCAGTTACTCTTTTATTCTTACTCATTGTGTCTCCTCCTTAAGCTTTAAACCGCGGATGCCATCTCGAGAATCGTTTCCTGCTTAAATTCAGATTTATCTAACTCTCCTGTTATGCACCCTGCTCCCATTACCAGGATCCGGTCTGACATTCCGATCAGCTCAGACATCTCCGAACTGATCATAATAATACTCTTTCCCTGTTCTGCCAGCCGGCACATTAAGGAATAGATTTCATATTTTGCCCCCACATCAATACCTCTGGTGGGTTCATCAAAGATCAGCACGTCGCAATTGGTAGCCAGCATCTTCGCCAGCACCACCTTCTGCTGGTTACCTCCGGATAAGTTCTTCACCAGCTGATCTCTGGAAGGAGTTTTAATATTCAATTCTCCTATGTATTTATCCACGTATCCGCTCTCTGTCTTTGCTGATATGACCATACCCCTGGAACACTTCTTCAGAATACTGTAAGAAGCATTTTCTTTCACGGACAGACTCAGCACAACCCCCTGGTTCTTCCGGTCCTCGGGAATTAATCCAATCCCTGCTTTTAATGCTGCCTTGGGTGTACGTGGGACATATGGTTTGTCCTTTAATTCCATGGTGCCTTCTGCTATGGGGTCTGCACCGAAGATGGCCCTTGCAAGTTCTGTTCTCCCGGCACCTACCAATCCACCAAATCCCAGTATTTCTCCTTTTTTCAGTTCAAAAGATATATGATTCAGGTTCTGATTTCCCAGGTTCTCCACCTTCAGAATGGCTTCTTCTGAGATACTGCGTCGGGGCACCGGATAATCATCTGCAAGTTCTCTTCCAACCATACTGGAAATTAACTGCTTCTGCGTAATTTCCGTGACTTTTTTGGTAGAAACATATTTACCGTCGCAAAATACTGTCACACGGTCGCAGATCTGAAATACTTCTTCCAGCCTGTGTGAAATGAACACTATCGTCACCTGGTCTTTTTTCAGCTTTTCGATAATCCGGAAAAATATCTGTGTCTCGTTTACGGTTAGGGGCGCGGTAGGCTCATCCATTATAATAAATTTGGACTTTTGGGAAACTGCCTTTAAGATTTCAACTATCTGCTGATATGCAATTCCAAGGTCACAGATCCTGGCATGAATATCGATGTCAACTCCCATATCCCCGCACAGTTCCTGTGCTTTTTGATTCATTGCCTTTATATCACGTACTCCGTGCTTTCTGATTTCCCTGCCGTAAAATATATTCTCAGCTACCGACAGAAACGGAATCAGACTGAATTCCTGATAGATCACATTGATGCCCAATTCCATTGACTTCCTGGGAGTCAGCCGCTTATAGGGGATTCCTTCAAACTCAATGCTTCCGCTGCTGGGTTCATTTGCCCCGGTCAGTATTTTAATAAAGGTAGATTTTCCTGCACCATTTTCTCCGCATATGGCATGTACTTCTCCCCGTCCGATCTCAAAAGATATCCCATCCAGCGCCTTAACTCCAGGATAATACCTGCAAATATCACGCACCTTTAATATTGTGTTCTGCATCTCAAACCTCCCGGTTGTCCCTTTCCATACACAATTTATTTTTTATAAGTTCCGTCTAATAAATCCTTTAATGGAACCGCAACCGGTTTCAGGTAGATATCCTCCTGCTCCGTGGGTCTTCCATTTTTGACATATTCAAAAAGTTTTTCTGCACTTTCAAAACCTGCCCCGTAGGGATTGAGGTCTACCGTTCCGCGATAGATGGTATTGTCTTCCTTCATGGCATTTAACGCCTCATCCGTTGCATCTCCTGAAAATACTGCAACCGGGTCATCTCCGGTAAAGCCAGCAGCTACTAATGCCTGATATCCTCCGATGCCGCCGGAATCATTCACCGCCGCCACAATATTCAGATCCGGCGTCTGCTGCAGTACGCCTTCAATAATCTTCATGCCTGCCTCCGGTGTATCCCCCGCCTGTCTCGATACAATTTCCACGTTTGGACACATCTTTTCCAGGGTTTCCTGTACACCATCGCCTCTTGGTATTACAGCCTCTACATTGTCCTGGGAGATGATTGCAACTTTTACTTTTTCCTGATCCTTTAGGTTTTCATTAATCCATTTCGCTGCATTTTCACCGATAATGGAGCCATATTCATATTCATCTACAATATATCTCATATCTGCATTGTCCTGGCTTTGGGCAACACAGCTGACTGCGATATTATTATCCTTGGCTTTGTCAATGAGCGCAGAGGTCGCATTCTGGTCAATGGGTGAAATCATAATGCCATTGTAGTTATCATTGATTAAGCTTTCCAGATCGCTTACCTGTTTGTCCACATCATACTGGGAATCCACAACCATGCCGGTTACCCCAAGTTCTTTGCACGCATCTTCGAATCCTTTTTTTACTTCAACAAACCAGGGATTTCCAAGATTCATGCAGACAAAACCTAATTTCACGTCTTTGCCGCTTTCCCCCGTAGCAGTTTCCGTTCCGGATGACTGTTTCTTAGTCTCATCTGTTTCTGTTTCCTTTTTTTCCGTATCAGCAGTTTTTTCGGTATCTGACCCTTTCGTTCCTTTTGTATCGGCTGTTGTTTCCTTCACCGCTTCACTTCCATCTGCCGTTTTCGTTTCGGAACCGCATCCAGTGAGCATGCTTACTGCCAATACCAATGTAAACCCCATTTTTAACATCTTTTTCATAGATTTTACCTCCATCCATATTTAATATTAAGATTATTTTGTTATCAGTGACGTCCTGTATAACTTATTTGCATTATATCAGTTTGCACTTTTGATTTATAGTGTAAAATGTCCAAAAAACTTTGCGTATTTCCATATTTACAACTTTTGTAATGTTTTTTCTGTTATTTTCTGTCCCGGTATTTTTTTGCGGTCATCCCAGTCATTTTCTTAAAAACAGCGCAAAAATAATTATAATCTCCGATTCCCACCTTTTGGGCTATTTCTGAAATGGACAATTCCGTTTCCCGCAAGAGTATCTTTGCGCTGTCGATCCGCTTCTCCTTAATATATCTGGCAATACTTTTTTTCACTCTGTCATTGACAATCTCATATAACTTTGTTTTACTTACTCCCAGTTCACTGCAAAGCTTATTCACGGTAATCGTCTCACTGATATGCCCCTCAATATAACAGTCCATTTTTGACAGGAAATCTGCTTTGCTGAGGCGTATCATATCGTTATAAATGATGTAGTAGGTACAGGCTTCTAATATTTTTGCAATTGCTAATATCTCCTGGGTCGTTTTAATATGTATGTTTTTCATCTCAGATTTCAGATCAATATCCAGCATATTGTATGTTCCACAGGCTTTTTCAATTAATTGTAAAAGATATTTGTGATCTTTTACATTGGATATCTGTCCGAAAATGACATAGCCAATGATCACCTCTTTATCCTTAAGAGGTGTGATAACTTCATTCAGCCCCACATGGCATTTGTATACAATTGTATTTTCAGCCCTGTTACATAGGTCAAATGCTCTCATATTGCTTTTCTGACATTCTAGATTACTTCTCTCATTTTCGTGCATCAGCTGGCAGATACCGGTATTTTTCTCCGGATAAGCAATAATTTTTCTATAGTTACTGTCATACACCGCGCTGCGCACTCCGGTGGTGATGTAAAAATTTTGCATAAATCTCTTCATTTTTTCCATATTTAAATCCAGTTCCATATTCTCCTCCCGCTTGTAAATATTATCCCAACCCTTTTTAATACAACTATATATTTACAATGCTATATATTGCATTTAAATGTCATATATTTGTATTTCAATTAATCATATCATATTTTGGTTTATAAATATACTACTAAAAACTCTGTTCTGAGCAAACTCTTTATATGTATTCTATTAAATATTGGGGTTTTGCTGATTAAGGACGCTTTGTAGATGTAGGTTGTGTACGGAAAGATGAGCGTGGGAAACTGGTATGGACTCCGTCAGCTGGCCGCAGAACTGGTATTTTCAGCAGGTTGGAACCCCTGGGCTGTGGCTGGCTGTTCTTTATTGGATGCAAAGCGATATATTTCGGCTGTTTATGCGTAAAAGATGAAAGTTTACTCCTTTTTCTGATCACAGAATGAAAAACAAATCCCGTTCTCAAGATCAGTCGATTACACCAGTTGCTTTACGCCAATCACGTTCAGCATGCCACAACCCCAGGGTCCCATCATGCTGAGAAAACCAGCTTTGTATCAACGAATGCTATCTCGGAAAGAGAAGGGGGC
>UQGG01000053.1 GCA_900540475.1 uncultured Robinsoniella sp. | reverse complement strand
TGAGCTGCGAAATGCATCAGGATTTCGGAGCGAATGCCCGCGTGCCGCCAAAAAGCGCTTCGGGAAGGTTAGAAAATGCCAGTTCTGCGTTAAGCATTCCAAACACCTCTCCTGATCCGCCCCCTTCTCTTTCCGTACACTACCTCCATCTACAAAGCGTCATTAATCAGCAAAACCCAAATATAATACATTTAATAGAACACATATTAAGCGTTCGCTGTAGAACCAGTGCATCACTTTAACAGCACCTTTAGCAAGTCTCCCATGATTAAATTTACTTAATTTTCACTATTTCAGATCACTCTCCGTACACCAGATCTCGCAGAAATATTCCCGGACTTCAATCAGAGAGGGAAATATCTTCAGACTTATGTTTAACATTTCATCATTTGGAGGAATCAGATCAGGCACCATAATGGGCTTCATGCCGGCACGATGGGCGGCACGCATGCCATTTAAGGAATCTTCCAGTACATAGCACTCTTCTGCCTTCACCTGCAGCATTTCAGCAGCTTTCAGGAAAATGTCAGGCTCGGGCTTGCTTTTTTGAACCATATCCCCTCCGGCTATCACCCGGAAATAATCCCGGATACCTGCCATTTGTGCCTCTTCCTCTAGAATCTGGATTTTTGTAGACGAAGCAACCGCGATATTACAATTATTCTCTTTTAAGAATTTCAGCATTTCAAGCAATCCTTTTTTCAGCGGGATCCCGTCTTTCTTTAACATATTATTAAAAGTGATCAGCATTTCTTTGTTATATTCGTCATAGGGAAAATCCCCGCCAAATTGATCACAGAATATTTTACGGGTAGCAAGGTTGGTCGTACCTATACAGCTGTAACAGAGGTCCCTCAAATTACCTAAGCCATGTTTCAATCCAACTTCAATCCAGGATTGTAATATTAAGGATTCTGTGTCCGCAACTGTTCCGTCCCAATCAAAAATTACTGTCTTTTCCATAAATACTCTTTCCCTTCGTATGTTTTTGTTCCGCCGCCGCACTCATAGGGGATATTCTTAATAAATTGAAATCCTAATTTTAGCATTACATTTTCAGATGCTGGATTTTCGGCTGCATGTCTGCCTACTATCTCTTCGATCTCTAAAACTTTTGCTGCAAATCGGATAATTTCCTGCATTGCTTCTGTGGTGTATCCATTTCCCCAGGCACTTTTTCCAAGATTGTAACTGATTTCATATTTATTGTATTCTTCTTCCATGTAGATTAAACCGGTTCCAATCAGTTCATCTGTATCCTTTTTCACAAATGCCCAGCGATACCAATCATCTGCATCCACTTTACCTGTTTCAAAGGTCAGCCACTCTATTGTTTTTTGAATATCGTTATGGCTTGACCAGAACATATATCTTGCCACGTCAGGATCACTCTCCCAGCCATGGAAGACCGCCTGTGCATCGTCCATGGAAAAAGGTCTCAGTATCAGTCTTTTGGTTTCTAATATTGGCGTTTTCATTTACTTTTCTCCTTAGAGCAGTTTAGGTGTTAATAAGTTACTTGTTTCCAGGTTTCTTCCTGATTTAGATACTCTTCATTTAGCCAGTCCACTACCAGATCAAGATTTTTATCATTTGCTTCAAATTCTTTAAACTGCTTCTTTTCATCGGGAGTAACATCCGAGCAATAAGGACCTGCCCAGATGGATACGATGAGTTGCTTTTCAACAAGCTCAATTTTATATCGCATGCCCTGATAGCTCCCGGTACAGGCTTCTTTTTTTAGAAAATTCAAATTTACGATATCTTTCCGTTCAATCATAATATGTAATCTCCTTTTAGCGTTTATCTTTATCTTGATCTTTATCTTTGCTTTGTGATGGGTTTAAATCCTTCACCAAGGACCTGGTCTGCTTCTGTTACGATCATAAAAGCGGTTGGATCTTCATTATATACAATTGTTTTCAGCTGATGGTATTCCTGAATACGTACCACGCACAGCAATACCAGGGCATCTTTTTGGCTGTATGCTCCCTGGCCTTTGATAAAGGTGGCACTTCTCTCCATTTCTTCAATTACCCTGCCGGCTATAACTTCATTTTTATCTGACATAATCACGACCTGCCTTCCCTTATCCAGACCATAGATCATGCCGTCGATGACCTTGGTCTGGCAAAACAGGGCTACCATTCCAAATAAACCGGATTCGATATTTCCGAATACAATAATGGAGAGGCCAAGGATAATGCAGTCCACCAGCATCAGAGCGCTTCCGATCTGTACGTGTGGAAATTTTCTTTCGATCAGACAGGATATAATATCTGTTCCCGCAGTGGTGGATCCTCTGTAAAAAATAACACCCAGGCCAAATCCCATACAAACTCCGCCAAAGATCGCTCCCAGCATACGGTCACCGGCATATTGGGGAAAATATGGAGTTACTACATAATCCAGAATGACGCTGCTGATAATCAGGGTGCGCAGAGTTTTAAAAGTAAATTTCTTACCCAGATACCGAAATGCCAGATAAATAATAGGAATATTAATCACCAGCGTCATAGTTCCAATTGGAAGTCCCCAAAGGTATTTGATTAAAATTGCAATACCGGATACTCCTCCCGGCGCAATATTAGCCTTTTCCGCAAAATAATAAATGCCGATTGCCAGGGCAAAAGAACCAATGATGTCAAATAATGTATCTATAAAGATTTCTTTATAATTTTGCCGTTGTTTCATAGTTTACCTTCTCTCTATTTCGTAATGCATTTGAATAACTTAAAAACTGGATATGTATACTCAATATTCATAGTCTATCATAAAGAAATCCTGCTTTCAATAAAAAGTGCAGGTAACCAAAATATTTTTCTTGTAAATCTGACACAGAGTATTATAATAGAGATATGGGGACATAGCTCAGCTGGGAGAGCGTTCGCTTCGCATGTGAGAGGTCGCGGGTTCGAATCCCGTTGTCTCCATATTACCATCTCATCATATCCGGATCCAATTATATTTAAAACTTCTATAGCTTAACTTAAGCTATTCTTAAGACCTCTTTCCAAATTTTAGTGTATAATTATAATAATTTAGAAAGGGGGCTTTACACTTGCGAATTAGTCATTGTATTCCATTTTACAAACCGATTATTCCGGAAAACCTTAAAGAGAAAATATGTTTTTCCGCGACTGAATCTTTAACACGCGATGAAGCTATCTGGTATAGTTATGCTTTGATGATAGTTGCTGAACAATTAGAAAATGAAGAAATTGATATCAACTCACTCACTGCAGTTACCGTAATCTTTACCATAAATGGTATTCTCTCCATTGATGGAGAGTGTTCTAAGGGCGAAAGCGTTTACTTAGACCTGATCATCTATTCCATGAGACACATTCGGTCTATTTCATCTCGGAAGCTGGTTCTGTTCAAATTTCTGGAAGGACTGACCAGACATTTTTGGCAATTGGAAGATGACTCTATGGTAAATAGCAAGGTAAGGCAGTTAATGCAATACATAGATAAAGATTTTTCCTCAGGAGATTTAACACATAAATTTGAAGCCGCAGAGCTTCAGGAAATGTATAGTTAAGCATACTCTATAAATTTTCATTTCATTATATAATCAGAAAAAGAATATCCGGTTTCATTGTACACTGTTTATGGACAGTCATCAATGAACCGGATATACTTTTGTTCTTTATTTCGTTGTGCTGCCAAATCCGCCGTTTCTGATCTCCGTTGCATCATCGTCTACTGTTATGCCGTACTCTACAAAAATCCCCTGCATAAAACCAGTTCCTGCTTCTACAGTAATGGACTTATCTTCGTTGCTGTCATTGGTTATTTTTGAAAATATATGGCCTTCATTGTCGGAATAAAAGTAATCGCTATCGATAATACCCACGGTGTTATTCAGCTGAAGGCGGAATTTAAAGCCCAGTCCGCTTCTGGGATAACATTTCAATACCCAGTCTGCATTCATCTCCACACGAATTCCGGTAGGGATTTTAATCGTCTCTCCCGGCTTTAACGTAAAAGTAAAGGGACTGTAGAAATCATATCCGGCTGATCCTGTAGTTGCTCTTTTGGGAAGCTTGATCGCCTCATATATGCTTTTGATTTCTGATTCCAAAGCCGCTGGAAATCCGTCTTTGTACCCGGCTTCAAACTGTGTAAAACTTACTTTATGAAATTTCGCTATTCTCTGCATGTAATTCTCCTATATTTTGCTTATTCTTATGTATTTTCCTGTTGTCTACTACTGGCAGTAAAGAACCGTTTCGCCCGACTCCAGTGACTTTTGAACATCGATTACTCTTTGGTTGGAGCTGCCCCTCCAGTGTAGCTGCTTTGACTGCTTATTACACTCATACTCTCCATCCACACAAACATCCAGATATTGCATAACAGAGGAATGCCGGATACTCTCCCAGGTGGATCCGGTATAAAGCCAGATTGTTTTATGCGGAAATTTACTGCGAATTTCTTTTGCCAGCTCTTCTACATCTTTTTTATTCTTTGAATGCAATGGGTCTCCACCACTGAAAGTGATACCGGATATGTAAGTCTTCTCTAATTCAGCAAATAATTCTTCCTTAGCACTTTCGTCAAAAGTTACACCGCCATTTGGATCCCAGGTTATCGGATTGTGACAATCCTTACAGCAATGGGAGCATCCGGATACCCAAAGAACTACCCGCAGTCCGTCTCCATTTAGCATATCGTCTTTTGTTATATTATGATACCTCACGTCTATCGTCCTTTCAGTAACAATATTTAGTAAAAATTTTATAATTGCACACCATATCGTGTTTTTACGCCAGTGATTATCTTACCATTTTCATTCCCTGACGTCAAGACTTAAATCCCCTGTTTGGATTTTGACGAATAGTTTTCTGCTTAAAATTATTCTTGCAAAATCAATAAAACCGAGGAGTAAAGCGCTTCCTGGCATGCGCATTATTCCCCGGCAAATTTTTAATTTCCACATTCGATACTGATCTCATTAAACAGTTCCAGGATCTCGTCTACTTCCGTAGCTTCTTTTTCTCTTCCTTTTTTATCAAGTATCACATTTCCCTGATGCATCATAATCAAACGGTTGCCATACTCTACTGCGTATCTCAGATTATGGGTAACCATGATCGTTGTAAGATTTTTTTCCTTTACCAGCTTACCCGTTAATTCCATAATAATCTCAGCCGTCTTGGGATCCAGTGCAGCCGTATGTTCATCCAAAATCAAAAATTCGATTGGTGTCATGGTAGACATCAGAAGTGCCATAGCCTGACGCTGTCCCCCGGAAAGAGCGCCTACCTTTACATCCAGTTTATCTTCCAGCCCCAGATTCAGCTGACGCAGGCTGTCTCGGTAGGAATCAATTCGTTTTTTATTGATTCCTGGTTTCAAGTTGTACTTTTTTCCTTTATTGTCAGCCAGTGACATATTTTCCAGAATCGTCATAGTTGGACAGGTACCCATGGAAGGATTTTGAAAAACCCGCCCTATACGCTGATGCCGTTTAAAATCCCTTGCACTTGTAATGTCTTTCCCATTCATCAGGATGCTGCCCGAATCAATATCTATGCTGCCACAGATAATATTCAGCATGGAGGTCTTGCCGGAGCCATTGCTGCCAACCACAGATACAAATTCTCCCTGGTTCACCTCAAAATTGAAATTTTCAAAGAGACACATTTCATTAATCGTGCCGGGATTATAATATTTATTAATATTTTTTAATTCAAGCATGTGCCTTCACCTTCTTCTTCCTGTCCATACTGATAACTAAGATTACAAAAAACAGTACCGCCGTGATTAATTTCATATCATTTGCCCCAAAACCAAGCTGCATTGCAATTGCCACACATGCCCGGTATAAAATAGCTCCTACAATTACAGCCGTTGTATTATTTACTTTCGGGATAAATTTACAAAGATTTACTCCGATGATAACGCTTGCCAGCCCAATAACCATAGTTCCGGTACCGATTGAAATGTCAAACACCCTCTGCCATTGTGTATAGACACATCCGCTCAGTGCCACAAGACCATTTGCGATGGCCAGCCCCAGAATCTTGACCTTCCCGCTGTCCTTTGCCAGGACGGTAACCAGTGCATGATTATCGCCTGCTGCACGAAGTAAAAACCCGGACTTTGTTTTCATATAGGCATCCAATAATAGTTTTACCACCAGTGCCACAATTACGATAATTATTAAAGTCTGATAAGGTACCAGAAATTCCGGTACAATTTTCGTTAAAAATGAATTATCAAACATATTGTCCATACTAAAGATAGGCACGTTTGCTTTGCCTGCAATCTTCAGGTTAATGGTATATAATGCAGTCATCATGATGATCCCCGATAACAAGTCACGGACTTTGAATTTTACATGAATGATGCCGGTCAGCATGCCAGCCAGCGCTCCGGCTGCAAATGCGATGGGAAGTGTCAGATAAGGATTTACCCCATTCACCATCAGCGTAACTGTTACCGCCGCCCCCAAAGGAAAACTTCCGTCTACCGTTAAATCCGGAAAATCTAATATTTTGTAAGTAATGTAAATGCCTAAGGTCATGATGGCATATATAATTCCCTGTTCTAAAACGCCTATTAGTATGGACATATCTCTACCTCTGTTATCCTACGATTTTTGACTTTTTCTATTGTGCTGTAATTTCCGTGAAAGTTTCTACTGCTCTTACTTTTGTATCATCGCTGATTGTAATGCCAAGGTTTTCTGCTGCTTTGGTATTCAGGTACAGACTGCTTTCTGAAATTGTTTCAAATTTCATATCGCTGGCTTTGGCTTCGCCTTTTAACACTTTTGCAGCCATTCTTCCGGTCTGTTTGCCAAGTTCAATATATTCAATTCCCTCAGATGCCATACACCCGATTTTTACCTGCTCAATTTCACTTCCGAATACCGGGATGTTTTTCTTGGACGCCTTATCTAATATCGTAGGAAGTGCGCTCACCACCGTGTTATCTGTCAGGTTGCTCAGGCAGTCTACTTTTGCTAATAAAGTATCGGCTGCGGATGGAACGTCAGCAATTGTTGCCACTCCCGCCGTTTCCAGGGTAAAGCCGTATTTTTCTACTAAGGATTCATATTCTTTGATACTGCTTTCTGAGTTTACTTCGCTGGTTGTATATAAGATACCGATGGTTTTTGCTTCGGGAAGCAATTCACGGATCATTTTCAGCTGTGCTTCTACCGGAAGTTTATCGCTGGTACCTGTCACATTTCCGGTGGGTATCTGGTCTTCTTGGGCAAGTTCTGCTGCGACCGGGTCCGTAACTGCTGTGTAAATGGTCGGAATATCTGTTTTCATCGCCGCATTATAACATGCCTGTGCACTTGGTGTTGCAATTGCGCACATCAGATCTACCTTATTTGCTACAAACCCCTGTGCGATAGTATTAGCATTTCCCATATCCGCTTCTGCATTCTGATAATCCACCTCAAGGTTTTTCCCTTCTACAAATCCCTCTTCTGCAAGGCCTTGTAAAAATCCTTCCCGGCAGTTCTCAAGGGAACCATGCTGTGCAAATTGAGCAATACCGATTTTAAAAGACCCTTCCACTAATTCACCGGAGACCGTCCCTGCACTGTCACCATCAGCTGCTTCGTCATTATTTGCTTCCGTTCCCGCATCTGCTGCATCCATGCTTCCTGCTTCTGTTTCAGATTTGCCGGATGCACTTGATGATGCTGGTTCTGTTCCTGCAGATCCACTTCCCGCAGAACCGCATCCTGCTGTCATTGCTGCTGCCATTGCCACGCTTAAAATAGTAACTAAAATTTTCTTTTTCATAATAATTTCTCCTTCTTTTCATTAATTTTGATTAATAGTATCAAACAATCACAAAACTAATGGGAACGTTAATCTGGCTGCTTTGTGTTCCTTATAAATACACAAAAAAACCGCCCCAAGCCTTCGCTTGAGACGGTAATAATATCGTATTATTATCGCGGTACCACTCAAATTAACATAATGTCCACTTTCGCATGTACTAACATACACTCCTGATTGATAACGGGTTCGGTTCCCGACAGTGCCTACTCTTCTGATACCGGATCACACCGCTATCTCCTATTTCAGACTGCCCTCGAAAGTCCATTCGGCAAACCACTCAATACTGCAATCACACCACCTGCAGCTCTCTGGAATTTTGTTGATAAGCTTACTACTCTTTCTCATCGGTTTTGCTTTTTGTTTTTTACATTCTAATACTAATTGGTGGGTGTTGTCAAGTGTTTTTTATAATATTTTTCTATCAATGGGTCTTCTTCTTGACATAATATAAATCCAGCCGTATAATAACATTGTTATATAACGATGTTATTTCAAAAAAGGAGATGCTTAAATTATGCCCCCCAAATCAAAACTCACCCGCTCAGATATTATAGAAAAAGCTTTTTCCCTCACCAGAGTCATGGGTTATGAAAATATTACTGCACGCTTACTTGCTCAGGAATTGCAATGTTCAACGCAGCCAATCTTTCATATTTTCAAAAATATGGATGAATTAAAAAAAGCATTGTACGAAAGAACAAGAAACTATTTTACGGAAGTAATGCTTACCCCGTCTTCGGACCCCAATACCCCTCTTTTTCTAAGTATGGGCCTGCATTACGTTGCACTTGCACAAAAAGAAAAGCATCTCTTTCAATTGCTGTGCATGTCAGACAGTTTCCAGCTGCAGAGTATTTATCAGCTTGCCGAAGGGATACCTGCATCGGCTGATTCCGGGTTGTTCACTAAAATGTGGATATTTACACATGGCATTGCTTCCATCGCAGCTACCAATACCACTGATCTTCCTGAAGATGAAATCCGCGGTTTACTTATTGAAGTATTGCATGACTTTTATCAAGGAGAAACGATATGAAAAATACAAAAAATGAGATTCGAAAAGAACGTACCCACCTATTTTCTCCTGGTATTAATATTGCTATTTCATTTTATATACAGGAAAACCTTTGTATGGACACATTAAAAGCAGCCGTTGACCAGGCAGCTGGACATAATGAGATATTTTCCTGCCATCTGGCGTTTAAAGAGAACGGACAGGTATTTTATGAACATTCCGGAAATTGCAGATATTCTTTTCAAATTTTAGAAGCAGATTGGATGGATGTCGTGCAACAGCAAGAATCTATTCCCTTTGATTTGCCAGGCGGGGAGCTGGTGCGTTTTTTTGCTCTCCCGGATAAGAGCGGAACCCGTCTGCTTATCATCGCACATCATCTTGCCGGTGACGGGTTATCAATTGTCTATTTAGCAGATGATATTATGAAAGCCCTGGCAGAAGAAACGCTGACTTACAAACCACTCCTGCTGCCGGATCATAACCTGATCAGCAAAAACTGCAGTTTAAATCCCTTTATGCAGTTCATGGTAAAATTATTAAACCGGAGATGGCAAAAGACAGGCAAAACTTTTTCTTATGACGAATATCTTAACATGTTTTCCAGATATTGGTCCTGTCATGAAACAATTGCCTGTACTTATGCAGTTCCTCCTACCACGCTTAGAACTTTAAAAAGCCAGTCGAAAAATTATGGGATTACGATAAACAGCATTTTAATCACAGCTTTTATCAAAGCCGCTGATGAACGTTCCGATGTGGGAATGGCTGCAAGCATACGCCCGGAACAATTCACAGGAATGGGAAATTATGCAACCGGCATCTCTATCCGCTTCCGATATAACCACAATAAGGATTTTTGGGGAAATGCCCAGGCAGTGCATCAACTTATTTACCGGAAACTAAATGACCCTGACAAAAAATTCTTTCTTTTAAAGTTTATGGACAGTTTAGAACCTGCTCTGATAGACTCCGCTTATTTTTCTGCTTTTGGGGAATATCAGAATAAAACTTCCGCGATCATCCAAAATATGTTTGGCTACAATCAGAACCCCAAAAGCATTAGTGTCACGAATTTGGGGAAGCTCCCTATATCTGCGGTATATGGGGATTATCATATTTCAGATTTTATTTTTCTTCCACCGCTTGTCCCCAATGCAAAACGCCTGTTTGGTGTCGTTACGCTGGAGGATCAGATGTATATTACAATTCATTTAGAAAAGAATGCTTCTCTGGCTGAAGAGAAAAATTTCTTCGACCAGTCGATGGCATACCTGCACCAATTGTCGTAGAAGGATAATGCTTTCTGTACAACCTTATAAAACAAACATTCCTGTTCATCTATTAAACGGCGCGGCAGCCACCTCGGATCATCTGCTGCGCCGCTTTCTTTCTTATGCTTCTCTATGCTTCCCATTCAAAAATAAACGAACTTCCCAAACATTAATTTTTTATACACTCATATCATTCAATCTTTCACAATGATTTTTCATTTATATGGAAAATATTGTGCTTTTTTACTACTTCTCTTCTCTTTTTATTGGAATCAGACAAGCCATACCCTGCCCCAAAGCCAAAAACTGACGATTGGTCATTTTTATATTGTATTGCCGATTCTTTCGTGCTAAAATATCCCTATCTTAATTTAGAAAGGCAATGACGTTATATGGAAGACTTTAATCTTTTTTTAGATGAATTATTTCTGGATATGCCTGACACCAAAGACACGAGAGCCGCTAAGCAGAATCTGCTTCTATATCTGCAAACCGATTATGAACAACGGCTTCTTGAGGGAAAGACATCCAGAGAGGCATTGGTGGAATCACTGATTTATTTTGGTGCCAGGGAAAATATTGAAAAAGAAGTGGCTCACCAAGAATTCATCAGCTCTTACAATCGCTTCCGTGAAAAATATCCACGGTTAATCCGATGTGGATTTATGGCGATTCTTATCATACCGGCTGTTTTTTTAATTCTTATGTTTAGCCTGGAATCAAAACTGAATTTTCTAACCGCCTGGATTGTATCAATTATACTTTCCGCCGGCTATTTAATCTGCGTAGAATACATTGATTACCGTTATAAACGTAAGCTACACCTGACCGAGCCTGAACCGGAGCTGGAAGGTAACGGTATGCTTGAAAAATTCAACAAATTATAATGGAGGCTGAAATGAAAAAAATATTTAAAATTTATGTTCGGGATTTATCCCGTCTCAGTAAAAATGTAATGGCTATGATTGTGGTAATCGGTGTCAGTATTATTCCTGCATTATATGCCTGGTTTAATATCGCTGCAAACTGGGATCCCTATGGAAGTACTTCCGGTATTAAAGTTGCCGTTTCCAACGAGGATAAAGGTTACAAAATGGATACGATGAATCTGGATGTAGGCTCCCAGATTATCGATAATCTAAAGGCAAATGATCAGATCGGCTGGGAGTTTACGGATACACAATCGGCTGTAGACGGAGTGAAATCCGGCAAATACTATGCTGCCGTAGTTATACCTGCGGATTTCAGCAAGAAAATATCCAGTATACTGTCCACGAATATTGAAAGCCCCAAGATCCAGTACTATATCAACGAAAAAAAGAATGCAATTGCTCCCAAGATCACGGATAAAGGCGTAGGCGTTATTCAACACCAGGTGAACAGTACCTTTATCAGCGTAGCTACCGAAACCATTGCCGGAATATTAAATACTACTACAGGAGATTTACAGGAAAACGGCAATACCCTGCTCGACCGTCTGATTAATGTCATGCAGGTCGTGGATTCTGACTTAAGCCAGTATAGTTCCACGATTGATGCATTTTCAGAAACAATTGACGGCGTGAACACTCTGCTCTCCACAACGAAACTGACTTTGCCGGATATCAGTTCCACACTGGAAAACGGAACCCAGACTATCAACGATTCCCAGTCCGTGCTGGATACTTCCAAGTCCTCTTTAAACAGTGTAAACCAGTCATTCAGCAGCGTATTGAACTCGGCGCAGGATATATACGATTCCATTTCAAATACTGCCTCACAGGCATTTGGGGATATTAATAATGATATTTCCGATGCAGCCGGGCAGCTTGCACAGACAACGCAGCTTGCTCAGGCAATCATTGATATGAATACGAAAAATATTAATATACTTACCGATCTCAATGCCCAGCTGCCGGAACCAAAGGATGAAATTAACAGTCTGATTGATAAACTGAATACTTCCAGTCAGAACCAGCAGTCTATTATTGATAAAATCAATGCTACCAGCGAAAGTATTAAAAATGCTTCTGACATCAGCAGCGAAACCCGTAATTCCATTTCTACCGTAATTTCCGGGAGTAAGGATGACATTTCCGGTATCCGTACCTCCTATATGAATTCGGTGCAGCCCATGCTGGATAATCTGATGGATGAAATTACAAAAACCGGCAGCGATCTGTCCGGGCTGCTGCAGAGCACCAATGGCAGCCTCAGCAATCTGGATGGTATTTTTGACGGCATGAGCTCTTCCCTGACCTCGGGGCAGAAAGCCTTATCCAGTACAAAAGATGTGATCAGCAGTACGCACGATAAAATACAGAATATCATCTCACAGTTAAATTCTGTAGGAAAAGATAAAAAGCTCCAGAAATTAATGGAGATTATACAAAATGACCCTGATCTCATGGGCAGTTTCATGTCATCCCCGGTACAGCTGGAAACGACCTCCTTTTATCCGATTGAGAACTATGGTTCTGCAATGGCACCATTTTATACTACGTTAGCTATCTGGGTTGGGGGCATTGTTCTGGTTGCTATTTTAAAGGTCCGGGTAGACGAAGATGAAAAATTGAAGAATTTACGCCCATCCCATTGTTACCTGGGAAGATATCTGCTTTTCATGACATTGGGGCTGATTCAGGCGTTCATTATCTGCATGGGGGATCTGTATTTCCTTGAGATACAATGCAAAGACCCGTTGCTGTTTGTTGCCGCAGGGCTGCTATCCAGCTTTGTATATACGAATATTATCTACACGCTGACCGTTTCATTTGGAGATATTGGCAAGGCACTGTGTGTCATTTTACTGGTGATTCAGATTGCCGGCGCCGGAGGAACCTTCCCCATTGAAGTGACCCCCCGGTTTTTCCAGAATGTATATCCCTTCCTGCCATTTACTTATGGGATCAATGCAATGAGAGAGACGGTTGCCGGTATCTATGGCAGCAACTATATCAAAGATCTGCTTCATCTTCTGGTATACGTTCCACTTGCCCTGATGCTGGGTCTGATTTTACGAAAACCGCTGATCAGGCTTAATGTATTCTTTGAAAAACGACTTGAAGATACACATTTAATGTAAATAAAAAATTAAAAGAATTGTGAATATAATATCAAATTAAGGGAGGATTTGTAATGAAAAAACTAGAAAAAATGATGTCGCTTTTTACCCTGGCATTCTGCCTTGCCTTCACAATGGGGCTTGCGGTTTGTGCTGCTGAGAAACCGGTAACCGGCGGAAGCAGTCCTAAATCTGCCGCAGAATTAGAATATAATATCCGGTATATGGACCGTCTGGAGGAGGCGGTTCCACGCAGCAAATGGTACCAATTTACTACAACCAGCCAGGATGCCTATTATAATATTACCTGCAAAAACTTAAGTATTCCAACGGGATTACTTGCGGTATCCCAGCCCGATTTTGTGCTTCGTACCGAAAATTTAATTGACCTGAATAACAGCCGCATTCACTTAAAAGAAAATGAACAGGGTAATATCAATCTGAAATTAGAGAAAAATACAACCTATTATATATCGGTAAATCCGGGTATCAACCCATCCAAAAATACCGGACAGTACAGTATACAGATCCGTTACCGTAATGATGCTGTCAGTGATATTTCAAGCCAGGCATCCAATGCTGCCCTGGGGCAAAAATACACCTCTTCCCTGGATGGCAACGGTGATATTGACTGGTATCAGTTCAAATCTCCATCAGACGGAACCTAACATATCAGTTTTACCAACCAAAACATTGAAACCAGTGCCCTGGATTCCCAGAAAGCAAATATGTATGTCTGCTCCCCTTATGAAGAACAGCTCTATCAGGCGAGCACCGGGAAAGGGGAATCAAAGACGCTTACCTGCAGCCTGAATGCCGGGCAAACCTATCTGCTGAAAATAACCATGGGGACGAATAAGCGAACCAATACTGGAGATTATTCCTTCAGGATCTGGAAAGATGTTCCTGTCTCCTCCGTTACTATCAAACAGGGGAAAACCATTACCCTGGTAAAAGGAAAAACAAAACAGCTCCAGGCGGTGGTTTTACCCCAGTCAGCGACAAATAGATCGGTATCCTGGTCATCCAGGAATAACAAAATAGCGAAGATCTCAAAATCAGGTAAGATTACCGCAAAGAATTATGGAATTACTAAAATCATCTGTACATCAACGCAGGAAAATCACAAAAAATCGGTCTGTACGGTTAAAGTGGTACCTGCAAAAGAAAAAATAACGAGAATATCCGGGGAAGCCGGTAAATCCCTGCATATTACATGGAAGAAACAAACCGGAGTTACTTCTTATCAACTATACCGCTCTGTTAATAAGAAGAAAGGATACACCCGGATTGCAACCATAAAAAACAATTGCAGTTATACCGACAAAAAAGTGAAACCTAAGAAAGTTTACTATTATAAGGTACGTGCCTGTAAAATCAAAGGTGATACAAAACTCTATGGTAAATTTTCTGATGTCCGTTATGGAAAATTAAAATAAATAAAATAGAAAAAAAGAAACAGCCAGTTGATACCCCCTATTGGGGGAGCTCAAATCTGACTGTTTCTTCTCATTTAAGAGGATAAATTGATAAATTACTGCTCTGAATGATTCTCAGCTTTCTTTTCTGCATACTCTTTATGCTCTTTATACTCTTTGTTCTCTTTATCTACATCTTTCATGCTGAAGCTGATTCTGCCCATTTTATCCTTGCCAAGGCAAACAACTTTTACCATGTCTCCAAGAGTCAGAACGTCTTCTACGCGGTTAATTCTCTCTTTTGAGATTTTAGAAATGTGAACCATTCCTTCTTTTCCCGGAGCAAATTCGATAAATGCGCCGAATTCTTTGATACTTACTACTTTACCAACAAAGAACTGTCCGGAAACAAAATCGGTTGTGATGATTTTGATCATATCGATAGCTTTATCCATGCTGTCTTTATCTACGCCGCAGATGGATACAGCACCATCATCTGTGATATCGATCTTAACACCGGTCTGTTCGATAATCGCATTAATGGTCTTTCCTCTTTGTCCAACTACATCACCAATTTTCTCGGGATCAATTTTAATCTGTACGATCTTAGGTGCAAACTTGCCAACTTCTTGGCGGGGTTCTGCAATTGCTTTATTCATAACTTCATCTAAAATGAAAGTTCTTGCTTCTTTTGTTCTAGCTATCGCTTCTTCAATAATTGGTCTTGTAAGTCCATGAATCTTAATATCCATCTGGATTGCAGTAATACCATCATGAGTACCTGCTACCTTAAAGTCCATATCTCCAAAGAAATCTTCCAGTCCCTGGATATCAGTCAATACAAGATAATCATCATCTGTATCACCGGTTACTAGTCCTGCGGAAATACCAGCTACCGCTTTTTTAATCGGTACACCGGCTGCCATAAGAGACATACTGGATGCACAGATACTAGCCTGAGAAGTAGAACCATTGGATTCAAAAGTCTCAGATACAGTTCTGATTGCATATGGGAATTCTTCTGCAGTTGGCAGTACTGCAATAAGGGCACGCTCTGCAAGAGCTCCATGTCCGATTTCACGACGTCCTGGTCCTCTGGATGGCCTTGTCTCCCCTACGGAATAGCTTGGGAAGTTATACTGATGCATGTATCTCTTAGAAGTCTCAGCTTCATCTAAACCATCGATTCTCTGTGCTTCTGATAAAGGAGCCAGTGTGGTAATGGTACAGATCTGTGTTTGCCCACGCGTAAACATTGCAGAGCCATGCACTCTTGGGATTAAATCTGTCTCTGCTGCCAATGTCCTGATCTGGTTGATTTCTCTTCCATCCGGACGTTTGTGGTCTTTTAAGATCATCTTACGAACTGTTTTTTTCTGGTACTGGTAAACAGCCTCATCCAATACAGCAAGCCACTCATCGTTCTCAGCAAAGCTTTCCGTTAATTTTTCTTTGATAACACGGATATTGCCTTCTCTGGTCTGCTTGTCATCTGTGAAGACAGCTTCTTCCATCTGCTCAGGTGTTACGATTTCTTTCATTGCTGCAAATAATTCTTCCGGAACTGCACAACTTGTATAAGTATGCTTTTCTTTTCCGCATTCAGCAACAATGGTATCAATAAATTTAATTACTTCCTGGTTTAATTCATGTGCAGCAAAAATTGCTTCAATCATTTTTGCTTCCGGAACTTCGTTTGCACCGGCTTCGATCATGATTACTTTATCTTTAGTTGATGCAACAGTTAACTGAAGATCAGATACTGCTTTCTGAGCTGCATTCGGGTTAAATACCAGTTCTCCGTCTACAAGTCCTACCTGTGTTGTGGAAGTTGGACCGTCAAATGGGATGTCAGATATAGCAGTTGCAATTGCGGAACCTAACATAGCGGTTAATTCCGGGCTGCAGTCAGGATCTACTGACATAACCAGGTTATTTAAAGTAACATCGTTACGGTAATCTTTTGGAAATAATGGTCTCATTGGTCTGTCGATTACACGGGATGTGAGGATTGCATTTTCAGATGCTTTTCCTTCTCTTTTATTAAAGCCTCCCGGAATCTTTCCAACAGCGTATAATTTTTCTTCATATTCAACGCTTAACGGGAAGAAATCAATTCCTTCTCTTGGCTTTTCTGAAGCAGTAGCTGTTGATAATACGGTGGTCTCACCATAGTGCATAAATGCTGCACCATTTGCCTGTGCTGCAACTCTTCCCACGTCTACGGTAAGCGTTCTTCCAGCCAGTTCCATTGAAAAACTTTTGAACATATTTTGTCTCCTTTTAATTTACTGTAGTATACTTTCCGAAACAACTGAAAAACAGACTTTCCGAAAATCTGCTTTTCAGTGGTCTCGGCTTCTGTGATACTACATATTCTTGTTAATTGTTAACGGGTTGCGAAACAAACTTAAGGGACGGATTCCTCCGCCCCCAACTTTGTCTGAATTATTTTCTGATTCCTAATTTTGCAATCAAAGTACGGTATCCTTCAATATCAGTTTTCTTTAAGTAAGCAAGTAAGCCACGTCTCTGACCTACCATTTTAAGAAGACCTCTTCTTGAATGATGATCTTTCTGATGCTCTTTTAAATGCTCTGTAAGTTCCTGAATTCTTGCTGTTAAGATTGCGATCTGTACTTCCGGTGATCCTGTATCTCCAGCTTTTCTGCCATACTCGTTAATAATTGCTGTTTTCTTTTCTTTTGAAATCATTTTGATTTCCTCCTTATTATTTGATCGCCTGATACTAAGAACATGGTCGGAGTTGTCCAAAATTCTGAATATCGGCTGATTTAACGCGCATAAGATACATAAAACTCAATAGTAAGCCCTGTCTTACACACTTCGTTAGTATATCACATCTGTATTCTTACGTCAACCTCTCGTTGCAAATAAAAGGAAGGTTATTCCACCTGCTATGCAGAACAAAAATCCCAGTAAATAAACAGCGGTCAGCAGATAAGACCGTGGATCCTTTTCCAGAATTTTAAAATGATAAGGCTTTTCCAGATTAAAACAGATCTTTAAATGCTGGTTCATTCTGAATTCACTTGGATTGCTCCCCTTTTCATATCGCTCTTTAAAAAGCAGTCCATTGGCATAATATGCAATTACCGGATAATAGTAATGATGTATTCCGGCCCTCTCGCCCTCTTCGTCCGGTTTATCCACAACCAGATCCACAACCTGTCCGTCCGCACGCCCCTGATATTTTTCTTTTCCCTGAAAGTAATATCGGAAAACAGCAGTACCAAGTATCAGGACAACTCCAATAACAATGAATACCCCACTTAAAATTAACATCTATTGCTCACCAAAATATTCCTTTCCAAACTCAATATCTCTGTGCATGCACTCTTTTAATTTTTCTAAGGAATCAAATTTCATCTCAGGGCGCTCAAACGTATAGAGCAAGATCTCAATTGTCTTGCCATAGAGATCCTGGTCAAAATCAAAAATATACGTCTCAACACCCCGGAATGATTCGCCCACTGTAGGCTTATAACCGATATTGGTAATGCCCGGATACAATTTCCCGTTAATTACGGTCTTAGATGCATATACGCCATTGGGCGGCAATAACTTTTCTTTCTCCGGAACCAGATTGGTAGTAGGCATTCCAAGGGTTCTCCCGATTTTCCTTCCATGAAGCACTTCACCGATGATCCCATACGGACGTCCCAGAAGTTCATTTACAACTCCCATATTACCTTTTTTCAGCTCTTCTTTTACAAATGTACTGCTGATATCTTTCCCCTCATATTTCTTTTTATGAATCACTTCCACCTGAAATCCATATTTATCCTGAAGGTTCTGCAGGAGCCTGTAGTCTCCTTTTCTCTGATATCCGAAATGAAAATCTGTTCCTACGATTAGATATTTTGCGTGAAGGCGTTCTACCAGGATCCGGGATACAAACGCTTCCGGCTCCATATGGGATATCTCCGGCACAAAAGGACATTCGATCAGACAGGACAGTCCCTGTTCTTCCAGAAGTAACCTGCGCTCTTCTCCGGTTAACAGTACCTCAGACTTGTTTGAATTTAAAGTGAAAACCACACCTTTTAATCCCTCCCGCTGCAACTGTCTGACTCGTCGGATTAACCTTTGATGCCCCCTGTGTAAACTGTCAAATTTACCTAAGGTAACCGCACAATCTTCCTCACAGCTAAATTCTGTCGTTCCTACGATGTACTCCATACTCTTTTGTCCCTCCAGTGGCCTTAAACGTTAAATATCTTAACCGGCTTAAATCTTTTTTCCGCTTTTTCATAAGCGTATATAGCAAAAAACTGTCCCCCGGCATCATAAACACTTACGGGTCCATCCTGCAAAGGAATCTGTCCTGACACATGCTTCTCATAAAACATATTGCCATTGTATAACAATTTGTGGAATTCTTCACTTACATCAACCCTGGGATATTCTATAAACATTTCGTCAATCGGCGTAATATGATTCATCAAAGTTCCATTATCCCGCAGTTCTTCGATCTGCCCCAGCGTAAAACTGTCTGCAATTGCAAATGCTCCCGCTTTTGTTCGAACCAGGCTTTCCATGCAGCCTCCGCAGCCAAGTTTTTCACCAATATCATGACACAAAGTACGTATGTAAGTTCCCTTTGAGCAGGAAACGGTCATGGTAACACGAGGCAGCGCAGTCTCATCAACCACAATCTCATGTATATGGACTAATCTTGCCTTCCGCTCAATGACTTTCCCTTCTCTAGCCAATTCGTACAGCTTCCTGCCATCGACTTTTAAGGCTGAGTACATAGGCGGTATCTGTTCATAATCCCCGGTAAAGCTCTTTATTGCTTCCAGCACTTCCTGTTCCGTGGATGCCACCTTATTTTCTGACAGGATTCTTCCGCTGGTATCCTGTGTATCTGTTACGGTACCAAGCAGCATCACCGCCCGATAGGTTTTATCCCGGTCCGTAAGCATATCACAGAGTTTTGTGCCTTTTCCCAGACATACAGGAAGAACACCGGTAGCATCCGGATCCAAAGTACCGGTATGACCGATTTTTTTCTGCCTTAGAATGCCGCGAAGCTTTGCTACCACATCATGGGAAGTAAAACCCTGTTCTTTATTAACATTTATAATTCCATGAATCACGATTCTTTCTCCTGCAACAGCTGCTTTTCTATATGTTTTGTCAAATTATTAAGCACATCATGCATGGTACCCTGCATCGTACATCCAGCAGCACGTACATGACCGCCGCCACCAAAATAGGCTCCGACTTTACTCACATCCACAATTCCATTGGAACGCATGCTTACCTTAAATTCCTGAATTCCGGTCTCATAGATAAAAATTGCTACTTCCACACCTTTGGTATTGCGAAGCTGGCTTACAATTCCGTCCAGATCTTTTGGCTCCACTCCGTAGAACACCATATCTTTTTGACGGATCGCGCTGATAATACATTGTCCACTTAGAACCATAATGCTCTCTAACAGCGCTCTTCCCAGAATCTGATTCTGTACATAGGATTTTTTAAAATACGTATCATCTAAGATTCCGGAAAAATCAATTCCCTTATCCATCAGATCTGCTGCTGCACGCATGGTTTTCGGTGAAGTACAGCTGTACTGAAAGACCCCCGTATCATGTGCAATTCCCATGTAGAGTGCTTCTGCTATTTCTTTTGTTATCTTATCTTTATCTAACACATCATAAACAAGTTCAGAAGTAGAGCTTGCTTCCGGGACAATATAATCCACATCAGCAAATCCTGAATTGCTGATGTGGTGGTCAATGCACATCCTGCGTTTGGCAGTTTCAAAATAGGCTGCCGCATCTCCCAATCGCCCCTTATCTCCGCAGTCCAGGGAAATAAAAAGATCATATTCCATATTCTTGTCACAGGTATGGTGAATCTCATCAGTCCCCTGAAGGAAGCGGTAAGAGTTCGGAATCGCCTCTAAATATACATCTACATCTGTAATATGCGGGAAGTTTTTCTTAACATAGAGATACATTCCCATGCTGGAACCCACGCAGTCACCGTCCGGCCTTACATGGCCGGCGATTGCTACCGTTTTCACATGATTCAGTTCAGATGCTATGTTATTCATTCTCATCATCCTTTTCTGTCTCTTTGATATCTTTGTTGACATCATCAATTAGTTTCGACATATTCACACCGTATTCAATTGACTGGTCTAAGATAAAGCGAACCTCCGGCGTATTGCGAAGATTAATCGTTCTGGCAAGCTGCCTGCGGATATAACCCTCTGCGCTTTTGAGTCCTGCAAGTGTATCCGCCTGGGATTTTTCATCTCCCAGCACACTGATATACGCTTTACAGCTTTTCAGATCCGGTGCTACTTCAACGGCAACCACAGAAGTCATGGGATTAATCCTGGGGTCTTTGATTTCCCCTCGGATTATATTGGATAACTCATGCTGAACTTCTGCATTGACACGTGTATTTTTAATACTGTTTTTTCTCATATTTAAAACTCCGTTCTACTTAACGTGGAACTTCAACCATCGTGTACGCTTCTACCTGGTCAAACTCTTGCACGTCATTGAATTTTTCAAATACCAGACCACATTCATAACCTGATTTTACTTCTTTAACGTCATCTTTAAAACGTTTCAGTGATGCAAGCGGTCCTTCAAAAATCTGATTTCCTTCTCTGGTAATACGTACGGAACATCCTCTCTGGAAAATACCATCCAACACATAGGAACCGGCAATTGTACCAATACCAGATGCTTTAAATGTCTGGCGTACTTCTGCATGACCCAGTACTTTTTCTTCAAATACAGGATCTAACATACCCTTCATGGCAGCTTCCACATCTGCGATTGCATCATAGATGACACGGTATAAATTCACATTTACACCTTCGCGTTCTGCGGTAAGCTTTGCTGTTGCATCCGGACGGACATTAAATCCGATAATAATTGCATTGGATGCAGATGCCAGGATTACGTCAGATTCATTGATTGCACCAACTCCGCCATGGATAATCTTTACTACCACTTCATCATTGGAAAGTTTTAAGAGACTCTGTTTTACCGCTTCTACACTACCCTGTACATCGGCTTTGACGATAATTCCAAATTCTTTTAAATTACCGGCTTTAATCTGTGTAAAGAGATCATCCAGAGACATCTTTGCTTTTGTATCTTCCAGAAGTTTTTCACGTCCCTGACTGATAAAGGTTTCCGCAAAGCTTCTTGCTTCTTTATCGCTGTCAGTTGCTACAAATATTTCTCCTGCATTTGGTACATCGCTTAATCCTAAGATTTCAACAGGAGTAGAAGGACCTGCTTCTTTTACTCTTCTTCCCTTGTCATCCATCATGGCACGTACTTTACCATAGCAGGAACCTGCTGCAATGGGATCACCAACTCTTAATGTTCCTTTTTGAACCAGAACAGTTGCTACCGGTCCTTTTCCTTTATCTAACTCTGCCTCGATCACAAGACCTCTGGCTTTTCTCTTTGGATTCGCTTTTAACTCTGCAACCTCTGCTGTTAAGATAATCATTTCCAGCAGTTGGTCCATACCTTCCTGAGTGTGTGCTGAAACCGGTACAAATACCGTACTTCCGCCCCAGTCTTCCGGAATCAGTTCATATTCTGATAATTCCTGTTTTACTCTTTCGATATTGGCACTTGGCTTATCAATTTTATTAATGGCAACGATAATTTCAATTCCGGCTGCTTTCGCATGGTTGATTGCTTCAACGGTCTGAGGCATTACACCATCATCTGCAGCGACTACCAGGATGGCAATATCTGTAGAATTTGCTCCACGCATACGCATAGCTGTAAATGCTTCATGTCCCGGTGTATCCAGGAATGTGATTTTCTGACCATCAATACTTACCACATAAGCACCGATATGCTGTGTGATTCCACCAGCTTCTTTTGCAATAACATGGGTGTTACGGATTGCATCCAGAAGGGATGTTTTACCGTGGTCAACGTGACCCATAACACAAACTACCGGAGGTCTTGCCACTAATGTTGCATCATCATCGTCATCCTCTTTTAAGAGTTCTGCGATCACATCAACTTTTACTTCATGCTCTGCAATACAGTTGTATTCAAGTGCAATTTCTTCTGCCTTATCATAATCGATTTCATGATTTACCGTAACCATGGTACCCTGAAGGAATAATTTCTTAACAATGGCAGCTGCCTGGATTTTCATTTTATCCGCAAGTTCTTTGATCGTCAATACTTCGGGTAAAATGATTGTCTTGATTTCATCTTCCTTCTTCTCCACTGGCTGTTGTACCGGCTTAACTGGTTTTGAAGCCTTGTTGATAGCTTTCCCGCCCTTGAAATTACTATTCTTCTGATTTGGACGGTTTCCTTTATTTTCTTTTACAAATTTATCTGTTTTGTTAAATTTATCTGCTCTGATTCTGGATTCTTTTGTAACTGGTTTAGCCAGATCTGATTTTGGAGCACTTGAAGCTGCACCATAAGATCCCTGACCTTGTGTACGCTGTCCATTATTGTAAGGTCTCTGGCCACCCTGGTTGTTGTAAGGTCTCTGGCCGCCTTGACCGCCCTGGTTGTTGTAAGGTCTCTGGCCACCCTGACCACCCTGGTTGTTGTAAGGTCTCTGTCCACCCTGACCACCCTGGTTATTGTAAGGTCTCTGTCCGCCTTGACCACCCTGGTTATTGTAAGGTCTCTGTCCACCCTGACCACCCTGGTTGTTGTAAGGTCTCTGTCCGCCTTGACCACCCTGGTTGTTATAAGGTCTCTGTCCACCCTGACCGCCCTGGTTGTTATAAGGTCTCTGTCCGCCTTGACCACCCTGATTGTTATAAGGTCTCTGTCCGCCTTGACCACCCTGGTTGTTATAAGGTCTCTGTCCGCCTTGACCGCCCTGGTTGTTGTAAGGTCTCTGGCCACCCTGACCGCCCTGGCTGTTCTGGTTATTGTAAGGTCTCTGGCCACCTTGACCGCCCTGGCTGTTCTGGTTGTTGTAAGGTCTCTGGCCGCCTTGACCGCCCTGGCTGTTCTGGTTGTTCTGGTTGTTATAAGTTCTCTGACCGCCCTGGCTGTTCTGGTTGTTATAAGTCCTTTGGCCGCCCTGGCTGTTCTGGTTATTATAAGGTCTCTGTCCACCCTGATTATTATAAGGTCTCTGACCGCCCTGGCTGTTCTGATTATTGTAAGTTCTCTGTTCTGTTTCCTGCGGTCTGCTGCTTGGCGCTGCAGGTGCTGCCGGCTGGGATTCCTTTGCAGCTGTATGCTGCGCCGGTGCTGCCGCTGGCTGTGTGGAAACTGGTTTTGCCTGAACATCACTTGCTGCTGCCGGCTGAACCGATGGTTTTACCGGAGCTGCTGCCTGTGCCCGTACTTCCGGCACTTCCTGTGCCTTTACTGTCTGCTGGCTCTGTGGGCGCTGTGCGGTACCAGTCGTTCCCTGAGGTCTTCTTGCCTGTCCCTGTGTACGCTGCTGTCCGGGACGCTGCTGCATTCCTGTGCGGCTGTTCTGGGGACGGAATACCTGTGATATATTCTTTTTCTTTACCGGTTCTCCTGTGGTTTGCTCTTTACCTTCCGGTTTTGTAGCTGTGGATGCTTCCTGTGCCTTTACTTCTCCTGCTCCCGTAGCAGGTTTAGCAGTGCTTTTTCCGATATTTTTACGGATGTCATCCACCATACCTTCCTCTATTGTACTCATATGGCTCTTTACCGTTATTCCTTTCTCTGTAAGATAATTCATGACTTCTTTATTTTGCTTCCCTATTTCTTTTGCTAACTCATGTACTCTCAATTTTGACATATTACTACCTCCGTTAATTACTGTTACTAAGCTGCTTTTCTATGGCAGTAGATAAACCCTGGTCGGTCACTGCTAAAGATGCCCGAAACTCCTTTCCAATGGCGATACCCAGATCAATCTTCGTTCCATAAAAATAAATCGGCACTTCATAGTACGTACACATATTCTGAAATTTTTTTCTGGTATTATCGGAGGCTTCTTCGGAGATGATCACAAGACATGCCTGCCCTGATTTCACTGCTTTCTCCGTCGAGAATTCGCCGCTTACAACTTTGCCGGCTTTCATTGCCAAACCAATGAGAGACAGAATTTTATTTTGTTTCAATATGCTCTATCTCCTTTTTTAAACCTTCATATACAGATGGGGGGATGCTCATTTTTAGTGAACGTTCCAGCCCTTTGCTTTTCACTGCCTTTTCAAAACATTCTTTTGAAAAGCACAGATATGCGCCTCTACCATTTTTTTTACCGGTCGTATCAATGATAAGTTCGTCTTCCGGTGTTTTGAGGACTCTCATCATTTCTTTTTTGTTTTTCATTTCCTGGCATCCGATGCATTTACGCATAGGTGCTTTTTTAACCTGGCTCATACTGTACTCCTTCGACTACTGCTCTTCTGGATCCGGACCGCCTTCCAGAGAAGCTTCTTCTTCAAGAATATCCTCATCAAAACCGTCTTCTTCCATTAGTTCATCTTCGTGAAACAATTCATCCTCTGTATATGCTTCCTGGTCTTCCATAATGTCCTGTGCAAATGATTCCTGCTCATCTGACATCTCATTATAATTTTCTTCTTCAAAGAATCCTTCTTCTGCTTCCTCTTCGAAAATATCTTCTTCGTAAGGATCATCATAGAAATCACCGGATTCTCTGGCCTGGGTTTCACTCTTGATATCTATCTTAAAACCGGTAAGCCTTGCTGCCAGTCTTGCATTCTGTCCCTCTTTACCGATCGCCAGTGACAACTGGTAATCCGGAACTACAACCTTGGCGGTTTTCTCATCGTTATCAGCGATAACGGAGATAACCTTTGCAGGGCTTAAGGCATTTTCAATAAGTATTGCAGGATTCTCATCCCAGTTGATGATATCAATCTTCTCACCTCTGAGTTCATTTACGATGGTGTTAACCCTTGCGCCGTTTAAACCAACACATGCACCAACCGGATCAACATCAGAGTTGTTTGACCATACTGCGATTTTGGTTCTGCTTCCTGCTTCTCTTGCGATGCTTTTGATCTCAACCGTTCCGTCTTTTACCTCGGTTACTTCAGATTCAAAAAGACGTTTTACCAGTTCCGGATGTGTTCTGGAAACCAGAATTTTAGGTCCTTTTGGGGTATCCTTCACTTCCAGCACATACACTTTAATACGTTCTGTCGGTTTGAAGATTTCGCCCTTTACCATTTCATTCTCATTTAAGATTGCGTCAACCTTGCCCATATTGATACTTACATTCTTGCCAAGATATCTTTGAACAATACCGGTAACCACATCTTTTTCTTTGCCATAGTACTGATTAAAGAGTACTTTACGCTCTTCTTCTCGGATTTTCTGTAAAATAACGTTCTTTGCGTTCTGTGTGGCTATACGTCCAAATTCTTTGGATTTTACTTCCACATTTACAATATCACCGATATCATACTTGGAATCAATCATCATTGCATTTACAAGGCTGATCTCCATAACGCTGTCTTCTACTTTTTCAACCACTGTCTTTTCCATAAACACATGATACTCACAAGTATCCGGGTTAATGGAAACTTTAACGTTATCTGCTTTTCCAAAGTGATTCTTGCATGCCTGAATCAGTGACTGTTCGATTGCCTCCAGCAAAGTATCTTTGCTGATGTTCTTCTCCTTTTCCAGAATATTCAGCGCTTCTAACAATTCGTTATTCATGATTATATTTTTCCTCCTTGATTAGAAATCAAACGCCAGCCTGATCAGCGCAACATCCGATTTCTCAAACTTCATTTCTTCTTTGTCTTCTAATTCAATAGTTACGCTCTCTTTATCATAGGCACATAAGATTCCGACGAATTCTTTTTGTTTATTAAAAGCACGATAAGTACGGATCTCTACTTCTTCCCCCATACTTCGTACGAAATCTTTCTCCTTTTTAAGCGGCCTTCCAAGTCCGGGAGAACTCACTTCCAGGATATAAGCATCTTCAATAAAATCCTTCTGGTCTAAAATTTCACTTAATGCGCGGCTCACTACTTCACAGTCATCAATTGCGATACCGCCTTCTTTGTCGATATATGCGCGCAGGTACCAGCTTCCACCCTCCTTCACATATTCCACATCAACCAGATCAAATGCATGTTCCTGCACAATTGGTAAGAGGATTTCTTCTGTTTTCTGCTCATAGATTTCTTTTTTCGTCATCTGCATCGCCTTTCTGTTCTACACAATAAAGATGAGTGGACTTTCGCCCACTCATACTCTAGTAATTTATTCATCATCTTGTTCATTATAGCACCGTGAATTGTAAATTGCAACCCCCAATTTGGGAGAAACTCCCTTATACCGCGTCTTGACGTTACTGTTCATACCGATCTATACACTCTTCTTTACAGCATAGGAGCCAATAAAGCGATGGCTTGCGGTGAATTACACCCTTATTTTTGTCCCCTTGGTATCACGTTTGCCAAGGCGGAGTTTATTCAGCTGCACTTCCTTATCCTTATACTGTATCGTGGAGTCATCCTGGGTTGACAGATAATACACTTCATGGATGAAATCATTTTCTGACAGACGGATTCCCCGCACGCCCACGGCACCCTTTTTCTTCTGGGGAACTTCTTCCAATAAAAATCTCAGGAAAACGCCCTGATCTGTCTGCAGTACGATCTGACTGCTGTCATCAAGGCAGGAGACAGATACCACATGGTCTTCCTCTGCCAGTTTCGTAGCGGCAATGGTTTTCTTCGCCACGTCAAATTCTGTTCCTTCCACTTGTTTAATCATCCCGGTTTTTGTGGCAAATATCAGTTCCGACATCTTTACCTTTGTAAGAGTCTCTACCAGTACAATCTGTTCTTCGCTGCTGCTGTAGTTGCAGAGATTGTCAATGGGCTTGCCCTTGTCCCTGAACTTTCCGTAAGGCACATCCATCACTTTAATTAAATGCTGTTTTCCGGTATCGGTAAAAATACAGATCTTATCCGTATTCATACAGGAAAGAACATACTTATTTTCACTGTCCGCTGCTTCTTTGTTCCGGTCGTATGCAGTAACATCAATTGTCTTTGCATAGCCGAACCGATCCATCAGGAAGATTACTTCCATCTCTTCTATCTTTTTCTCTTCGTAAACGGCTTCTGCCGCATTTTCAATAGCGGTCCTTCTCGGTCTGGCATATTCTTTTTTTATGGCATCCAGTTCCTTAATGATGACTTTTGCCATGGATTTATAATTATTTAAAATATCTTCATAAGATGCGATGTTCTTAAGGGTCACCTCGTGTTCTTTTTGAAGGGCCTCAATTTCCAGTCCAATGAGCTTATATAATCGCATCTCTAAAATAGCAGTTGCCTGGATCTCCGTAAAATTAAGTGCTGCTGCTGCCTTTTTGGAAGCTGCAGATTTAAAATTAATTCCTTCCGTCACGCCATTGATCAGGCATTCTTTTACCTGCTTCTGGTTCTTGCTCCCTCTTAAAATTTCAATAATCAGATCTATCACATCACAGGCTTTGATTAATCCTTCCTGGATTTCCTTCTTATTTAATTCTTTTGCGAGAAGCGTTTTGTATTTTCTGGTAGCAAGTTCAAACTGGAAATCGATATGGTATTCAATAATTGCTTTTATTCCCAGCGTCTCCGGTTTCCCTTCTGCAACGGAAAGCATATTTACTCCAAAAGTGTCTTCTAAGCGGGTCTTTTTATATAGCATATTAACCAGGTTTTCATGATCCGCATTTTTACGGAGTTCCAAAACAATACGTATGCCATCCTTGGAAGACTGATTGGAAATATCTACGATGTCATTGGTTTTTTTCGTTTCCACCAGCGTAGCGACATCATTTAGGAACTTACCGATGTTGGCACCCATCATGGTATAAGGAATCTGGGTGATCACAAGCCGGTCTTTTCCATTTTTCCCAGGTTCAAATTCCACTTTTCCCCTGAGCTTTATCTTACCTGCTCCGGTCTTATATATCTGAAGAAGATCATCTTTGTTTACCACGATACCCCCTGTCGGGAAATCCGGTCCCTGCACATACTCCATGATCTCTTCTGTTGTTATTTTATTATTTTTAATAGTAGCCTTAACTGCATCGATCACCTCTCCCAGATTGTGAGGCGGGATGCTGGTTACCATACCAACCGCAATGCCTTCCGCTCCATTTACCAGCAGATTGGGCAGACGTACCGGCAGTACCGCCGGCTCCTTCTCCGTACCATCAAAGTTCGGTATAAAATCCACCACATCTTTGTCCAGATCATTTAAGTAAGCTTCCTGGGTGATTTTCTGCAGCCTTGCTTCTGTATAACGCATTGCCGCCGCGCCATCCCCTTCAATGGAACCAAAGTTTCCGTGCCCGTCTACTAAAGGAAGTCCTTTCTTAAATTCCTGTGCCATCACAACCAGTGATTCGTAGATGGAACTGTCGCCGTGGGGATGGTATTTACCCATGGTATCACCTACTATACGTGCACATTTACGGTAAGGTCTGTCATACTTGATGCCCAGTTCATACATATCGTAAAGGGTTCTTCGCTGAACCGGCTTCAAACCGTCCCTCACATCCGGAATCGCTCTGGCGATAATAACGCTCATTGCATAATCGATGTAAGATTTCTGCATTACATCTGAATATTCTGTTCTGATTATCTGTTCCTGTATATTTTCCATATAAAATGCTCCTTCATCGTGATACCCCCAAAATAACGCAAGTGGTTGTGCTATTTCCTAATAAGTAATTTGAAAACTCTTTTCTTTCACACTTGACACCATAAATTCCACAAGCTGGCTTGCGCTATTCCTTAATTAGCAGTGTAAACTAAAGTTCGCACTGTGAACAAAATTCGCACTGTGAACAAAGTTCGCACTGTGAAAGCAATTTTTTTCACACTTATACATCCAGTTCCGCATCTGATGCGTGTTCATAAATGAATGCCCTTCTTGGAGGTACTTCCGTCCCCATTAAAAGCTCCGTAACATTGGAAGCCATTCTGGCATCTTCAATTTCTACAAGCTTCAGACGGCGTGTGGCCGGGTTCAGAGTGGTTTCCCAAAGCTGATCCGCATCCATTTCTCCAAGACCTTTGTAACGCTGCAGCGTAAATGATCCTTTATGGGCTCTGCGGTATTTTTCCAGTGCTTTATCATCATAGAGATATTCTTCCGCACCTCTGGACGGAACTGCCTTATACAATGGAGGCATAGCTATATACACGTGTCCTTCATAGATCAGATCCGGCATAAACCGATAAAACAGGGTCAGCAGTAGTGTGCTGATATGCGCCCCATCCACGTCGGCATCTGCCATAATAACGATTTTATCATAGCGCAGTTTCGATATATCAAAATCGTTTCCATAACCTTCGGAAAAGCCGCAGCCAAAAGCATTAATCATCGTCTTTATCTCTGCATTTGCCAGCACCTTATCTATACTTGCTTTCTCCACATTTAAAATTTTACCCCTGATTGGCAGAATCGCCTGATAATTACGGTCTCTCGCATTTTTCGCTGAGCCTCCCGCAGAATCTCCCTCTACAATAAAGATCTCACACTGCTCCGGTTTACGGCTTTCGCAGTTGGAAAGTTTTCCATTGGAATCAAAAGAATATTTTTGCTTTGTCAGCATATTCGTTTTTGCTTTTTCTTCGGATTTTCGGATCTTAGCAGCCTTTTCCGCACAGGAAAGCACGTTTTTTAAAGTCTCCAGATTCCGGTCAAAATACAGCACAACTTCCTCACCCGTCACTTTTCCGGAAGCCTTCGCCGCATCCTGATTATCCAGCTTGGTCTTCGTCTGCCCTTCAAAACGCGGTGCAGGATGCTTGATTGAAATAACAGCCGTCAATCCGTTTCGGATGTCCGCGCCGGTAAAGTTCGCATCTTTTTCTTTCAAAATCCCCAATTCTCTTGCGTAATTATTCATAACGGTCGTGAAGGTTGTCTTAAACCCGGTCAAATGGGTTCCCCCTTCAGCATTATAGATGTTATTACAAAAGCCCAGTACATTTTCATGGAATTCATTCACATACTGGAATGCACATTCTACCGTAATTCCTTCCGACTCTCCTTTAAAATAAATAGGCTCATGCAGGGCCTCTTTATGTTGATTCAAGTCCTTAACAAATCCAATAATTCCATCGGGCTCATGGAATTCAATATGTTCTGTTTCTGCTCCCCGCCTGTCCTCAAATACAATCGTTAGCGTGGGATTTAAATAAGCAGTTTCATGAAGACGGCTTTTTACTTCCTCCGCCGCAAAATTAGTCTTTTCAAATATTTCCGGATCCGGCAGGAAATTAATCAGCGTTCCTGTCTTTCTGGATTTCCCTGTAATCGGCAGCAGACCATTTTCCAACTCAATAACCGGTATCCCTCTTTCATAGCGGTCATGATGAATTGCCCCTTCCCGGCTTACCTTAATATCCAGATACGTAGATAATGCATTTACGACAGAAGAACCTACGCCATGCAGCCCGCCGCTTGTTTTATATACGGAATCATCAAATTTTCCTCCTGCATGAAGTGTGGTAAATACCAGACGTTCTGCTGACATTCCTTTCTCGTGCATCCCCACCGGAATACCCCGGCCATTGTCATTAACCGTACAGGAGCCGTCTTTTTCCAGCGTTACTTCAATCCGGTCACAGAAACCTGCCAGATGCTCGTCCACTGCATTATCTACAATTTCATATATAAGATGATTGAGGCCTTTTCTGGAAACACTGCCTATATACATACCCGGTCTCTTTCGAACTGCTTCCAGGCCTTCCAGTACAGAGATGCTGCTCGCATCATATGTCATCGTTTGCTTTGCCATTTTCATTATCCTTTCATAACTTAACATTTACCTAACCGCTATTATAACAACATCCTCATTAAAAATGCAAGTAAAAATCAAATCGTCACTTCTTTCCCGTTTCTTCCCTGCTTGTTATCCGGCAGAAAAAAGAACCCCTACTTATTAATAAGGGTTCCTTTTGGAAAAATAAAAAAGTGATCCGTTATGGATTGCATCTTTTACATGGATCATAACCTTTGCCTATTAAATCATCTCTGCTTCCATTATAATGCTGCTTATTAGAATCATTCATCTGATTGACTGAGGAACAGCCAGGCTTATGGAATTTGCCGGTATTTATATTAATAATATAATCCATTCCCTTTGCCGGAGCCTCTGTTGCTGATTCACTGGTCCTTTTCTCACTCTGGCTGCTTTTTACTTCTCCTGAATTACCATTTTTAATGTCTTTTCCGGTAGTATATTTCCACTTAATCGAACTGCCGTCACTGGATGCCACAATCGTTCCCAGTTCATCTGTCCTGAAATACTTAATTTTATTCTCAGTTAGCTTCTCCAGGCTTTCTTCATCCGGAAGTCCGTAATCATTATCTTTTCCTACGCTGATAACCGCATATTCTGGCTTTACAGCTTTTAAAAATGCATCCGTTGTGGACGTCCTGCTGCCATGATGGCTAAGTTTTAATACATCCGCTTTCAGATCGATCCCGGAATCCAGCATGTCTTTCTCTGAATCTTTTTCAGCATCGCCGCAGAGCACAAAACGATTCTTCCCATTTTCCAGCTTAATCCCCACAGACCAGTTATTATAATTATCACCATAGTCCTTTCCCTTTTCAGGTGAAAGTATGGTAAATTCAGAATCCCCCAGCTTGTATTTCTTCCCAGGAACAGGATCGGTAATACTTAACTTCTTCTTTTCAATTGCAGATACCACATCTTCAAAGGTCTTAGTCGTATGAGCTTTAGCCGGCATGATCAATGTATCAATATCATATGTATTAATTACGGTATCCAAAGACCCAATATGATCTTCATGGGGATGTGTCCCGATTACATAATCCAGCTTCTTCACACCCTGGTCATTCAGATAATCTATTATGGTGTCTGCATCATCATTATTTCCCGCATCAACCAGCATAAATTTCCCCGCTGACTCCACCAGTATACAATCTGCCTGGCCCACATCAATAAAGTGAACATTCATTCCTTTATTTTTGCTCTTGTCATTTTTGCTATTATCATCTTTGCTTTCTGATGTCTGTTTATTGGAAGCAGAGGCACTTCCTGTCACTGCTTCCGCCTTATTCGCTCCCAAAGCGCCGATTCCACCTAAAATAAAAACGATGGCAAACAGCAGCCCTAATATTCTCTTTGTTTTAGATCCTTTCATCTTCCCTTCCTCCCTAGTATAAATGTTAGCAAAATTCTCTGCTTTGTGATTCACAGCACAATTGCTCAATTGATGTCTCCACTGTCTCCCGTTATAGGAAATATTTTATCGACAATTTTATATTAGTTCCAAAACATAAATTTGTCCAGTGCTTTTCGTTTGCGCAATCACAGGTTACTCCCTTAAAACACGCCCTGGAATTTAAAATTGTCGTAATTTGCAAAAAAATTAAAAAAAATCAAAAAAAGTACTTGCAAAATTTTCTAAAATGGTATATGATATGCAAGTACCAAGCGATGAGGTCCGTTGGTCAAGCGGTTAAGACGCCGCCCTCTCACGGCGGAAACAGGGGTTCGATTCCCCTACGGACTGCTCTCTAAAAAGTGGAAAATCTTAGTGTTAACTGAGGTTTTCCACTTTTTTTATACTTTGGTTTTTGATTGTCCTTGATTACTTAAATAACTATGATATTTTTTATGATTTTGGTTAAATGTGTTTTCCATCTGTTCTTCTATTTGATTCTTCGTATATCTGTTGAAGCAATAATTTCTGAGTGTTGTTCTCTCATCTTCGTGCCCCACGTGTTTTCTGGGTAGTTACAAGTTTGACACTCCTATCAGCCGGGCTGCACTCTCACGCTGACGAAACCTATATCAAGATTCGAAGGCTCAAAACCTATATCTGGTTCATCATGGATGCTTCCAGCCGCTCGATACTGGGCTATCAGGTATCGGATAACTGTGGCATCAGTCCCTGTATTCTTGCCATGAGAATGGCTTTTCTTTTTTTTAAAGAGCTTCCCCAAAACTTCCGCTTTATTGCCGATGGGTACAGTGCCTATCCTCTTGCGGCCCAACAGTTTTTCCATGAGTTTGGTGATAAATTCAGATTTGATATCACCCAGGTGATCGGACTTACCAACGACGATGCTGTTTCAAAAGAGTTTCGCCCGTTCAACAGATGATCGAACGCCTGAATCGTACTTACAAGGCTTCTTACCGTACCACAAACGGATTCGACAACATCGACGGCGCTAATTTATGACCTGGCCTTATGGGTTGCTTATTACAACTTCCTTCGTCCGCATAAACACAATCGATTTAAAGTCCTTAATGGGTCCCTCCCCGTTATGCCGCGAAAGTCACTTGACATAAGGATCACGGATCATCCCGTTATGCAGAAAAGGGGCTGCTGCGCCCTTTTCCTGCCTTCCGGCGAACTTGCGATTTTGAGCGTGATTAATTCTACGGGTGTTTCTTTCTTGTACTTCTCATAAAGTTTCTGACCATCCTCTTCATTTTCGATAAATGCTTTATGATCGAAAGATGGTCTCATGTATGGAGAATAACGTACATTATAAGTAGAACATTAATTTCACTTTTCTGTCGCTTCTTCACATAGGAAGCATTCTCTTTTTTTAAGGCTTTAATCTTTGCATCCAATGCATTGACTTCTTTTTTCTTGCTTGCTTTTTTTGCTCTAAATTGTAAAGCGTTTCTGCTATGCTTGAAAATTCTTTCATGGTTTTACACAAATGACACTTCACTCCTTTTTCTGATTTTGGATTTTCTTGATATGTGAGTACAAAAAAAGCATACCGCCCGATTTTGTATTCAGACTTTATGCTTTATATATGATATAATACATGTGATTGTTTGGTTACGATATTTTTTGTAATTTTTCGCTATGTTCTGTTACTACTTTCTTGAGCAATTTGACGTCTTCCTCAATAGCAGTTATTTTATTAGCTTCTGAATCAAAACGTTTGGAAGCTGGCAAATAATTTTCAGCCAACATTTTAATATCACGCTTGATATCATTCTCAATGATAATATTTATACGGGTTTGCTCTTGCTTAATTTCCTCAATATCCATTTTTAAAGGCTCGATCTTTTTGTCCATGATATTAGAGATTGCTAACAATAACTCATTATCTGTCATACCTTTTTACCATCCTTTACAAATGTGGTGTATGTATTATACCATATGTAAAGCATAAAGTCTATTCGATTATCAAGGTGGGCGGTGTAAATTTACTGTAGGATTGTAAAGGGTAGAGTCACCCTGATTTGTGTTAAGTCCATATTAGATTTGCTTTTCTATGCCGATTATAACATTTCCTTTTTTTCTTTTCAAGTCTTTTTACTTTTGCGGATTGCGTAAATTTACCTTCGGAAATAATGGTGTAGAGTTCACCCACGATGCGCTGATAAAGTATCAGGCAATGACTTATATATTTAATATACCTCTTTTGCGTATGCAAAGCAAGCCCAGTTTTTCTGTGCCGGTTCTATGTTTCCTCATTTTTTCATTATTATGTACACTTTTACAATCCCCATATATGCGCATTGAAATACATGATTTTTTTATTCTGCAATGACAGATTATGGCTTATGCTTTCTGTGTACTTTCCAAGTTCTCCATGTCTATTTTTTTCTGACTGTATTATTTGCGTACTGCTCAATACCGCATACGCTTCCCCTACCGCCTTTGGCAGATCCTTTTTTTGGTATCTTACCAATTCCAGCATTTCTCCTCCGTTTTCATTATAGGCTCTTAATTGTGCCATTTTTGCTGCTCCTGTCATACTCCAACCCATCGGCCTTGAACTCATTCTGCTGGATAATACATGGCTCACATGGCCTTCTGTACTGCTTCCTTTTACTCCGTCTTTATGTTTTAAACGCAGCCTGGCTGCTGTCCAGTTCGACAGGATATATGCTTTTGCTTCTGACATTCTCTTTGTTTCATTTTCGTTTTCCCGATAGCCTTCCAGTCTTTCTACGATTCTTTCAAACTCTTTTTTTGTCTTACTCCTGATTGCTGTCCGCAGTTCATTTGCCGCATCCTCCCTGCTGTCCTTCATATGGCTCGTCAGCCTGGTCAGATATTTTTCCAGATGAAATTCATCCAGCACATACGTTATACCCGCAATTCGCTTCCTTCCTGATTTAATCCATCCCCCTCCATCTGCATTCAGATAGATTTTCTTGACCTTATCGAGTTCACATTGATTATTTATATATTCATAGACTTCGTCCCAAAATCGATTGTTTTCCTCTCCATGGCTCACACTAGCAAACCCTTAATAACAATCTCAGCCAGAATATTGATAACTTTGAGGAGGTTAGCTTTGAGATTATATAAAATGGGGGTGTGCAAAAGTTTGCACAGGGTAGAGTTTGACATCCTGCAAAGGTTTGCATAATGTTCAAGTGATACCTCCAGGTGATCATTTACGCTTAACTACCATTTTACAGTGGCTTCTTACACTTCTATATGTTATATTTAGATTATCTACGAATTTTGTGAGGACAGAGAATGAATGAATTGATTGAGAATATTGATAAACTGCATACCACAGAAATGGGCTTAGAACGTATAAAAAGGAATCTATCTCTTGAAGATAGTGATGTCGTACAGTGGTGTAGAACAGGAATATTGGACAAATATGCCATTATCAAAAGAAAAGGAAAGAACTGGTATATTACTATAAACAATTGTGAAAGAACTGTAAATGCCCATAGCTATACCATTATCACAGCAATCTGTTGCCGTACACTAATCACGACAGTACACTTCGCAGGGGTATATCCCTGTTTGTGATCTCTACATGTGGTTCAAAAACAGGACTTTACCCCTCCCAAGTGTACTGAACTGATATAGACACTATTATTTATAAATAAATAATAGTTTAGCGCTCGGGGAAAAATCCCCTCCCACTGCCATGAGTTCTTCTTCACAATTAAAGCCTGTTTCTTGGTGGAGTTATCTCTATAGAATATCAGAACGAAATTATTTCCATCTGATTTACTGTAGCTTTTCTTTTTAATCCACCTGAAGTCAGGAAAGTTCTTTAAAGACACTGCTACTACCATCTCTGATTTTCCCGATATGCAAACATTATCAGCGTATCATTATTAACATTGTGGAAAATTTTCCACGAAGTCAGTTCTATTGACTTGTGATTTTAACATATTTCTGTTTGATTTGGGGCGTAATCTCATTGTGCAAAAATACACAGTGAAAATTATTAGATTTATGTTGGATTATTTAAATCACAGGGACGTTTAGTCGTCTCTCTGTTTGGGTAAAAAACATCAATCACAGGGACGCCCAGCGTCGACATATGGACATTCCTTATTTAAACAGACATATATAATTAAACAGACTAAATACTTTTATTCACTACGTTCATAAAAGTATTTTCTTCGCTTCGCTTAATTTCCTGTGTCAGAAAAAGATTGCAGAGTATTATTTGTTGGCAGAATCTACAGTGTGCTATCTTCTTTTCTGATTTGGGGAACTCTGTTGCGTTTTACTGGAGATCCAATGAGTGGCAGCTATACATATTTCTTTGTTGATCTAGGTGCTTTTCCTGGACAAATTGGAATCCGGTGATCCGTAGATGTAAGTCCGGTAATATGCTGTAGTAATTATCTGGTCTGGGTGATTGTCTGATTTGACGGTAATTCGCTGTTCCTGGTTGGAAAATTAAATGAGAGCCCCTACTCGCTTATCTTCTGCTCAAAAATGAGCTAAAGTTTACGGGTTGGAGGAATTTTAGATACGGCAAATGAATATTGATTATGTAGTTTGGTTGGTATATTAATAAAACATTTTTATTAAGTTTGTTCTGTTGGAATTATGGACTGGTTGTGGGGTGTGAATTATGTAAAGTAGTTTTGTAAAATTCTTTTATAAAAGTCTTTATCTAAGTCTCATCCCATTTCCCCCTCGAACACTTTCATATTCCATTTTATCACAAATTCTTGCTATATGGAATACCTCTCAATAGAAATAAACGCTACTTACTCTACTCACAGTTATGATTATGGCAGCAAAAAAATGCTTGTAAGCACAGAGTTTTTTCATTTAAATTCTAGTAACTAGTAATATTTATACTTATAGTTATAGTTATAGTTATAGTTATAGTTATAGTTATAGTTATAGTTATAGTTATAGCCATAGTAATATTGCACAAAAGAATGTCAAGTTTTTTCGATAACAAGTTCGACAGATATTTTTTTAATTAGTATTTACATACAAAATCGGCTATACAAAGTGCACAATAAAAATAATACTATAATTTATAGTAGTATAAAATACAGCAATCCCTGTATCTAACCATATATTATCGAACAAGAGATATTTTTAACACCCCAATTCCCTAATATAAAATAAAAGAGAATTGGGGAGGGTAAATTACTCATGTTTGATTTTCTTTTTGATGCAGTACATAGTCCAAACAATTACTGCAATGACAATACTGAAAAGAGCCTGCCCAGGAATTAGCACATAGAGGGCAAATATGGTCGTGTGGTCATAATTATTTGTCAAGATATCCGACAGCAAAAAACTACTCTCCATAAAAAGTAATATATTACTAATTACAATACTAATAATAGGTGAATATTTAATATATTTGGGTTTAAGAATTAGCAAACCCACTGAGATAACCAAAGATATACCCATTAAATAAAATATCATAAACATTTGGTATTTATCCATATCACTCTCCCTTATATAGGCTACTTAATTACAAGTGAATCCGGTAACAAAACATCCACATACTTATATAACTTCATACAGAATATTTAAAGTTATTATACGCTAACTTTTAGTCAGAATCAATCACAGTCATAAAATAAGTAGAAGAAACCAATAATTATTTTTTTACTATAGTTTTTTTGAAATTCGCAAATGCTTCTTTATAAAGTTCAATATCCCTATCTGTGTTGGTTGCCCCAGATTCTTTTATAAGTTCATCAAATAAAAACTCAATATCCGACAGTTCTTCTTTTCTGGCTTTCAGACTTATTTCATATACCTCCTTCGCTTCCTTCAATGTTTCAAAACAATCTACACACTGGTCAAAATCTATAATCCGTATATCATCTTTATCTTGATCCGAACCAACGATTTCTACCCGCATCATATCCGCTCTTTTCTTGAGCACTCTCAGGTGTTGAAAATAATAGTATTCAAAAACATAGTAAAAGCATTCCCCCGGTTCCAAACTACTGATATCATACATTCCAGCCACATCCTTTCAAGACAATTATATCGCCCGAATCTGGGTTATACAACTTTTCTCTGCTGGTTATGGCTGGTAATATATGGTATTTACCCAGCATGTACTATATCATTTTGATAGGAATTATCACCAAAAGGTTTTACATCCACTTTCAACAACGCATCATATACATGCTTTGGTATCTTATTCTTGTACCTGTCCGCCATGATGATAATATCTGCTTGCTTGTGCTTTTTGTACTCAGTAAATGCTTCTTCTGGAGTATCCCAATATCCTAATACAATTGATTCACCACCACACGGTGTAAATACTCCATAATACTTCTCACGGCTGCTGCTGTACCTGACTCCCAGCGGTAAAACAGGTTTATTCCTCCTGACTCTACGGGAAAAATAATGCTTCTTGCTGTTAGACAGCATAGTATTCAGGGTTTGTGGCAGAATGCAGCATTTGTCTGGTGCATATACCTTGTTTCCAGGATACAGCAAATCTTTGTCTACTGCCATCGATTCACCTTCACATTCATAATAATTTGCCCAGTACCACTCCATAAACGACTCTGGATCTCTTGCCCAGCTATCACACATTACTGAATCATCATAGCACTTCCTGCTGCTCTTTTTGTTGCATCGGTAGGTAATACCTTGCCATATATCAAATGTCCGATTCTTTGATGATGTTATGTAGGGAATATACTCCTGCTTTCTTTCAATGTCCTCCACTTTTATATAACCTCTATCCAACGATGTATACTCATTCCAGCTTACCCACAATAAATTCTTATAGTAATTATTATTGCGGTCTTCGTCAATATGCCAGATCCAGGTAATCTCACTGTTTCTTTCTAAGAATTGTTCAGCTACCTGTTCTGCCGGGCTCGTTTCTCTTTTGTACTTCTCCCCGTACTCATCAACTAGATTGATCGTATAGTGGACATTCCCAGTCTTGTGCATGTAAAAGTATTTTCTGAGATTATTAACCATTCTGCCGTAGTTGGATATCCAATAATTCTGGGAGTCCTTTACCTGGACGAATACTTCTTCTTTGCTTAAGGGTGTAATCTCTGCTTTTGTTAAATTCAGAACCCTTGCATCGGTAAGATCTGCAAACTCCCAAAACTCTTTTCTTTGTTTCCGCTTTATCATTTCCTTTTTTGTCATCCCTGTTTCCCTCCTATTTAAACCGTTTGCCAAATGCACTTTTTATATTGCGTTCAAAATCTTCTTTCGTTTTTGCCCAGAATCCGCCATTTCCGATCAGTCCTCCGTCTTCAGCATAACCGTAAATCGTCTGGGTGTCTCGTCCGCTTGGATCGTATCTATAGCCCGTGTCCAGGCTGACACCTCCGGTTACTGTATCTCCTCCTGATTGGATGCCGTCATGCTGCGGTGATTCTGCTAACTGCCCGATTCTGGAATATCTTCCTTCGGGTGAGTTGTAGAAGCTGTCAACGTTTGCGTGCAGGTCTTTGAATGACTCATCTACTGTTTCAGATACGGCTGCTTCCATTTTTTTCATTATTTGTGCTTTGAGTGCTGATATTGAATTTACTGTTTTCATAATTTCTCCTTAATTGAAAAAGCCCATAACTGCGATTAAGCGGTTACAGGCTTGTTATTGTGGTATTGTTTAATTTTAGATGATTTGTTGTTAATTTCGGACTGTAAAGTTTATTTCTTTCAATGTATAAGATTCGTTATCGTCATTATAAAACGAATCCACTACATATGCCTCTAATGTCAAGCGTTTATCCACCCATTGAATAAGATTTAAGTTTTTAAATGTAAATTTACCTCTACTATTTGATTTAACATCTGCAATTTTATTCCCACTAGGATCTCTTAACACTATTTTGGAATTCTTATTTGTAATACCTGATATTATTTTAGTATCTTTATTAATCTTATTATATGAGGATGGATTAACAAACGTTATACTCTTTACCAGGTTTTGAAGCTGTGCCGTACTTTTATACCATGAATCTTTTCTGTTCCAACTTTTTGGTAACTTTTTATTTAATTCCTTTGCACTAATTTTATTATACTTAAACTCAACTTCATCTAAATTCGGATATTTATTTAAATTTGGTAATTTTTTTATTCTGTTTATTTGAACATCCAGAGACTTTAATCTGGTTAGTTTATTAATATCCTTGAGACTGGATATTTTATTATTAAAAACATACAAATATTCTAATTTAGTTAAATTCTTTATTGCTAAAATATTAACTAGCTGATTATTATATGCTGATAAACTAGTCAATTTAGTTAGTTTTTCAACGCCTGATAGCGTTTTTAATTGGTTATGACTAACATTCAGTTCCGTTAAATTTTTAAGTTTACCGATACCTTTTAAACTTTTAATTTTATCCTTTTTACCATATTTACTGGCATCTAAACTCTTTACTTTAGCTACATCTTTTTCCGTAAAACTTTTAATTTTTCTTACTTTTCGTAAAATAGTCTGGTATAACACTTTATCCGGTATACCCGAGTTATTATTTGGAATAGTTTTGCTTTTTGCCATAACATTCAGCGGTAACACCACCAGCATTAAGATTAATACTACCGATGTCAATAGAACTTGTTTTGTTTTCGTCATTTTTTCTCCTCTCTTGTATATATAGGAATAGAGGCATACAATTGTATACCTCTAAAGACTTTTAGCGGACTGTAAATTTAACTTCTTTCAATATGTTCTTTTCCCCGTAAAGTTGATCAACAACATATGACTGTAAAGAAAGTGTCATACCTGCCCATTTCTTTAGGTTTAGGTTTTTGAATGTAAATTTACCTTTGTTATCCGTTTTAACAGAAACGATTTTTTTACCTTTGGGATCTCTAAGGGATATTGTTGAATTCTTATTCGCTATACCCGATATTTTTTTTGTATTTTTACTTACATCATTAGTTGATGCGGGTTTAACAATTTTTATAGTTTTAACTAGATTTTGAAGCTTTACTTGACTTTTAAACCAGGTAGTGCCTACTGTAAACCTTGGAGAAAGCTTTTTATTTAATTCCCTTTCACTTAATCTGTTATACTTCAATTCTACTTCTAACAAATTTGGAAACATATTAAGATCTGGTATTTTTTTTATTCTATTATTTGAAGCATAAAAAAATTGTAACTGGGTTAATCTTCCTATCTCCTCTACATTTCTAATCCTATTTGAATCTATATTGAGTGCCTCTAAATTAACCAAACTCTTCAGTTCTTTGATACTCGTTAAATGATTGTCATTTATATTTAATGATTTCAAATTAGTTAATTTTTCTATCCATTTGAGGCTTTTCAACTTATTATGAGATATGTCTAACGAAGTCAATTTTAAATTTTCAATACCTGATAATGAGGTTATTTCATTAACAGCTACATCTAATTGCTTTAAATTTTTTAGCTTTTCAATTCCCTTTAACGTTTTTATCTTTTTTTTATCGTTATAGTTATTGGATTTTATTCGTTTTATTTTCATTGCTTCTTCATCTGTAAATGTATCAAATTTACTTTTTCCAAGTTTTCTAAGTATAGATTGATATAGTACTTCATCAGGAATACCCGTTCTATCGTTAGGAATAGTTTTAGCTGCAGATACATTTAATGGGAAAAGTATTATAAATAAAGTTACTATAATTATAACTTTTAAAATATTTTTGTGTCTAACCATGTTCATTAACCTCCTCACTATTAAAATATCATTATGGTTATAGTGCCAGACAGTCAGGCATTTATTCATCTATTTCCGATATAATAATGTAGCAAATGTAAGTAGTACTCCATCCGGCTAGAAACCCTACTGACAGTGCTGATTATTTTGTCAATCTGCAAGGCGGAGGATGTAAGCGTAGTGGTTCCTCCGCTGACTGACGACAACGCGGCAGATGGCAAAATAGGCAATGTTGTCAGTTTGGTTTCTAGCCGGATGGAGTAGGCGTCTTCCTCTTTAATTTAATACGACGCACCTTTTAGATCATCAAAATCAATATAGTTAGTAACATCTTCAGGATACTCAGCATTTTCTATACTATACTTATATATACGCTTTTTTACAAAAGTATTATTATAATGTTGACTAAACGAATCAAGATAATCCATATAATTACCTATTGATTCTACAAAAACAAGATACATAGTATTAGTTGTTGCTTCTCTCGCAATTTTATATCTATTTGGACAAACCTTAGGGTCGTCAGCTCCATTTTTATGAGTAATTGCGTTACCTTCTTTACCATTAATTTTGAATTTTGTTATGTGTGCAAAGGAATCTGTTAATAGATGTATTGCACTTCCCCATAAAAAGTATTTCCGGTTTTCTTTAGTATTACCATATTGAGCCAGTAAAGTGCTCCAGGATTGTGCACCAAATTTAGATGTGTTAATATTTGATTTGATTTTATTAAATACTCTTTTATCTAGTCCTCGTATTAATTTATAATCTGTAAATTTCGAAGTATCTCCTCCTTTAAATGCAATTCTAGTTAAGAATTCGTAACAAGCAATATAATTAACTGGTATGTCTTCTTTACCATTTTCCTTAATTCTATACCCACCGTGAAATTCTGGAAAACTACCATAACCTTTGATTTTACCTTCGTCTGAATCAGGGTATATTGCTCCAGCTTTAATAATGGCTAAGGTTTTAGAATCCACTTTGAGTCTATAACCTCCTAAATCGACAAATTCTTTGTGCCCAGTTCCTGCCCATCTCCCTTCTACATAAGCTTCATCATCATTTATTTCTTCAAAAGTATCCGGATTATACGGATTTCCAGGTATAATATTTTCTCCTTCTATATTGGAATTATCAAAGCTTTCAGCAAAGGTATCATACATACTCATTGCATAATCTGCATCAATTAGCCCACATTCATCGGAATTTGAAATATTTTTTGAAGTTGCATCTATCAATTGTCGTATAATTTCATGCGATTTTGATAAATCTTTTTCCCATAACAGAGAAGCTATTCCTACCACATGAGGCACTGCAATACTTGTACCATGTGTTACAACAGATCCACCAAAGAATGAAGCTGTTTGAATTTTTTCACCCGGAGCAGCAATATCTAGTTCTTTTCCTGTGTTGCTAAATGAACTTATCTCTGCTTCTGGAGTAGTAGCTGCTACTGCCATTACTTCTTTAAATGCTGCTGGATATTCCACTTTATCAGCATTGTTTCCTGAAGCTCCTACCATAAGTATTCCTGCATCATACGCATCTTCAACAGCTTTTTTCATAGCATCTGAATATGAAGAAGTCCCGAAACTCATGTTTATAATATTGATGTCATTATCAATACACCAATAAATTCCCTTTATGATTCGGCTTAGTGGTGTTTTATTTTCGCCATCTAATACTTTTACCGAATATAAATCTACATTTGGATTAACCCCTTTGATTCCACCCTCTCCATTTGCACAGATTATAGATGCTATTCCCGTTCCATGACCTGTTAAATCCTGAAACATAGGCGTAACATATTCCTCTTCTTCAACTAAATTAATTCGATCCCCCAGGTCGATACCAGCTACGTAGTCAACTCCGGAATCTAACAAAGCTACTTTTACTTTATCCATACTTCTGGCACATGTATCAACTTCATCTGCATTAATCACCTGTAAGTTCCAGTCAGCTTCAACTTCAGTTTCGCTTGCATTCTTCCTTGCTTCCCGTATTTTAGCCATAAATTCTCTCTTTTTTGCTGTCTCTGGGTCTTCTACCTCTGCAGTTGTTTCTGTTTCCAAAAGTTCTTCTTTAATTTCTAAAGTCTCCGTTAAGTCCGTTGTATTTTCAGTAGTTTCTGTCTCTTCTATAACTTCTGTTTCCTCGGTTACTGATTGTTTCTCATCTTCACTCTCAGTAAGAACCGTTTCTGCTTCTGTTCCTTCCGTGATAACCTCTTCTTCCAATTCACTTTTCAATGAATTTGCATAAATTATGATATCCTCTTCCACAATCAAACCATCATTTTGTTGCATCTCTTCTGCTTCTTCTGGTGATAATTCCATTACTGCAATATTGTTATCCGATAATTCTGGATCTTCTTCTAATATGCTATATGCTGCTCTGCTGGTAACATCGTTAAACTCTTTCGAACTGTCTGCCATAACGATATAGCTTTTCGTATCAGTATCCGTTTCATTTTCTGCATTTGCGATCATCATATTATTGCTGCCAACCAACTGACACATCATTGCGAATACCAAACAGCTACTTACTACTTTTTTGCCTGAAATCTTCGTCTTTCTCTTCATAGATATTCTCCCTTTTCTCTTTGGTAGTTTCATTGAACATATTGCTTGTTAATATGAATCTGGAATTGCCAAATAAAAATTTCTTTCTCTTCTCCTTTCTGACTATATTTTCACAAATATTTCATATTATTTTGTAAATATTGTACATTTAATTTTAATTATTATATCATATTGTAATTAAAATTTCACCCCCCATTGACTAACTGGTAGCTATTCTCGTCTAGTTGGTAATTTTATCCACTTCTTACCATAGATATATCTTTTCAAAAAAATAGAGACATACAAATGTACGCCTCTATCCTTAAATTTTATTCTACTTTTACATTACAATATGCGCTTTTTCCACTGCTTGTCTTAAGCGTGATTCTACATTTCCCCTTCTTCAGACCAGTGACTACACCCTTGCTGGAAACCTTAACAATTCCCTTTTTGTTTATTGTCCATTTTTTCGTATCAGTTGCATTCTTTGGATATACCGTTGCTTTCAGTGCGTATTTCCTGCCAACTTTCAGTGTTAGGTTCTTACGGCTCAGCTTAACCTTGGTAGCTTTTCTTTCCTTAACTTTTATAATGCAGGTAGCTTTCTTTCCGCTTTTCGTCTGGGCGGTGATTACTGTCCTGCCTGACTTCTTAGCGGTAATTTTACCTTTGCTGGAAACCGTTGCATATTTGCTGGCTGAAGAACTCCATTTAATGCCTGAATTATACGTTTTCGGCTTCACTGTAGCTTTCAGCGTGTATGTCTTTCCTTTATATAGTGTCAAGGATGGCTTATTAAGCTTAATCGATGTAGCGCTAACTGACGGCTTATCCGGGGTAACAGGCTTGGTTGGCTCTACCGGCTTCGGTATATTAACAGTTACTTTACATGTGGCAGCCTTGTTGCCGTCCTGGGTGGTTACTGTAATATTGGCTGTACCGTTTGAAACTGCTGTGACTTTACCGTTTTGATCAACTGTTGCTACTGATGGATTACTGCTCTTCCAGGTTACTGTCTTGTTGGTTGCGTTTGCGGGTGATATGGTTGCATATAAATTCACAACAGCATTCTTTGAGTTAAACTTTACTTCTGTATTTTTTAAAGTAACTCCAGTAACATTTATTGAGGAAGATCGCTTTATATATACATCTAATCTATGTGATCCTATATTACCACTTTTATCATAAGCTCTTATATATGTTATATAAGTTCCTTCTTTTCCCCCCAGATCTTTAACATTAATCCTGTAAGAAGCATGTCCATTCTCTAATTTTCCTACAAACCAAGTTTCTGTTTCACCTAGCCCATTAAACCATGATGGGAACTTAACGTTATCCACTGCATCATTGTCTTTTACATCACATGAAACAGTATATCCCTCACTATTAACGTCCGATATCTTAACATTACTTATTTCTGGCGCTGTCCGATCTACAAAAACTTCAACCCTATGTTTACTAAAATTGTCATATTTATCATATGCAACTATATTAGTGAAATACATGCCTTCTTTTCCCGCAAGATCGTTAATATCGACATGAAAAGTTGCTGTATTACCATTCAACGTGCCCTGATACCATTTATCTGTTTGCCCTTCTTCATTTAACCATGACGGGAACATTACTCTGTCTATTCCAGAAGGATCAGTTACATTGCACGTAATTGTATATCCGTCTGCAGTTCGTTCCGTTACTTGAACATTACTTATTTCTGGATCGCTGCGATCAATACCTATTTCAAACCTATAAGAACCTATATTACCATTCTTATCATAAGCATTGATATAAGTAATATATGTTCCCTCTCGTCCACCTAAATCATTTACATTTATTCTGCATGAAGTAGTATTCCCATTTAGCTCACCTTTAATATCGGTATATGTTTCTCCGGGAGCATTAAACCAAGACGGAAACTCAACTCTATCAATTCCCACATTATCGGTAACGGTACAAGTGACTGTGTATCCGTCTTTATTTACATCTGTGATCTGGACGTTGGAAATCACTGGGGCTTCTGTGTCATATTGAGTTAAACTTGTGATATTGTTACCATCCTGGTGCTTAACATATCCTGACGTTAATGTATTATCACCAAATCCAGGAAGTAGGGGCTGGTTTATCAATGTTCTTACTCTGTCTTTACTAATGGTATGCCCCCATACAACTGTATTCCGGTTATCACTATTACAATCTACATAGTATATAGTATTATCAATTATATCTGTAATTACAAATGTATGATTATATGACCCGTTTTTAAATCGAACTAAGTCTCCAACAAAAAAATCTGACGGGTTGGATATTATTGGCAAATCATTTGCCTTTGTTTGGAATAGTCTATCAAATACTAGTAAACCAAATCCATGACATTGCCAAGCTCCTTGAAATGAACCATTCCATTTTTGTCCTGTAGGATATTGTGATTGTAGAGTCGAAAAATTCTCCTTCATCTCATTCACATTCAAGGTTCTTGCTTGCACATTTACTTTTACAGCTAACAAACTACATAAAAGTAACGCAAACACAATTGTAGATTTTAAATAATAACTCATTCTCTTTCCCATAGATTTTCTCCCTTTCCCTCCATAAAATTAATATTTCTTATATTATACCCTCCATATATTACCATTTCAACTATTTTGTGCAAAATATATGAATTTTAGCATTAATTCTTATTTAATTCATACTATTTTAATAATGTATTTATTTTAATACAATGTATTTATTGCTTTTTTTGATAAATTATTATAATCTAATGTAGAATATTACACAAATCTATGATAGTATTAAAACAAATTAAACTAAAGGAGAGTTGTGGAATGAAAAATTCAAAAGCTTATGCAATTAACATTATGGGATGGATAACAATTATTGTGGGTGTTATAGGGAGTTTCGTTATAGGCGATGTGTATCAAGTAGTATCTTATTCATTTACAGGAATAGAAAGATCCACCTATAATTGGTCATTGGCAATTATGTGTTGTATCTCTTCCGTATTTATTGGACTCGTTATCATTGGTTTGGCAGAAATTATTGAGTTACTACAACAAAACTATGATAAAAATACCCTAATTGAAGAGAAAATCAATGGTTTCGAATCAAGCCTTAATGAAATATCTAATAATACTAAGCAACCTTCTGCAGAGAATTACAATGAAACTCTTCCACCATTATAATAAAGATTAGTAGGAGGTCAGCTATGGAAAGATTTGAACGTATTTGTTTTATCGATGGTATGTTATGGTCTCACGATTGCCCAGTTTTACTCGAAAAAGGAGCACTTTTAATCGATACAAAGAAAAATATTAATGTTTTACAGTTGAAATTTAGGAATCTACAGGAAACCCCTATTAGTGCTGTTTACTTGATTATTAAGCAAAAAGATGTGATGGGTAATGTTTTAGGAGATATTGAGCGCTTCTACTTAGATTTATCTGTGAAATCTAATGAGTATTTTGGAAACTCTGTACCTATTGAATTAACTTTTAAACAGGCAAGGTCATTTGATTACATCGTTTCCACTATTGTTTTTGCAGATGGTACTAAATGGCAATCATCTGAATGCTTAATGCCTATTGCCACACCTAATAAACTTACTGATCTTAATGATTTAAAAGATCAATTCAAAATTGAAGTACATAAATTAAATTATTCTGATGTTTGTGAAAATTTGCCATATCAAGGAGACGGTTATTGGATCTGTGCGTGTGGACATTTCAATCTAAATAAAAGTAATCGCTGTCTCCATTGTAATCTTGACAAAAATAAACTATTTGAAATAAGTAATTCTGATTTTTTATCAAAAGAAAAGATTATTTTGGAGCAGGATAAACATCCCTCTGAAACTATATCCGAGATGGCTAACGCAGCAGAAACATCAAATGAAGAAAGTTTACAAAAAGTTACTCCCAATAATAACAAATATAAGATAATAATTATAGGTATTTCTATTGCTATTTTCTTCATTGTTGTAACTATGTGGAATACTATGAAAAACAGCGAAAAAGATTCTTTGTCTAAAACAAACATCAGTCAAAGTGGTTCTTCCAGTGAGATGATTAATAACGCTATGAATACTAACTCTGATAAAGAGGTAATAAATATTTTTGAATCTATAAACTTTAACATGAAACCTCAAGATATAAGTAATCTACTAGGAGACAACTATGAATTCAGTAGTCGCAGTACAGAAGATCAATCTTTTCATCGTTACATGGAATTCCAGTCTGAGTATACTTTAGATAACATTCCTGGTAAAATTGTATTTCTTTTCGATGAAACAACATTACAAGAAATGTATTGGATTCACTATTTTGATAATGATAATAGGGATACATTTAATGACACTGTTGATTATATTTCTACGTTTCTTGGTGAACCTACGTTCCCTAATACTAAGGATCAAACAGATGTTAATTATTGGGATAGTTATAAATATAAATTAACATATAGTACTGCAACAGATGGTCTATTCTTTTACAAAATCAAATAAGTAATATTTACACTTATCCTAATAAGCACTAAAATAGTCATAAAAACATAGTTTCATTTGAAACGGCTTCTATGACTATTTTAACGCTCATATATTTATTATAATTATTGTGTTGCATATGTTTCATTTTCAGTACCTTTTGATTGCCTAGTTGATTGCCTAAAAAAAAGATGTGCAAAAAATCCCCTTTCTATCAGTCAATGGCATCAACCAGTTTTTAAACGATGCGTAATAGGATCTGATACAATGC
>UQGG01000052.1 GCA_900540475.1 uncultured Robinsoniella sp. | reverse complement strand
TGAACCGAGAAATGCATCAGGATTTCTCGGTGAATGCCCGCGTGCCGCCAAAAAGCGCTTCGGAAAGGTTAGAAAATACCAGTTCTGCGGCCAGCTGACGGAGTCCATACCAGTTTCCCGCGCCCATCTTTCCGTACACTACCTCTGCATACAAAGCGTCCTTACTCAGCGAAACCCAAATATAGTGTTTTATAACCTCATTGACTCACAATGTTCATGCTAATCAAAGACTAAATTGTTCGTACTATATTTAATATCAGAAATGATACATTGTAATACTAAAGCATGTTTTCTATCTACTCCATGGAAACCTCTTCCTCATCCATTGGATCCTGATAACTACCGATATTTTCTTTTGTGATGGTCTGAATCGGGTCTTTATACCACGGCCGTAATTCTTTCCCGCCTGCTACATCAATGGCACAGTAAATGCTGTATGCCCCTTCATATACCGGCGGCTGAGTAATAAGACCGTAGATCTTCCCGTCTTTAACTGCCTGGAGATATTCCTGGTCTTCTCCAATTCCAATGAGTATAACATCGGTTTTATTCAGGGACTCAAGCGCTGCCCAGGCTCCTAATGCCATATTGCTGTCGTGGCAGAAAATCCCTTTTATATCCGGGTTTTTACGCAGTAGATCAATGGTTACCAGCATGGCTTTCTCCCGGTTCCAGCTGCCGTTACCGATGCCAATGATTTCAAACTGGGGATGGGAGTTCATCTGTTCCACGAAGGTCTGGGTGCGGTATACCTGGGGATCGCTTCCTGGCGCTCCCTCAATAATTGCAATTTTCCCGCCATCCTCAAGAGCGGCAACCATCAGATCAGCCGCCAGGGCCGCTTCTTCTGAACTGCTGGCGCCAATATAAGTACTGATATATTCTGAAGACATTGCATCCACTTTCATATTCAGATTAATCACCGGAATCCCTGCCGCTTTTGCTCTCTTCAGCGAGGTCAGCATGGATTTGGCATTTACGGGACAAAGTATAATCACATCCACCTTCTGTTCAATAAATGTATCCATTTGTTCTGTCTGTATCTGTTCATTCCACTTTGCATACCGGATATCCAGAGTGACCTTTTCTTGATTTGCTACATTGACCATAGTTTTGCTGACTGTCTTTAAATACGCGGAATCTTCTGATGCCAGAGTCGCTCCTATCACAATCCCTGACTTCTCAGACACCGGTTCTTCTGTACCGGATTCCTCCGTTTTCGCTGTATCCAAAGACTGACTTTCCCCTTGTAAAGGCTGGTCTTCTTTTCCCTTTTGCGTAAATCCGCTGCATCCTGTAAGCAACAACAGCAGGCAGATTATCAGGGATATGACACGTTTTTTCATTTTCTCTGCCTCCTTTAACCAATTGTTTCTTCTATCACAGGTAAGATCAGTTCCGCAGTTGTTCCTTCTCCCAGGGCACTGGTATAACGCAGCCCATACTCTTTGCCAAAGTACAGCTGAATGCGCTCATTTACATTTTTTACCCCGATCCCGGATCCGCTAGTGTTTTCAAATTTGGAATCTTTCGTCAGTATAGCCTGACAGGTCTCTTCATTCATTCCATTTCCATCATCCCGGACACGGATACAGAGTTTCTCATTCTTCCTGCATGCCAGAATGTCAATCCTGCCCTTACCTCGTTTTTTCTTAATTCCATGATAAATGCTGTTTTCTACTATGGGCTGTACAATTAATTTAATGGTTTTGCAATACCGGACCTCATCGTTTATTTCTATATGATAAGTAAATTTATCCGTATACCGCATACTCTGTATCACCAGATAATTGCGCACATGCTCCATCTCATCTTCAATACGGATGAACTCATTGCCCTTATTCAGCGAAATTCGAAATAATTTTGCCAAAGCTTCTGTCATTGGCACTACATCGGAGTTCTTAGCCTCAGCCATCCATATGATAGAATCCAGGGTGTTGTACAGAAAATGAGGATTAATCTGTGCCTGTAAAGCCTGCAGCTCGTATTTCCTCTTCTCCTCCTGCTCATTTACAACTTCCCCCATAAGATTTTCGATACGATCCAGCATCTTGTTAAAGCTCTTAGACAGCGCACCTGTTTCATTGTGATTCAGAATCTCCGCCCGCTCACTCAGATGTCCTTCATCCGCCAGATCAATGTGGCCTTTCAGACGGAGAATAGGATTTACCACCCCGGTTAGAATTCTGCTGAGTGCAACACCCAGAATGACCATCACCAGCACAATTGCCGCAATTACGATTCCGAGAGTATCGTACATGGATTCTTTTAGCTGTCCGGTTGACGTTAGGGAGAGCACTTTCCAGTCTGCTTTTTCAAATGTGGCTGTCACTACCTGATATTCTTCCTGATCGATCCGGGCAATAAAATTGTCCTTTTCCATACTGTTCATCTTCTCAAGCAGCTGCGGCGTAATCTTATTATAATTCATCGGATAGACAATCTGTCCCTGATCATTTAGAATACACAAAGTCCCTTCCCCAGTTGCATAAAAAGACTCAAATATTTCCGCGATTTTATTCAGGTTTAAGTCTATCAGAATCACGCCTAAAAAACTGCCGTCTTCATAGCTGCTGATTCTCCTGCTCAAAGAAATGGTCTGTTCCGTGTTGTCTTTCAGAAATTCATGCTGCATGGGTCCGGTGATTACGGACGTATTAGGTGACTCTAACGCTTTCTGGTACCAGGAATAGGAAGCATAATCCTGTACAACGGACCAGAATTCATAAATGCTTTTATGCAGCAACAGACTCTTTTTTCCAAATATCATCAGGGATGTGACGTCCGTGCGGCTGTTCAGGGATGAATTAAAAACTTTGGAGCTCATTTCATAATCCTGCATACTCTTGGCATTGGTCAGATTACTGTAACCTTCCGCATTGTCTTTTTCCGCGATCAGATAATTCTGCAGATAATAGTTATAATTTGCTTCATTTGCGATGGATGCAATTTCATCAAAATAATTTTCCAGACGTTTATTGGCATTTTGCAGCAGCTGCCTGGAATAAGTCACATTATCCGATTCGATTTTCTTTGTAAATATAAATAAAAACATCCCTATGAAAATCAGCATAAAGAAAATCACCACAGCAAATACCTGCAGCAGTGTTTTATTCTTTATCCCCATGTATTCATAGCGATGTTTTATTTTCTGAAAGACTGTTGCTTTCTTTTTCATTACTTTCTTATGCATTGTTTTTTTATGCTTCATTTTTTTATGCATTATTTTCTGAAGCGATGTTTTCTGAAATGTTGTTTTCTCCTGCAAGACAAATGCCTCCTGGAATATCCGTTATCTATCTTTTTGATATTGAAAAATATTACCTGTGCTTACTCCGAAAATCAGAGGGAGACATACCGGAATACTTTTTAAAGGATACGCTAAAATAATGTGGATTGGAAAATCCGGTCTCATAAGCAATCTCATACGTCTTTTTATCGGTATTTCGGATCAGTTCCATCGCCTTTTCCATGCGAATATTGGTAAGGTACTCCACAAAATTTATCTTGGCTTCTTTTTTGAACAGCCCGCTTAAATATCCGGTACTGACCGATACGTGTTCTGCAACTAAGCTTAAGGATAATTCCTCTTCGCCATAATGGGTACCAATATAATCCTTGGCATTTTGAATGATCATCTGACCGCTGTTGGACTGAAGCTGCTGGAGTTCATGGGATACTTTTATGGAAAAAGACAACAGTTTTTTTAGAATCTCTTCCGAAGAAGACATGTCCTCAAGCTCGTTATAAAGAGCAAAGCCTTCCCCCCACACATCCTTAGACACCTGGCGCACACCGGATAATTCTTTTAACAGAGATGTGATCATTTCAATAAATACCATTTTAATATTGGAACTTGAGAGGGTTTTTGATCGGAGCAGGTCATCATAAATCGCGGACATAGATTTCTCAATATCTGCCTTTTGTAAAAATTTGATGCTGTAAATCAAATCCTTAATCCCCTGGAAGGGATAAAAAAAAGCCTTCTCGATATAATCAAGATCGCTGATGTCATATACCTTGTTGGCACCCAGAGAATATTTACAGTCAAGAGCCGTACTTGCTTCGTGATAAGAGTGGTACAGGTCTTTGAGTTTGCTGACCTCAGACCCCAGTGCACAGGTAGTATTTACCTTTAGTACCGCAGTGACCGCCTTCTGAATAACCTGCAGGGTACTGTATGCGATAAAATGTCCGTCATCTCCAAAAGAATCCAGGTTAAACACGATAATAACCTTATTGTTGTTATCATCAAAAATACAGTGCTGACTGCCGATACAGTCCAGGGTAATATTCTTTTCTGTAAATACAAATAGCTCTATATCGGAATTGGCTGCCTTGGTCAGATCTGCCTCCACGATTCCTACCATATAATGCTCTGAATGGAGGGGAATCTCAAGGGATAGGATTCGGTCTTCTAAATGATCCGACTGTCCGTATTGGGTACATACCATGGTATATAAAAATTTTTCCTGCAGCGCCGGCATACTTTGATGGATCTGCAATTTCATTTTTGCGATATACTGCTTTTGAGATGCTTCTATATTGAGTTTTTTACAGATTTCTTTCATTTTTGTATAAAGCGTGGACGCCCCAACGGGCTTTAAAATATAATTCTTCACACCCAGATCCACCGATTGTTTGGCATATTCGAAGTCCTCGTGTCCGGTCAATACCACCACGTGAATCTCCGGAAATTCTTCACTTAATGCCTTCGACAGCTCCAATCCATCCATAAATGGCATAACAATATCCGTAAGTACCAGATGTATCTGATGCTTACGGCATATTTCAAGGGCTTCCAGGCCATCCTCCGCCTGGTAAATCGTTGTAAATCCAATAGAATCCCAGTCTATAATCGTACTTATTGCATTCCTTACCAATGGTTCATCATCTACGATTAACAATGTATACATGCTATACGCCTCAAATTCTGTTTATTTCTGTCCGGAATCCGCTGTCTCTTCTGATAAGTCTTCCACTGCTTCCGGAACTTCTTCCTGTCCGCCCAGGTCTTCAATCTCATCCGGTGTTTCGGCGGTTTCTGTATTCTCCTGCGCTTCTACTTCATTCTGAAGGTTTGCACCGGTGAATTCATCCCGGAATTTTTTCTTCAGGCTTATACTCAGTACATAAATAACTGCTCCAACCAAGCCTACACTGCCGGCATTGCCGATATTGAAAATGAAAAATGCGATACCTGCATATCCTACAAGGTCTGTTCCTGCATATTTATAATATGCTTTCTTTCGGTCCTCGGAAATTCCGTCCAGCTCATGTAACAGCCTTGGCTCTACCACATCCAGCAACACCCAATAAATAACCAGAAAAATGGCAATTGCTCCATAAAATACGATCTGGGGAACTTGCTTGCTAAATCCTACGTAGAGTAAAAATGCCACCATCGCAAGCAGCAGTACGATAGAAGCGATCGTAATTTTCTTCCTTATTTTTCTTCTTTCTTCTTTTTGCATGATTCTTCTCCTTTTTATAACATATGAGAATATTATACATGATGTAATGAGAAAAATATAGGACTTTTATAAAAAAGTCTGAGAAAACTGGTTTTGTGGATTGCTCTGAGTAATATAAAAGAAATCCGACGGAATGCGCCGGATTTCTTCTATATTACTTTTTCTTTTAAGCAAACTGATTCAAGTCGGCATCGTAGTAATAATCGATGTTTTCTAATTTTTTTATCAGTTCTTCCTCTTTTAAGCTCAGGCTCTTACACATTTCTTCCAGGGTTGGGTAAAAATCCCTTAGTTGTGTATTTACGTAGCTTAACAGTATAAATGGGTCATTTGGAATCATTTTGTACCTCTGCCAGCGTATATTATATTACTTCACCAGTCACTTTTACATGTGCAGCAAGCTGGTCATTTTCAACATCCAGCACGATAATATCTTCTGCTCCTACGCTGCCGGAGAGAATTAACTTCGCAGCCAGTGTCTCTACGTTTTTCTGTAAAAATCGTTTTAATGGCCTTGCCCCATAGATTGGGTCATAACCGCCTTCTATAATATATTCTTTTGCATCATCTGTCAACTCCAGACGGATTTCCTGATCAGCCAGACGTTTATTCAGGTCTGCCATCATAAGTGTTACTATGCTTCCAATATCAGATTTCGTCAGAGGCTTAAACATAATGATCTCATCCAGCCGGTTTAAGAATTCCGGACGGAAATGATTACGCAGGTCATTCATTACCATCTCTTCGCTTTGCTCATTGACCTCGCCCTGTTCATTAATACCTTCCAGAAGATAAGCCGAACCAATATTGGAAGTCATAATTAAGATCGTATTTTTAAAGTCAACGGTTCTTCCCTGAGAATCGGTAATACGCCCATCGTCTAATACCTGAAGCAAAACATTGAATACATCCGGATGTGCCTTTTCAATTTCATCAAACAGAACAACTGAATACGGTTTTCTGCGCACTGCCTCTGTCAGCTGTCCGCCTTCTTCATATCCCACATATCCCGGAGGTGCTCCGATCAATCTGGAAACGGAGTATTTCTCCATATATTCACTCATATCGATTCGAACCATGTTCTGCTCATCATCAAACAGGCTTGCCGCAAGGGCTTTTGCAAGTTCCGTCTTACCCACACCGGTAGGTCCCAGGAATAAGAAGGAACCAATCGGTTTTGTGGGATCTTTAATTCCTGCTTTTGATCGGATAATGGCATCGGTTACTTTGGTTACCCCATCATCCTGTCCAATCACTCTGTGATGCAATTCTTCGTCCAGACCCAGGATCTTGCTTCGCTCACCTTCCGTCAGTTTGACAACCGGGATTCCGGTCCATCTGGAAATAATCCTTGCAATCTCTTCATCCGTTACACTTTCATGAACCAGTACCAGCTCCTGGCTCTTCACCCTCTCTTCCTCGATGCTTAACTGATCCTGAAGCTTTGGAAGTTCTCCATACTGCAGCTCAGCCGCACGGTTCAGGTTATAATCCCTTTGAGCCATTTCAATTTCTTTGTTCAGATTTTCGATCTGCTCACGCAGGCTTGATAAGTTTTCTACCGAATGCTTTTCATTATCCCACTGCGCCTTCTTACTGCTGAAATCATCCCGCAGTTCGGCAAGTTCTTTTTGCAGGTTCTCCAAACGGTCCTGGCTTAATTTATCAGTCTCTTTCTTCAATGCAGCTTCTTCTATTTCCATCTGCATGATCTTTCTTTGAAGCTCATCCAGCTCTGCCGGCATGGAATCCAGCTCCGTCTTGATCAGAGCACAGGCTTCATCCACCAGGTCAATGGCTTTATCCGGTAAAAAACGGTCTGATATATAACGATGGGACAGGGTTGCGGCAGCGACTAACGCACTGTCCGTAATTTTTACTCCATGATACACCTCGTAGCGTTCTTTTAATCCCCTTAATATAGAGATAGTATCTTCTACCGTGGGTTCATCTACCATTACCGGCTGGAAACGTCGTTCCAGAGCGGCATCTTTTTCGATATACTTGCGGTATTCATCCAGAGTGGTTGCACCGATACAGTGGAGCTCTCCTCTTGCCAGCATAGGTTTTAACATATTTCCGGCATCCATTGCGCCATCCGTCTTGCCGGCACCCACAATCAGATGAAGTTCATCGATAAACAAAATAATCTGTCCTTCGCTTTTTTTCACTTCTTCCAGTACGGCTTTCAATCGCTCTTCAAATTCCCCGCGGTACTTGGCACCTGCTACCAGTGCTCCCATATCCAGTGAGAAAATCTTCTTATCTTTTAAGCCTTCCGGTACATCTCCCCGGACGATACGCTGTGCCAGTCCTTCCACAACTGCTGTTTTACCTACACCAGGTTCTCCGATCAGCACCGGATTATTCTTTGTCTTACGGGACAGGATGCGGACTACATTTCGGATCTCACCATCACGACCAATCACAGGATCCAGTTTCTGGTCTCTGGCTTTCTCCACCAGATCCTGACCGTATTTATTCAGGGTATCATAAGTTGCCTCCGGGTTATCACTGACTACTCTCTGGTTCCCCCTTACGGTTGACAATGCCTGCAGGAAGCGGTCTCTTGTAATTCCGTATTCCTGAAACAGCGCCTTCACACCCTCATTTGGATGTTTCAGCAATGCCAGAAACAAATGCTCCACAGATACATACTCATCACCCATAGCCTTTGCTTCATCTTCCGCACTGACCAGTACCTTATTCAGTTTCTGACCCATAAACAACTGGCCTCCGGAAACTTTAGGACGCTTGTTCAAAGCATTTTCCAGATTTCTGGCAAAATGCTCCTTATTAATTTCCATCTTCTCAATTAATTTGAGAATCAGGCTGTCTTCCTGATTTAATAAACTATATAGTAAATGCTCCTGCTCAACTTCCTGATTACCATATTCATAAGCCACTTTTTCCAGGTCATTCACTGCCTGTAAAGATTTCTGCGTAAATTTATTAATGTTCATAATCATACCTCCTCATCACATTCATTTGCAAACAGTCGGACACCTTTATTTCTGTCTGTTCTATAACTACTATAACATACATTTTCAAAATTGCAAGTACTTTTTCATATTTTTTTGAAGTATTTTTTGAAAAACGGTAAATGCTAAAAAGAGAAAATGAAAGTCTATGAATATGGGAGGTTTTAAAATGTTTCCAGATAAAATCTATTATGAACCGGATGTTCTGAATTATCCTCTGGGTAAGGAGTTAAAAGAAAAATATGCAGCTGTGCCCTGGATCGAAATAGAAAGCCACAATAAAATTGACGAACTGCGCAGCAATGAAAACGCACAGTTCGCCAACATGAAACGGCATCTCATTATCGGCACCAGAAAAACCCACAAATACGTGCCAAACCATAAGGTATCCGATTATCTGGTCCCTTACACTTCATCCGGCTGCAGTGCCATGTGTCTGTACTGTTATCTGGTTTGTAATTATAATAAATGTTCTTACCTGAGACTTTTTGTAAACAGGGAAAAAATGATGGAACGTCTGATAAAGTCCGCTTCTGCCTCTGACCAGGAATTAACCTTTGAAATTGGGAGCAACAGCGATCTTGTCCTGGAAAATACCATAACCAATAACCTGGAATGGACCATCCCGGCATTTACCTCCCAGCCTAGAGGGTACCTGACCTTTCCAACAAAATTTGATATGGTTGACCCCCTTCTTGACCTGCCCCACAAAGGAAGAGTCATTTTCCGCATGAGCCTGAATCCCCAGGAGATTATCAGTAAAATTGAAATTGGTACTTCTTCACTGAAGCGCAGGGTCCAGGCACTTAATAAAATGTGTGATGCCGGCTATAAAGTGGGCATCTTGTTTGCTCCTATTATACTTGTTGATGACTGGAAGAAGATATATGCAGAGTTTTTTACACAGCTTGCCGATACACTTTCCGACAAGGTGAAGAAAGAGGCTTTTGTTGAGATTATCTTTATGACTTACAGCTTTGTTCACCGTGCAATCAATGCAGAAGCGTTTCCAAGCTCGCCTGATCTGTACAGTAAAGAGAACATGACCGGACGAGGCAGAGGGAAATACTGTTATCAGACGCCTCTTCGAACGGAAGGTGAAAGTTTCCTGCGGGAACAGATCGCAGAGAAGCTGGGAGACATGCCTATTTTATATGTAGTTTAGATTCCTAATAACTCTTAGCGTGAGCACTGTCATACAATTTCACTTAAAACTTAAATTATAAAATCTAAAAAGCTTATGCTGTACCACATCCCACAGCATAAGCTTTTCTCTCTTACTCCTCCAGATAATCTCTGATTAAAATCATAAATACACTGGCCGTCCAGGTAAACCCGGAATCTCTCAGTCCATGTCCGTCAATGGCACTGTAGTTCTCAAAAAATCCCTCTGATGCACACATATCACAAAATCTTCTTGCATTTAATACTGCCTCTTCTTTTCGTCCATTTTCCATTAGAGCTTCCGTCATGATATAGGCAGTTGGCGGCCATATTGCCCCCCTCCAGTATCCGTCTTCCACAAAATAAGGACTGTCTACTGGCTCCGATGCTATGCCGTAGTCTGTTATAAAGTTCTTTTCTTTCAGAAGTTCTTCCAGCATTCTTTCCCGTATCTCAGGGGGAAGCTTTTCCCCCAGTATCAGCGGCACATACAGCAAAAGGGAATCGCATTCCACAGTTTTATTTTCCGGTACTTTGATTGCTTTCATATGATTATGTTCCACAAAAAGGGTTAACATTTTATCCAGCAATTCATCACTTCTTTTCTTCCATGCATCTGCATCCTCAATTCGTCCCAGTTCTTTTGCGGTATCCGCCAGAAAATCCATCTGTATGATCAGCCATGCCGAAAGGTCAGGCGATTTTACCGGCACTCCAAGGCGAAAAGCGGTGCTGTTGTCCCATCCGGAATCATTTCCATGATGGTAGACCGGAATACCGTCTACCGTTCCTCTGTAATCAAACCACCATTTTGTAAACCGGACAACGGAATCATATATTTTCTGAAGGGTATCCATCCCTGGCTTTTGGATTTTGAACATTCTTTTTAAGATAAATCCCTGAACCGGCGGCTTTACAAAGGTACATACATATGCTCTTGCATGAAACGCATCCGGGTAGGAACCATCCTTTTCCTGCATTTCGGCTATCGCCAGAAATTGATCATACGCAAGATCTGGATCTTTATCCATCATGGCAAGGGCATTGAATGTATAATCCCAGCTCCAAACCATATTCATTTTATTTTTTGTCATTAGCATTACCGGATATTTTACGTATCCTTCCGGTCTCACGACACTGTGCCAGCTGATGTATGCAGCCAATTCCATAGATTCCCTATACTTATCAATGCCTGTATGAAAATGCTTTTTAAAATCTTCGAATGTCTTTTCGGCATTCAGCAGATTCTCTTCATAATTTAGCGGTTCCGGTTTGCGGTAACTTAATCCTGCCAGCGTTAATTTCAGTTCAAATTCACCCGCATCGTCGGGATGGATCAGCACTTTTATGTTTTCACATCTTGTTCCTTCCTCAGACCACACGGAATCATCACTGATACTTCCCCTGATCATTTCAATGATAACAGAGGCATCATTTCCTGCTATTTCCCAGCTGCCTGTTTCATGGTGCATGACACGGTCACACATTAAACCAAACATTTTCGTCTTGGTGATCAGAATATCCGTACTGCCCTTTACATGTACCGTATCTTCATTTTGAAAACACATTTGATATCCCTTGCCGCCGGCGCTTACCTTTAGCTGGGCAGGTATGGCTTCTATGTCGCCCACAACCGGCTCCCCCTCCTGATTCAGCATCACAATGGGGTATGTCTCCTGTTCATTAAACATGCCATAAAGGATGCGCAACGCCAGATGGTCCTGATAAACGCCCTCCCCATCTCTTGGATAAGAAAATGCCAGATAAGATCCATAGCAGCTGAATGGTACTGTATTGATATCGAATTTCATAAGTTGTCTGTCTCCTGTATTTGTATTGTCTTACTTATTTTGTATTACTTATTTGGTATTGCTTATTTACTTATTTTGTATTGCTTATTTTGTAATATATATTTTGTATTGTATATTTTGTCTGATCATCCTTTCACACCGGATGCCGCAATACTCTCCTGTACCTGTTCCTGTGCAAATGCATAAAGAATAATTCCCGGGAGCACTACTACCGTAAGTGCGGCAAAGAGCTTGGTATAATCATAAGAAAATGCTTCATTGAAAAACTGCAGTGCCAGGGGTAAGGTCCTGTTTAAATCCGAGGAAGTAAGCAGGGACGCATAAAAATACTCATTCCAGTTATTTAAGAACATCAATATTCCAGCCGTGACCAGCCCGCTTTTAGCCAGCGGCAGATTAATTCTCCAGAATACGGTGAAGAATCCGGCTCCCTCAATCGCTGCTGCTTCATCCAAAGACTTCGGAATTGACATAAATGTAGATTTTAATATAAACATAGACATGGCAAGTCCGGCTGAGAGGTACACCAGAGCTACTCCCCATATATTGTCGTATAAGTTTAAATTCATGATCAAAGAAAAGATTGGCTGTGCCTTGGACTGAGCCGGTACCAATAAGGTAATGGTAAACAATGCAAAAATAAAATTTCTGCCGGGGAATTTATATTTTGCGATTACATAACCTCCCATAGCAAAAATAATAAGGGATAAACCGGTGGAGGTTATGCAGATCAGCAGTGAGTTTAAGGCATATCTTAAAAAATTATACTTTTCAAATAAATAGATAAATGCGTCAAAGCTGATACTGGTAGGCAGAGAAAAGGGACTCCCCAGGATCTGTGCATTGGTTTTAAATGCAGACATAATAACCCATATAATTGGAAATACAGAAACAATGATTGTAAAAATCAATATTCCATATTCAAATATCTTTACGAGTACTTTTTTTACCTGTTTCATGACTTTCCCTCCTTAATATGCGCTTTCATTCATGCGAAATGCCCTGTTTACCAACGCCAGTATCAAAAGTCCCAATAGGAACATGACTACGCCGTTGGCATTGGCATAACCATATTTCATATCGCTGATGGATTTTACTAATATAATTGGAAGATTCATGGTGTCATCCCCCGGCCCTCCCGCCGTTGTCAGGGCGATCTGTTCATACATGGCTATTCGTGAAGTAATGGAACAGATAATTCCGGTACCAATGGCATTGCGGCAAAGGGGCAGGTGGATTCTGGTAATGATCTGCCATTTCGCAGCTCCATCTACCCGGGCGGCCTCGTTCAATTCCTCCGGAATCGCCATCAGATCATTTAATACGACCAGCGTTACGATAACCGCATAGAATAACCAGGTTAATGTAACCGCCCAAAAGGCATATGGTGACTGATAAAACCACTGAACCCCAAAATCCGGATTAAACTTACGGATGATATTATTTAAAATACCCATATCGTTATTAAAGATAAACTTATAGATCAATGCCCACGCTGCAGCGGATATTACATTCGGGATCATAAACACCGTTCTGGTTACCTTCCACCCAAATGGCTTCTGGAAAAGGATAAATGCAACCAGAACGCCAAATCCCACGTGCAGTGTACCTGCTATAACTGACCAAAGCAGCAGGTTTTTTAATGCAATCCCGAAAGTGTCACTGCCTATCATCTGCATGTAATTATCTAATCCGGTAAATACAGGACTGTTAAAACCATCCCACTTTGTAAAGGAAGTTACAAATACCGTTACTATGGGCGAAAGATAAAAAAACAAAAATATAAGAATTGAAGGTAATAAAAATAAGTAAATCCATTTATAATTTCTTTTTTCCAATTTACTGACCTGTACTTTTTTCATTGGATGCTTCTCCTCCTACCCTGATTTCATGCTGCGGTCTACTTTGCCTCTTCTGCCTTTTTCGTTAATTCCTGGCAAAACTGTTCCGGTGTTAGAGACTGATCGGCTAATTTCGGCAGCAGTTTGCCAAATTCAATATCTGCAACGGAAGACGGCATAACATCATAGAGGGATACTGCATACTTGGTATTGTCGGTAATGCTTGCAGAAAGCTGGGATAAAATCGGTGTTTCTTCCTGTTTTTTCTTGAACTCTTCTGAATATGTAATTGAAGGTGCCACTCCTCCTTCTGCCAGCATCAACGCTTCAATCTCTTCCTTGGAATCCCGGAATTCCAGAAATGCACATGCCAGTTCTTTCTCTTCCTCAGATGCTGTATTCGCCACCCAGAATTCTCCATAGATCCTCGGATTTACCAGCGCAACATCCCCAGGATAGATGGTTGCTTTTACATTTGCACCGTCAAATCCGTTGCTCCATTTGTCTTTGGAAGCTTCCTCAAATTCTGAGGACATCCAGGAACCGTTACAGATAATGGCAGCATTGTTACTCATAAATGCATTTGCGGCATCCGCATACGCAGCACCTATGGAATTAGAAGCTGCATTTGTCTGGAACAGTTTCTGCAATTCAGTTACTGCATTTAGAATAGCCGGATCTGTATAGTCATACAGTTTATCATCTGCATACTTTTGAATTAATTCTATGCCGCCCTCTTGACTGGCTACCAGTGCTGAAAGCAGCAGCCCTGTGGTCCATCCATTGTCCGCAGTCTGAAACGCAAATTTATTTTCTCCCAGAGATTCCAGAAATTCTTCCATAGACATATCCTTTATATCTTTCTCATCCTGGTATAAACTGCTGTTATAAAATAGTCCTATCGGCTTTAAAACTGCAATTGGCATACAGACTACTTTCCCATCCACCGTACAATAATCGATGGATTCCGGTACCAAGTTCTTTTTTGTATCCGGATGGCTGTCCAAAAAATCACTTAAATCATATGCCATATCATTGGCTACCGCCACATCTTTGAACCACTGCACATCGATTCCGCCTGATCCTGCCGAATGTACCAATGCCGGAAGTTTCTTTTGCTGTGCCAGCTGTTTAATCTTTTCTGCATAGGATGCCTGGGGCACTTCTTCTATGTTAATCTTATATTTTCCTTCATATTTCTTATTAAACCGTTCTACTTCCGGCAGAAAAAACTTTGCCCCCACATTTTCTCCTGCCAGATAAGTTGGAATAGTGACTTCAACCACTTCACTTGACGCAGTTTTACTTTCCTGTGCTTTCCCGGATTCCTCCGATGCACCCGTACTTCCACCACATCCAGACATTCCTAAAACAAGAGCTGCTGCAGTCATTACTGAGAATACTTTTTTGAATTTCATACCTTTTTCCTCCTTAAATTGTTCATTTCATTTGGATTACTTTTTGTTACATTGTTCCAAAAACGTTTTTGTAAATCTATATTTAAAAAGCAGGCCTTTTTATTACCTACTTTAAAAATCTGCTTTTATCTATTTGCGTATACATAACCGATGTGAAAATCCACCTCTATTTTATTTTTCATCTTCATATCTCTTAAATATTATAATATATATCCAGACTCGGCTCTATCTTATATTTCTATCATCTATATCGCCTTCTATTTCTACCTTCTATATTCTATTTCTATGTCTCTATTTATATATCTCTATTTCAGTTTCAACCTCTACGTTTTAAAGCTTTCTGACACTCTCCCGCTCCAATAGTGAATGTGGCACCGTTACGGTTTTTTCTGTAGCATTACCTTTTAAAATAAGATCCAGTAATTTTCCGGCTTCATATCCTTTCTGCATTACATTCTGATCGATGGTTGTAATTTTGGGCTCCACATATCTTCCGAAACTAATCCCATCATAGCCTGTAACAGAAAAATCTTCCGGAACACTGTATCCGCAGTCACGAATTGCCCTTGCGACTCCAAAGGCTGTGATATCACTCATACAGAGAAATACAGTTCCTGCATCCTTCCCTTTCTTTAATAACAATTCTTTCGTTTTCTCATATGCCTGGGTCTCGATAAAATTAGAATCCAGCACGGGAACTTCCCGAATATCGATCTTATTTTTCTTGAGTGCTTTACAAAACCCACGATAACGCAGGTTGGCTACCATTGCCTGTTTTCTGCCGTACACCAGTATCAGCTTTCTATGATTTCTGTCTATTACATACTGGGTTATTTCCTCAAATGCTTTTTCATCGTCCGTGATCACACTCCCGATCTGCTCCCCCTCCACCCGGATATCTACCGTGACACAAGGTATCTTGGAATCACAAATGTTTTCCACATATTTATCCGTGACTTTTAATCCGAATAATAGCGCACCTGATAAACTGAATTCCCTGCAGAATTCTTCAAACCCTTTTACCTTTTGGTCTTCCGAGCTAATAGCATAGGTTGCAATGGATAACTGGTGCTGATTCATGTAAATATATGCCCCTTTAATCAGCGCCATTGTAAAATCATCCGTCTGCTTCTCGTCCAATAACCCGGAAGCAATCATCGCAACATTTTTATTATTTTTAGAAGAAAGATTCTTGGCACTTACATTCGGTGTGTAACCAAGCTCTGCTGAAATATCTTTAATTCTTTTCCTTGTCTTTTCGCTGACATCCGTATACCCATTTAATGCTCTGGATACTGTCCCCACGGAGACACCTGCCATTTTTGCCACGTCTTTAATTGATGCTGCCATAATATCACCCTCCGCTTTCTTTCCCGAAAACGTTTTTGTTAAATCTGACTTAAGAATACGCTCTGTAAAGATAAAAGTCAACCTTTTTTGTATTTTTCCATTATATTCACAATAATTACATGCAAATTTTGTACATATCTAACAGAGGTTGTTCCAAATAGGCTCAATTGCAATGCCACATACCAGAAGCCCTTACGGAACATTTCATACATTTCCTGATCTATTCCTGAAATATTTTCTTGAACCTTTTACCATTAAAGCTTAGAATAGCACTATAAATGGTATGAAAACTTTGGTTTCTCCATTTATAGATCTGACCATATATCCAACACTATGCATACAGAAAGGAGTTTTTATCATGATTCAAAATTCTTCAGAGGCAGAAAATGCTGCCCTTTTAGCAATTGCCCAGAAAATGTGTGTTGCCGCCAGGACTGCTCCAAAGACAAAGGGTGATGATTATATATCAGCCTGTATTGTCACCGGGGAGGAAAAAGAAAATCTGGCTGTAGAAATGGAACGTTTAAGCGACGAATTTAACTACGGATTTTTTAAACGGGATGCCGGTAATATACGAAACAGTTTTGCAGTCGTTTTAATCGGGGTTAAAAACCATTATCGTGCACTGAATGAAGGATGCGGGTACTGCAACTTTAAAAACTGTGCAGAATGTGCAAAGCATGGCGGTATGTGCGCCTATGGTCCCATTGACCTGGGTATTGCAATTGGATCCGCTGTGAGTACAGCAACCGATGCAAGAGTTGATAACCGCGTCATGTTTTCAGCAGGCAGGGCTGCTCTCTCTCTTGAAATACTGGGCAAGGGAATTCAGGATGTAATCGGCATTCCCATCAGCGCTCTTGGAAAATCTCCATATTTTGACAGATCTTCCGGTAAACCTGTAAAATCAGAAAAGAAATAAGATAACAAATAATATAAGATAGATATAAAAAAGAAGATAAGAAAGAAAAGAAAAAACATAGATAACAATAAAATGAGTCCGACTGCTTCCTGATAAGATAATTAAAAACGCAGCCTGACTCATCTTTTATTTTCTGAACCACCGTCTGTCTATAAGATAATTGTAAAACTAGTTCCCGTAGTTTCCAAGCTCTCCGCCTGAATCTTTCCATGATGATTTTCCGCAATTGTCTGAGCAATAGAAAGTCCCAGTCCGTATCCTCCTTGTTTCCTCGCTCTTGACTTATCTGAACGGTAAAACCGTTCAAATATATGTTCCAGATCTTCTTTGGGAATCACATCACCGGTATTGTTAACCTTCAGATAAACTTTATCCTGTTTCTTTTCCAGGCACACACTGATTCTGCCGTTCTTTTTCACATATTTACAGGCGTTGTCCAGTAAAATAGCAATCAGCTGTTTGATCTGCCCTTCATCGCCTATGATATGAATCCCGGGTGTAATCTCTTCTTCTAATTCCACACTCCGTTCATATGCCAGCGATTCAAATGGCAGAATGCAGCTCCAGAGCGTATTGCTTAAATCAAATTCAGCAAATACCTTCGGGGTCTGTGACATGTCAGAACGGGCAAGAAAAAGCAGGTCATTTAGCAATTCTTTCATCCGGGATGCCTCTGTCTTAGTATTTTCCAACCACCGCTCCTGATCCCTGATCCGGTCCTCCCGGTGTGCAGACAATATATTCAGATTCGCCAGTATAACAGTAAGAGGAGTTTTTAATTCATGGGAAGCATCTGCAATAAACTGTCTCTGCTGCTGCCAGGCTTTTTCTACCGGCGTCAATGCCCACTTTGCAAGAAACAAACTGATTAGAAAAAAGGCCGCAAGACCGCCGGCTAATATCAGCGCCGATACCAGAAGCAGATTCCTCATACCATTGATTTCCCGGCTGCAGTCTACAAATGCAATCTTTTCCCCATGATCCTGCTCCCGCCGCTCATAACGAAGCTGCTGGTTCATAAGGAATCCTCTTTCATGTCCGTCTTTTTGTGCCGCTTCTACCGCCTCTCTGGCGGAATCCTCGGTGATTCTTATACTGCTGTCATTGATATTTTCAATCTCCCCGTTTTCATTTAATTCCACCACAAATGCGGGTCCCATAATCATCGGGCCTTCTTTTCTTCCCGGTCTGAAATCCACCCTGGGTTTTAGATTTCCGCCGTTATCCTCTAAGGCATAATTTAATGCCATGCGGCTGTCCTTTTGATATTTCTGGTAATTGGTAAAACCAATGACCACCAGGACAGCCACTAAAATCAGCGTTACAAAAGACATATTTATTAAAATAAACTTCTTCCGCAGCTTTTTGATCATTCTCTATGTTCCTCCAGGCGGTATCCCACCTTACGCACCGTTCCGATACCCACCTTAGATCCCAGAAAACACATCTTTTTACGTAAGAACGAAATATAGGCCTCCACATTATTGTCCTCCACATCAGATTCTGTTCCCCAGACTTTTGTGATTAAAATCTCTTTCGAAGTGATAATTCTTGGATTGGACATCAGGATTTTCATAATTTCAAACTCTTTAAACCCAAGGTGTACTGACTTTCCATTACACCACAAATCATTGGCTGAGAGTACCAGCGTCAGATCCGAAAAACAAATTTCTTCCAGAAGCACCTCGCCCTGGCGCCTTGACAGTGCCCTGATCCGGGCAAGTAATTCTTCCGGAACAAATGGTTTCGTCATATAATCATCCGCTCCTCTGTCAAGTCCCGTAATCTTATCCCGAACATCATCCCTGGCAGTCAGCATAATAACAGGAGTTGCTATTTTTTTCACCCGCATCTCCTTTACAATTTCAAAACCATTGAGTCCCGGAAGCATAACATCTAAAACTATGACATCATACTGTCCGCAAAGTGCATATGCCAGACCATCATTTCCATCATAAACTACATCGGTAATATATTTTGCTTCTTCCATAATCTGTCCGAGAGCCTCTGCCAGCCGGACTTCATCTTCTACAATCAGTATTCGCAAATTCACTTCCTCGCTTTCCATCACGTACATTACAATTATTATATAATGTTTCTGGAGTTCCTGCAATTTATTATAAAAGGAGAATCTGAAAATAGTCTGAAAGGCCTATTGGATATTAGAGCGTGTTTTAAAATTCAATTCCGTCAGATTTCATATTTCAAAAACAGCTCATTCAGCACAGAGTCATTTTGCGCTGCCAGTTTCATTAACTCCAGATCGTCGTTGCAGATTAAGATCCGATACAATTGGTTTAATCTGTTCATGCCTCTTTTTTCACCCATTTCTTTTCCCCGTTCTTCGCCTCTTGCTTCTAACTCTTTTAACGCTGTACACATATTATATCCTCCCTGCTCCGTTTTAAATTTTTCTTTATCTTTGCCTGCCAGTTTCTTTTCACCTAAAAACAGAAATACCATATCGTATGTATCTTCATCCAAATTAGAAAATTTCTCTGTATGATGTTGAAGATATGATCTCAGTTTCTCTTCCTCACCCGCAAATCTCAGGATTTCAAATACTTCTCTGAGCCCTGTCCGGAAATTTTGTGGATTTACATTTCCGGCATGCACCAGATTAATATGATAGTCCTGTAATAAATGCCCGTACTTTTGCATTTGATCCGGTATATCAAGCATCTGATGAAGTTCCAGGTTCTGATTCCATGCCTCCTCCCCATAATAAAATACCATCGTATAGACCGGATAAATTTTTTCTCCCATCTTCATGCCGGATAGAAATTCACTTCCCGATGTTAAATCCTGCAGCGCCCGATGTTTTTTCATATGATTCTTTACTTGTTCACTATAGTTTAATGCATCATAGAGCATTCCCCTTACCGGCATGGAAAAATGGATCTTATCCTGAACTTCACATGCCAGAACTGCTATCCTCCCGCCGATTTTTGCTTCGAATACCAAATCCCGGTATCTGTTCTCTGTCTTTTTCTTCCCCTGTTTGTCCGGAACCAGCAATGCTGTCTCCCCATTTAACTGCCTTAACTCATCAGGTCTTAAAATTTGTTCCCCGCCAAATAGCGCTCCATTGTACAGATCACAGAAAATAACCGGATCTGATAAAAAATTTTTAGTCGTAATATCTCTTTTTCTGGACATTGTTCCTCCTTATGCACAAGACCGCCATGCAAAAGAAGCCTCATAAAAATAGCACAATTAGATATCTTCAGGATACCGAAAGCTGAATAAAATAAAAAATAGGTATCAAAAAGAATAAATGCCGTACAAAAGAAACATTCTGATAATACATATGCGATTCTCTTAAATGAATTGGAAATTAGCCGAATCGGCTGTGAGATTTGATAATTTATTGTAACATAAAGTTTTTGAAAAATCAACAGTAAAATAACAGCCCGCAAAATAAATTGCCGGCTGTTAAAATTATGTCTGCTAATTGAGTCTATGCATATTTTTCATTTCATATAAACTTAAAACTGCGGCAAATACTGCTTATTTGCTTCAAACATCTCATCTACCATGCTCTGGATTTCATCCATACTGAGAACAGATGCCGTTAACGGATCAAATAAAATGGCATGATAAACAGCTCTCTTATCCCCATAGATACAGCCTTTGATTGCCAGTTCCTCGCTTCTTGCAGAAGTGTTGGTCATAACCGCCAGCTGATCCGGTAATTTTCCTACCGGATGGATGGTAAATCCATTCGGCTCTACTGTAACCGGCACTTCTACGCAGCAGCCATCCGGGAGATTTTCAATATATTTTTCATTTCTGACATTGCCATTAAAGTGAAATACGGTTCCGTCCCCAAATAATGCGTTAAAGATGCACGCTGCATATTCCTGCCCCCGTTCTAATTCCACCTCATCCTTTTCCAGCCATTCCTGAATATCCTTTTTCCATTCATTCTGCCTTCTGAAGTATTCATTCAGAATATAAGCATGGGCTCCCGGGTTCCATCCTGTGGAATGTGTGCAGTATTTTTCTATTAGATCCGGGCGTTTCCGAAACCACGGATAATATTCGGAATTATGTCCGCTGCTCTCTGTCGGATAATAATCCAGATGTAAGAATAACTGATTTCTTACCTGTTCCTCGTTATAAATTTCTTCTTTTTCCACTGCTTTTTTAATTAGAGGATATGCATCTTCCCCATTCCATTCATATTTCAGGTAAAATGCCTGATGATTAATTCCGGCGCAGAGATAATCCACATCTTTTATATCTGCTCCAATCCAGTCCGCCAGCATTTTTGCCGTATGCTGTACGCTGTGACACAGCCCTGTTATCTTTACTTTGGTCATTTCCTGAAGATAACGGCAGTTGAGCGCCATAGGATTTGTATAATTAAGCACATAAGCATCCGGGCAGATCCGCTCTATATCCCTGCAGATATCCAGAAGTACCGGTACAGACCGCAAAAAGCGGAATATCCCGGCAGGTCCTCTGGTATCGCCTACACAGATGTCAACTCCATATTTTTTAGGAATCTCAATGTCTGTACGGAAAATATCAGGTCCGGCAGTCAGTACTGTGATCACAACTCCGTCTGCATCTTTTAAAGCTTCCTCCCGGTCTGTAGTTGCAATAATCGTTGCCGCATAATTCCCTGCCGCTTTAATTTTATCACATGCTTTTTTAATAAATCCCAGCTTTTCTTCGTCAATATCCATCAGGCAGATACATGCATCTTTAAATGCATCATAAGTCAGTACATCCCTCACCAACTCCCTGGTAAAATCAAAGCTGCCTGCTCCGATAAATGTTATTTTCTTCATATATTCCCAGCCTCCTTTTATTTGGCGTATGTCTTAAAAAAGCTTTCTGCATGCTGTACGACACACTTTGTGGAAGATTTGTCCTGAATGAAGGGAACGTAGCGGGCTACGCATCCTTCATTTGAGGTAAATATGCCACAAAGTATGCAGCTTGCAGAAATAATTTTTCAGACACTCTTTAATGTGATAAATGCATCAAGTCCTGTTGGCTGGTCCGGATTTCTTCCCAGAAGAATGGATTTTTCATATGCTGCCATCTGGCATACATAAATAAACGGAATCCCCCATGCCTCAAAACGTTCAATCCCTTTCAGGCAGATATTTGCATTTACGCCAAATTCATTTCCTTCATATTTTGACACCGTAACAATGGTACCTCCATGGGATTTCAGATCTTCGATCATATCTCTTTGCAGCCGATCTTCATTTGGCTGAACCAGGATCACCGTCAGCGTCTTATCTCCATTTAAAACCATAGGACCGTGACGGTAATCCAGCAGATGGAAGCACTGTCCCGGAAGCATGGAAATCTCTGTAAATGCAAGGGCTCCTTCTTCTGCAATACCAATGGGCGCACCGTCTGCCAGTACAATGGCATTACTCCAGTCCTTTTTCGAAATCGCTGCCAATACTCCGCGGTACGTTTTCTTATATTCCTGATTGCAGTCCACAGCAGCTTTTACAGATGCTAATAATTCTTCATCTTCATTGTAAAAAGCGGTGAGCATCAGCATTGCAGTATATAAATTTGTAACCGTTCTGGTCTGGCATACACTTTTGTCATAGCTCCAATCCATCGTAATATCCAGTTCGCTGTAAGGCATAATATCGTTCTCATCCTTCATGGACAAAGAAATAACAGGATTACCGTAATGTTCTTTGATATACTGCACATCCCTTACAATTTCTGTTGTCTGCCCGGATCTGGACAGTGTCACAATAATACTGTCTTTGATACACGCTTCATAAAAATCCGGATTTACCAGATAATCTCCGCCTGCAATGGCATTGGCACTGCTTCCTTTACAGGAGCAGATGAGCTGCTGTCCGGATTTCGCCAGCATATAGCTTGAGCCGCAGCCGAAAAAGACAAATTTTCTGGACGGATGCTCCGAAAAGAAGTTTTTGATCTCAGCTTTTTTTTCCATCATATAATCATAAGTTTTATTGAGAGCAATATGCTGTTCCATAATTTCCTGTTCTGTTAAATACATTTTAATCTCCTCCGATTATCTATTCTCATAATATTTTGCCAGCAGCAATGCGCCCTCTGCCGGTGTCTGTTTCGGCGCTACCAGGGTGATATCCAGTGGTTTCAGAAAACGTTCAAAAGGCTTTAGGATCAGGTCTTCCGTCTGAAATAAGCCACCGGAGTAGGATACCTTGCACCCTTTTCCCATCTTCAGCTTTTCATGCACGCTTTTCACAATCAGCATCAGTTCATACGCCGCATGTTCATATAAGCGGACTGCTTCCATATCCCCTTCCATTGCAGCATCCTTCAGACAGATCTGAAGCGATGCAACACGGTCCCGGTAAGGGATATAATCCTGTTCCAGTATTCCGATCAGATCATAGTCATTTTCCAACTGAAACTTTTCTTTCATAATTTCATATAAAGCACCTTTTCGGAAACGTCCGTCCGCTTCTTTTGAAAAACATTCCATTGCTTTTCTTCCCAGCCAGTAACAGGAACCTTCATCTGAAAAGAACTCACTCCAGCCACCAGCTTTCGCACTTTCTCCGCTTTGGTTTTTCCCGAAAGCAATCGAACCTGTTCCTGCCACAATATTAATTCCAGGTTCCATTTTAAGGCTTCCCGCCCATCCTGCTTCCACATCGTTAACTGCTTTTATCCGATACTGCCCAAGCTTTTCATCCATGGTTTTGATGATTTTCCTGTCTCTGTCCCGGTGTTCCCCATATAACGGCATTCCAAAGCAGGTATAGAATTCAGCTTCCGCCTCCGTCTGCAAAGGCTTAACCAGGCTTTCAATTCCATCTTCCAGGAGCGTGATCAGACCGTCTTCCCCAATCTGCATATAAGATGCGCTACCCCGTAATGTACGGGAGAGAATTCTGTTATTTTCATCTGCCAGAAGAAACTCTGTCTTCGTTCCGCCTCCGTCAATGCCTATATAATATTTCATCGGACTAACCTCCTGCCCTGCTATTCTTCGTTTAACTCCAGTTCAATTACCGTATCCGGCGTGGGATCCACTGTGAAAGAAAAGCAATCCGGAGTTCCATAATTTACAAACTCACAATCCGGAAATTCCTTTGCTACCCATGGGGTTAAAAGCAGCATTTCATATCCGTCAGACAGCCTTCTTGCTTTTTTTATCTTGCCCTTTACTCCCGGCAGGCAGATCGCCCCTATACTTTCTTCCATAATATGTGCATACAGTTTATTCCCGTTTTGCGTGTAGCGTCCCCATTCGGGCTTTTCGAATTCAGACATCCGGCAGCCGTAAATACTCTCCGAATTCTCCTTCATCCATTCCCCCACTTCTTCCAGGATTTGTACTTGTTTTTTCGGTATTTCACCCATTGCATCCGGAGATATATTCACAATCATATTTCCGTTTTTACTGGTACACTCCACAAGCTTTTTAATAATCTGGGCTGAATTCTTATAATGCTTGTCGTTTGGTGTGTAACCCCAGTTATTATTCAGTGTAAAACATGCTTCCCATGGAATTTCCCTTCCGGATGGTGTCCGCAGTCCATATGGCGGAATAATCATCTCGGGGCAGGCAAAGTCTCCGGAAAAAATATTGGGTTCATCCGTCATAACGGAACCATAACTTTCACCATTTGCTTCCAGCCTTCCATTCATGATAATCTCCGGCTGGAGTTCCCGAACCATATGAACCAGTTCCGTTCCCTTCCACTCTTCTCCCATGTGTCCTTCATAAGAGAAATCAAACCATAATAAATCGATCTTTCCGTAGTTTGTCATCAGTTCCCGCACTTGATTATGCATATAAGTCAGATAATGATCAAAATGATGTTCTTTGCCTTTATAGGACTCATTTGCCCTGTCCGGATGGTACATGTCTCCATACGCAGGGTAATCCGGATGATGCCAGTCCAGAAGGGAGTAGTAAAAGCCGATCTTTATTCCTTCTGCCCGGAACGCATCCACATATTCTCTTACCAGATCCCTGCCGCACTTTGTATTAGTGCTCTTATATTCCGTGTAGGCGCTGTCAAAGAGGCAGAAGCCTTCATGATGCTTCGTAGTCAGTACTGCATATTTCATCCCTGCCGCTTTGGCAAGCTTTGCCCATTTTACCGGATCATACCGCTTTGGATTCCATTCATCGAAATATTTCTGATATACACTCTGGGTAATCTGCTCATCGCTGTGAACCCATTCCCCTCTTCCGGGTATTGCATATAGTCCCCAGTGTATGAACATTCCGAATCTATCCTGCATAAACCATTTTGTCCGTTCTTCTCTTTCTTCTATAAGTCCCATGCTTCCTCCTTAGCCTTTGACTGCTCCCGCTGTCAGAGATTTCACAAAAGTCTCAGACAAACAGCAGAATATAATAATTGTTGGTACCACCGCCACGATAATGGCGGAAAACATACCGTTTAGATTTTTTGAATACGCTGTAGTAAACTGTCCCAGCAATGCCGGTATTGTCATTTTATCCTTACTTTTCAGCAGGATCGATGCAAAGTAAAATTCATTCCAGTTATTTAAAAACGCCATGATACCTGCAGTCGCAAGTCCCGGTTTTGCAATTGGAACAATAATCTTAAAAAAGGTTCCTACATAACCGCATCCATCCATTTTAGCCGCTTCTTCCATTTCCTTTGGAATGGTAAGAAAATAACTTCTGATGATAAAAAAGGTAATTGCAATTCCAAGTCCTGAGTATACGAAGATTACGCCCAGCCTGGAATCCTTCAGTCCCATATTATTCAGCAGCTGGTAAATAGGAAAACTGATTGAGATCTGCGGAATAAATAATGTGGTTGTAAACATTGCCGTAATTGCACCTTTTAACTTAAACTGCATTCTGGCGGAAATATAAGCTGACATTCCAACTACCGTAATACTGATCAGTGTAGAAATAACGGTTATCAAAAAACTGTTAAAAAAGTAAGTCTGTATATTTAATTGAGTAAAAATGGTAATGTAGCCATCAAATATCCATTCTGTAGGCAGTGCCAGACCTCCCGGGTTCCGTTTAAAAGAGGATAAAAATACCCAGAGAATCGGGTAAATGGAAATAAACAATACTACGGCTATTATAAAATATGTTCCAACAGAACCCAGCATATTCTTTAATTGAAATGGCTGTTTGCTTTTTTTGTTCATCTTCTCTCCTCCTTTCTAATCAACTTCACTGGTTCGGAATCCTCTGTTTATTAACCCTACCAGAATAATTCCCATGATAAACTGTATAACGCCCGCCGTATTCCCTCTTGCAAAATTCAGTTTTGTACTTCCAAGTGCCGTTTTATATATGTAATAGCTTAAACTGTATGTAGCATTATCCGGACCGCCGCCGCTGATTAACGCAATTTCATTATAGAGCACCAAACCATAGTTAGCAGCCATAATCGCTACTGTTCCAAGCATGGGCCGAAGCAGCGGAAGTGTAATTTTCAGATCAATCTGGGTCTTGGATGCCCCATCTACCCGGGCTGCTTCAAACAGAGAAGAATCGATCGAGAAGATCTGGGTCAGCAAAAGCAGACAGGAAGATCCACCGAACAGGATAAATGCAAAAGTTACACCCCAGAATGCATATTTCTCATTTGCCAGAACACTGATATTAGAACCCGGGCTGATCCAGTTGCAGATCTCCGTAATAATACCTCTGGACGGGCTGTAGATATTCAAGAAGATTAACCCGATAGCCGCTGTTGAAATAATATTTGGTATAATAAATGCATTTCTTGTAAACCGCCATCCTTTTGGCTTTCTGGCGAGAACAAGCGCTACCAGAAGGGTAAACGGAATCTGCACTACCATTGTGAGTACAACCCATTTTAACGTATTGATCAGGGCTACCTTAAAGTTTGTATCCACGGTAAATAATTTAATATAGTTGTCAAATAAGTGTCCCCATCCTAAGAACTCCGGATTGGTAAAATTCTTGTAATTCCATTTTGAAAAGGATGTAACAAAAATATTGACCAGCGGATATGCATATATTACTGCAAATAACAGGACACCCGGAAGCAAAAAGGCTAGTATAAAGCCGTTCTTTTTCGTAAAAATAGATTTTCTTTTCTGCATGCTGTTCCCACCTTTATTCTGGTTTTCAATGCTTGAGCGTGTGACTTTAGGATGGGCTGCTGTACAATCATGACTGACCGTACAACAGCCCATATTCCTATTTCATTATTCTGCTGCTGCTAAGAAATCATTTAATTCCCCAACCACACCGTCTACTGTTTTAGAATCATCTTTTAATCCTGCATATTTTGCCTGGATTTCGCCTTCTGCATCACCAAAGTTATTGCCAAGTCCAAGTGCCTGGTAGTCTGCACTCTGGCAAAGCTGGCAAGCTTCTACTAAAAGTTTTGCTTCCGGTGCTGTTACTTTATTTAACAATGCTTCGTAATCTACTTTTGTGCTTGGTGCCATACCGATGCCTTTTTCGATAATTCTGCTTGCTACTTCAGGGCTGGTCATGTATTTAATAAAATCGATACATGCTTTTGTCTGAATTTCGTCTAACTTGTTAGATACTACAAATCCGCATCCGCCTGACATAAGTGCTGCTTTTTTGCCTGCTTCGTCTGTAGGGAATACTGCCGGTTTGATGTTTTCTGCACCAGCTTCACAATCTACAGATCCGCCTGCATCCCATACACCATTGAATAACATTGCTGTTTTGCCTGCAAAGAAGTCTGAACGGTAAGCTTCGTCATCATCTCCGCCAGGTCCGAAGTTTGCTGCATCAATTTTCTGCAGTGCGTTTTTCTGGATAAATTCTAAAGATCCTTTAAATGCATCGTTATCAAAGCTTTCTACGCCCTTGCTTTCTGCATAGAAATTTCTGGAGTCTTCACTTCTCTGTAAATTACTTGCCAAGAGAATGTTTGTAGGCCATCCTGCATTTAATCCAAATGGAGTAGTTCCTTTATCCACTAATTTGTCAACTGCTGTATTGAAGTCATCCCAGGTCTGCCATTTGTCCGGTGTATCTGCTCCGGCATCATTAAATAATTTTTCATTATACCAGAATCCCACACCTTCGATCTGTTCACGAACGGAATAGATCTTGCCGTCTTCTGTGAGGTTCTGATCGTAGCAGACACCAACGCCATCTTTGAAGTCCTGGTTTTCATCTAAGTATGGTTTTAAGTCCAGGATCATATCGGCTCCTGCTGCAACCTCTGTAATGTCCCAGCCGCCAAAGTCTGCTATGTCGTAAAAGTTTCCTGCACTGATGTCATTCAAAGCGGTATTGTAAATACCTTCTGCCCCTGACTCATCTGCCTTTATTACAAAGTTATATTCATTTTTATGAGCATCGGCAAATTCCTGGTAAATAGCTCTCATCTCAGCAGCTGCTGCCCATTCTGATTCGCTCTGGTAGTAACCATGTGTAAAAGTAATTGTAGGAAGGTCTGCATTTGTGCCTGCTTCCTTTGTCTCACCCGTTGTTTCAGCAGTTGTTTCCCCAGCAGTTTCCTTTGCTGCTTCTTCTGTGGTCTCAGCCGCCTTTGACTCTGTTTCTGCCTTAGTCTCCGACTTTGTTGTTGCGGTTTCTCCAGAACCTCCGCAGCCTGCCAATATCATGGATGCACCCATCGCCCCAGCCAGCGTCACCGCCATAACCTTTTTCAATTTCATACTAATTTCCTCCTTATACTATATAAATATTTTTTATTTGTTTCTGTTTTCTTGATAATCATAATTTACCATTTTTCATGATTGATTTGAATAAGCATAACTCTCTAATTACATCAATTTTTTTACCTGAAAATTGCAGTTTTTTTGAAAATGATGAATTTTTTACTTTATGTGATTGGTTTGGTTCGGTCAGTCAAAAAAACGTAATTTTTAAGAATCCCCGCTGCAAAATGCGGCGGGGATTCTACTGTTATTACTATTTCTGAATTTTTGCCTTACTGGATAATCCTTTTCCTTTTAACAGCTTCTTATAGTCTGCTAATTTTGATTTAGGAACCTTTACGGTCATTTTGGCATATGTTTTCTTAAATGCATTCTTGCCTGCGCTTGTCAATTTGGTTGATTTAATGATAATTTTCTTTAATTGGGAATCACCATAAAATGCATATGAACCAATTGTTTTAACATTAGAACCAATCGTTACGCTTGTAAGCTTTGTATTCTTCTTGAATGCATTTTTTGCAACTGCCGTTACTTTGTAAGTATCATTCCCGATCTTAACCTTAGAAGGTACACTAAATGAGCTGTAGGTCTTCTTTACAGGAGCCATAAAGGTTACTGTTCTGTTCTTTGCTGACGCATCTGTAACCTTATATTTTCCTTTTCCAACCGTGTAGGTCTTTCCTTCTGCTGCCTTGATTGCAAAAGTTTTCTGAATGGTTCCATAATATTTGCCCTTACCCGTTATTGTAACAGAAGCTGTTCCAGGATTTATATTATTTTTATAAGATACGGTATAATCTGTATTTTTCTTTAATGCCTTTTTACCATAAGTAACTTTTACAGATGGTTTTAATACCTTTCCTGTATGGTTTTTCGATGCAGCAAGGCTTACTTTTGCCTTGGAAATCTTTGTACCCGGTACTGTTATGGTACAGGTTGCCTTATGTCCGTTTACAGTAGTTGCTGTGATTCTGGCTGTTCCCGCATTAACTGCTTTGACGATGCCGTTTTCTACTGTTGCAACATGTGTATTGTCGGATGCCCATTTAACGGTCTTATTATCCGCATTGGAAGGCTGTACTACAGCGGAAAGTGCAAGGGTCTGATTCAGTTTTACACTTGCCGTTTTCTTGCTCAGTGAAACACCAGTTGGTAAATTCTGTGGCTGTGCTTTGACTGTAATCACACATACAGCCGTTTTTCCATTGACTGATGCTGCTGTAATCTTAGCTGTTCCGGCTGCAATACCTTTTACCCAGCCATTTGCCACAGATGCCACTTCCGGTTTATCTGATGTCCAGGTAATTGTCTTATCTGCTGCATCTGCCGGCAGCACAGTAGCTGTTAACTGAAGCTGGTCACCCACTGTAAATTCTGCTGATGGCATATTTAGGCTCACTTCTGTTGGAAGGATTACTTCCGGTTCGTCTTTTGCCTTTACCGTAACGTTGCAAATTGCTGTCTTTCCATTTACAGTTGCTGCTGTGATCTTAGCTGTTCCGGCTGCGATGGCTTTTACTTTGCCATTTTCTACAGTCGCCACTGCTGGCTTATCTGATGTCCAGGTAATTGACTTATCTGCTGCATTTGAGGGCAGCACAGTAGCTGTTAACTGGATCTGGTCGCCCACTGTAAATTCTGCTGATGGCATATTCAGGCGCACTTCTGCTGGAAGAATTACTTCCGGCTCGTCTTTTGCCTTTACCATAACGTTGCAGATTGCTGTCTTTCCATTTACAGTTGCTGCTGTAATCTTAGCTGTTCCGGCTGCGATGGCTTTTACTTTGCCGTTTTCTACAGTTGCAACTGCCGGCTTATCGGAACTCCAGGTTACTGCCTTATTTGTTGTATTGTCTGGCTTCACAACCGCATTTAATAAGAGTTCTCCTCCAACGGTTAATTCAGCTGCAGTCTTATCCAACGTTACGCTTTCTGCTTCTACGTCCGATGACTTTTTGCCGGTAACCAGAACATCCACAGTAGTGGTTGCTTCATCCGCTGCTGCCTTTACTGCCTTGGCGTCTGTTTCCTTGATTTTTAATGTTAAAGTTACAACAGTATCGGTTTCCGGTCTGATGATGCTGCCATCCATACCAATTACTTCCGGATTGCTGGAATTGCTGATTACAATATCAAATCCAGTAATTACAGGGATGGATACCTTTGTATCTTCTGCTTTAACAGGTGCAATTACTTTGATATTTTCTGCAAGTTCATTTGCGGAAGGTTTCTGTGCCACTTCAAAAATATTAATTTCTGCTGCGGAACCATAACCGCCTTTTGACGCCTTATCATCCATGCCGTCTACCTGCAGTTTAATAGCTGTAGCTTCTACTGCATCAAACTCTGCATATTTTACATCTGCATTTGCTGCCCATACGCCCTTAGCTACCTGTTTTTCGTTTCCTTCCGGATCCGTGATAATCAGAACATAATTATAAATTGTTCCGTTTGATGCACCTGTTCTTGGTGTATAAGCAAATTTATTAATTGTTTTTGTTCCGTTTAAGTCGATCTTAATCCAGTGAGGATGTAATTCAGGCTTATCTGTCCAGCTTGTATGCCATAAGGTATCCTGCTTTCCATCCAGTACATTGGAAGCCGGTCCTTCTCCTCCTGATTTGGATTGTTCACTGTTTGCTGTCGCCGTCATTCCGGTACGGTCTAATTTAACGGATGCCGCGTAATTTACAGTAACGGTTGCAATTCCCTTTGCCTGGTAAGCAGACTGTGCTATAATCTGTGCCACACCTGCTTTATGAGCTGTCACGGTACCATTTGAAGCAACCGTTGCGACATTCTCATTTGTAGAGGTCCAGGTAATGCTGCTGTCAGAGGGGTCTTCCGGTGCTATGGATGCTTCCAGTTTTGCAGAATCTCCTGCACTAAGAGACAATTCTGTTTTGTTTAAGTTTACTTCTGTTACCTTTCGGTCAATTACATTTACTTCGCATTCTTTATAAACACTGGCAGAAATGGCTGCACGTAATACGGTCTTTCCTTCTTTCAGTCCGGTTACGGTGCCCTTGCTGTCTACAGAAGCAATCTCAGGATCTGCAACTGTCCATGTCAACTGTTTATTTCCTGCATTCTGTGGCAATACTGTTGCTTTTACAACTGCGGTACGGTTACGGATTACATCTACTTTATCCGTTGATAATTCAACACTTGTTGCCGGTACTTTTTCATCACCTGTCACAATATTGAATTCCACAATACCGTTATGGCTGACCGTAATCACCCACTCATCGGTTGTGCCTTCTTTTTGTGCAACTGTATATTTGTATGGCCTTACATAATTATCTTCTGCAAAACTTCTGTCTGCCGGAGATACTGTTACAAAGTTTACTTTAGGCTCTACTGCATTTTTAACAGTAATAACGGTATCACGAAGCTGTGTATCAAGCCCTGTGCCGTTCTTCATGCGCTCACACATCTGCCATACGTAATTATAGCAGCCCTGATCGCTTAATCCTCCCGGAATTGTGCCATCCCAAAGTTCTGTCTTATCCAGACGGTAGTTGCTTAAGTACACATTTAAAGATTCCGGTTTTTCTTTAATAATACCAAATACATGTGGTTCGCCGGCTATCTTTACACTTTCACTGCCATTGATTGCTGTTGTAAAATCAGTATACTGGTTTACGTTTTTGTCTTCGGAAGAATTCATCCAGTACCAGGTATCGCCAAAGGTTTCACAGTATGCGGTTCCTTCTGATTTCTGAACCGGGTAAACTGCATCCAGTGCGGATTTCAGACCTGCTTTTCCAAGGTTTTCCTTTACAACCAGATCATAGCCTGACAGTTCTTCTTCCGGACAGTTTGACGGTACATAAGGTACGATTCCATATTGTCCGGTCTTAGGATACAGGTTAGAATATGTTGTATCATAATTGAAGTTATTCCAGTTCTCTGCTCCTACCACAATTGCTTTTGTTCTTTCCAGCATTTCTTCTTTTGTTGGAATTTTTACTTCTTTGCTTACCAGTTTCTCCAGGAATGGAATCATGGAATACTGATAAGTCGGGGTACGCATGCCTTTTGTCGCATTTGAATACCACTGTGCTTCTGATTTAAAGCAGGTTGCTCCCTGGCTCACTGCACGCACGATATCCTGGGTGTACATATTTTCCGGCCATGTGAGACACTGTTTCCACGCATCTCCGCCGCTGCCTGCATCAAAAAGTGCACCGTTGCTGTCTAACTGCCAATGCCACCAGTCTGAAGCGATTCCCCAGTTTTCACAGTAATCTGTCATCCACAGGCCTTTAAACAGAGCATCTGTATTTGCTGCCTCACCGCCGTAGGATTCTTTGGTCATCAGGGAAATATACTCTTTGTATTCCCGCATCAGTCCGGACAGTTTGTCATCCTGTGTCAGCCAGTCATACAGTACGCCGTTTGTACCAAAGATATTGGTGTCGGTCCACATCATGCATACGCCGTGGGATACTCCCAGTCGGATCATATCCATAACATAGCTGCGGTTGTCGCCTGCAAAGCGGTTATACATCTCGGCTGCATTAAATCCAACCAGATATTCATTGTTATTTGCCAGGTCATTCCAGAATGATAATGGAATGGTGGTATTTACATTTGTTTCTCCATTTGCAATCTGAACTGCACATGGAATTTTATTTTCATTACATAATTCAACGTTCTTTTTAATCCAATCTCTTACTGCGTCAGTGCTGTTTAAGCTTCTCTCTGCAATTAAAAGAATCACGGTATTGTCCCTTAATTCTTCCGGAATGGTATTATAAAGCATTACCGGACTGTCCACACGTTCATCACCATAATAGTTTTTATTTGCGTCTAAGCCGTCTTTTCTTGGTGCATCATCACTCCAATAATAATTTTCCAGGTACATTGGATGGTCGTTGCTTACCTCATAACGGATTTCTCCTCTTTGAAGTTCTCCTACGGTTACGGATAACTCACCTTTTGCACCGGACTGTGTTTCTGCCACGATGGTTGCGGTTCCATTTTTAACGCCGGTAATAGTGCCCATAGCATTAATAACTGCAATATCCTGATTCTGAGATGTATATTTAACAATCTTCTCTGTAGCATTTTCAGGTACAAAAGCAGTGCTTACCGTTGCTTCTTCACCAACTGAAATGCTGGTTTTATCCATCGACAGATTTAAGGATGCTGCATTTACTAATACCGGTTCTTCATAGTTTTTATCCTGAGTCAGGGCTTTCATAACTTCCATGTAGTCATTTTCCGTGTAACCGATACGCCAGATTCTGGTATCGTCACTTCCTACCGGAAGGGAAATTGTTCCATCTGGAGCCATAACGGTCTTGCCGGATGTATTTGCCTGCAGTGCACTGTACCAGATTCTGAACTTTCCGCCTGTTGGACTGTCTGACTGGTTGTCATAATAGAAGGTAGAACGGTAAATCTGGAAATCATCCCAGGTACCTGATTTTCCTGCCCTTAATACGGGCTGTGTTCCTGCCTGTTCCCAGTTCACGCCATCTCTGGACTTGGTCAGGTATAATACGGAGCCATCCGGATTGGATGTTGAGAAGCACTGGGACAGTCCCCAGTATTCCTGTAACTCTGGTATATACTGAATATCCTGATGCCATGGCCACAGCTGTCTGCCATTCTCATCTTTTCCGAGGAAGTTATTCACTTTTTGTGGCTCTGTCCAGTTAATTCCATCCTCAGACCATCTCATATCGATGTATTTGCCGGACTGGTTGTATCCGCCGTCACCGGAGTTCTGTGCCCACATTACATAGATACCGCGGAAATCGTCATAGGTAAATGTCGGGGAAAGCATACCGTAACGGTCTGTCTCGCTGATTGCAGGAATGAAATCGGTATCTCCGGTTTCCATTCTGGCTACGGTATCAATTGTTGTGGCAATATTGCCGTCTTTGTCATAAGGAACTCCCCAGTTAACTCCATCATAAGAAATTCTCAGACGGATCTGGCAGTTCTGGTCTTTTAATTCGTCATCATTTCCGCCGCCGTCATCTGCCCAGTTCCAGTAAGCCAGTAAACGGTCATTGACTGAATCGTATAACAGGTCTCCATCACAGTTATGATATCTGGTTGATGGCGGTTCCGGTTCGATAGGATTCTTGATTCCTTCCGGTTCTACCCATGTCTGTCCATCTTCTGATGCTACAATATATGGATTTTCGTACTGTGAAGTAATCATTGTGTTTGGTGTGTAAATCATCCAGTATCTATATCCGTTCCATGGCTCGTCAAATACCTGAATGTCAGGATGTGTCACCTGTCCGCCAATGTGTTTTAAGGTTCCGTTGGAATTTTTATTGGAATCCAGATCCTGAAAATGAGTTGGCATATCTAAATAAACTTCTGCATTTTCAAATGCATTTGCCTCATATGGTTTCGGTTCTGTGCTGAAATTGTAGCCCATTACCTGTAATTCTACGATATGGTTTGTAGTTCCTTTGTTTGAACCAGCCATATATACACGAACATATCGTCCCATAGTTCCATCCGGAACTGTAAATGATTTTCCGTTTTGGGTTTCTCCGTAAGTGTCATCACTGCCTGCGCCCAGTCCGTGTTTGTCTGTCTTGTCCGAATTATAAATTATGGTTGGATTGCTAAAGTCTGCATTTTCAGAAACTGCAATCACGGTACCATTATATACTCTGGAATCTCCCCAGTATCTCCACATATTCATCTGGGTAAGTTCATAGACATCACCTAAATCTACCTGCAGATAACGGGAAGTGCCATCTCCATCCTGACCAAAATCACAATAGTTAGCATCTGATGTAGGTCCTATAATACCATCTACTGCCATTGTTGTCGGTCTGCCTGAATTCATTTCGGAGTCTGAATTATCCGCTGTTTTCTTAACGGTAACTGTTTTATTTAAAGCAATATTCGTTGGGTCAGGATAAGCCATTTCAAAGCTGGCATCTGCCCAGTTGCCCCAGTCGTTATAAGGTTGGGCAACCATTTTAGCTTCTAACTTTAATTCTTTATGCTCCGGTGTTATAGGAATATTAACTTCCTGTGCATCATCAGACGCATCAACTACGCCGCTGTCAAATACTGCTTCACCATCCAGATAAACTTTGAATTGAATATCGCATCCTTCTCCGCCTACATACCCTACTACGGAGTGATCCACGCCAACCACGGTGTGGAATGATGTATATCCTCTGTCCTCAATATCGTAAACGATAGAAGAATCTGTCTGAACTCCAATTCCTTTGTCAAAAGTTTGTTCTGTACCGCCAACTAATAATTTTATTGGTCCCTGTCCATGGTTCAGATCCTTAGTTGGGGTATCTTTTTCGCCCGTTGCACCCACTGCATTTGCTGCACTCTTCCAGTCGATATCAGACAGGTAAATTGTTTTTGTCTTTACAATGGTATTTTCCTGGATTCCCTCAACTGTTATTGCAAGGTCATCCTGAATATTAGCTATTGTATATACCCCAAGCTCATCTTTTTCCAAAGCTGCACCGCCGTTTGCTTTTACAACCGGTACGGATTCATTATATGCTTCGTCTAAATTCAGCTTAAAGCTGATGGAACCATTATAGTCTACCGTTGTGCTTCCATCATTCTGAATTTCTACACTGTATCCCTGGGGATTTTCCGGGAATGTCACTTCATACTGTGCTTTATGTACGCCTTCAACAGTGATTGTCTGATCCTCAGTAATGTTTTCAATCGTATATACACTGTCAACGGCTGTCAGATCTACTCCATTTGCTTTAACCGCACTGGTTGCACTGTAACCGTTCTCTGAGTCAATGAGCACCTGGAAACGGAAGGAACCGCCTTCTTCCACTGTGGCAGGGTCATTATCAAATGGGATAACCTGGTATCCGCTGCCCTGTGGAATTGTTACGGTATATGTTCCTGCTTCCGGGTTGCCTGAATCCGCTGTTCCCCAAACCTGCACTTCATTGATATGGTTTGTAGTACCGCTCATGCTGCCAAATACATATACACGTACTGCCTGTGCCTTTGTGCCTTCTGGTACAGCAAATTCATGTCCCGATGCAGTTTCTGCGTATCGGTCATCCACTCCGCCTCCAAATCCATGCACATTTGACCTGTCAGAGTTATATATAACTGCAGCATCCGTAAAATCGCCGCTTTCAGAAGCAACAATTACTGTTGCATCGTAAGTTCTGCCGTCTTTCCAGTATCTCCACATATTTACTCTGCTTACATCATACAGACCTCCTAGGTCTATCTGCAGATACATAGCTGTTTTATCGCCATCTTTACCAAGCTCGCAATAATTGGCCTCTCCTGTAGCATCAATAATGCCATCCACCGCCATTGCAGCCGGCCTGTCGGGATTGCGATAATCATCCGGCAGAACTGTTCCATCACTTTTATGCAATGTAACTGTTTTTCCCAGAGCTGCATTTTCTTCTGTTGCAGTCTCAGCCGCCTGTACATCAAACGGAATCTGCACTGCAGTTAATATCATGCACAATGTTAAAATCCACGCCATAATACGCTTCATTGATATTAAACTCTTACTTTTCATTTTGTTACCTCCCAATCTTTTTCATTTTTACGGGTTGTCGCGTTAATATCAAACACCTCCCTTGCTTTTATCTTCTGTAAAATTTTTCCGCTCTACCCTATGTCCAAATCCTATCATGCGGCATATTTTCTTACAATAAACAAACTCATTCATTTCTTACTATTTTTTTACTGCGACACCCGTATTTTAAAATAATTATAGAAATATTGCTTTTTTTTTACTAATTACCAAAAAATGGACTACTTTTGGTCAAAAAATCTATAGAGATTTTTATTTCACTTTGATTTTTACAGTTTTACTATAACTTCCAAAAACTTTTTCACCTTTATAAGTTTTGTAAGCCTTCACTTTATAAGAATAGATTTTTCCTTTCTTTACCTTCTTATCGGTGAACTTCAGTGTCTTGCCACTTACCTGGGCTGCCTTTTCCCACTTCTTTCCTGTTTTCTTCATAACCACATATCCGGATGCTCCTGACACCTTGTTCCAGCTTAATACGATTTTATTTTTTGAAGTGTTTACCTTTGCAGATACCGTTTGCGGTACAACTTTTTTAGTTGCAGTACTGTATTTACTGTAGGTGGTCTTCCCATTTACTTTCTTATAAGCTTTTACTTCAAATGTGTATTTCGTACCAGGTGTACCCTTTTTATAAGTATAAGTGGTTGTGCGGTTATTCTTAATGGTCTTCTCTGTACTCCATTTCTTGCCGCTCTTTACCCGTATTACATAACCATCCGCATCCGCTACCTTTTTCCAGGACAACTTTATTTCTTTGGCTTTATAAGAAACTGCTTTTACAGAGACTTTCGCTGATGCTACTTTCTTTGCTGACTCTGCTGCAAGCTTATCTGCATCCAGTTTTAAATTGTTAATTGCAGTGGTTAACGCGGATACCTGGTCATTTACCTGCTGCTGTGTGGCAGCTGCATTATTGGCAATACTAACTGCTGCCGTAATTGCTTTTTGCAACGTTCCATAAGATGCATCCGTATAATTCCCCGCCTTAATGGATCTTGCCTCTGCTATTTTTGCATTTAATGCAGTCTTAGATACCACTACCGGTTTTTCTTTTAATCCGGCTATTGCACTTTCTAACCGGCTTAACTGTGCATTTACTTCCTCCTGTGTGGCATCTGTTTTATCCGCTACAGCCTGAGATTTTAAAATTTCATTTTGCAGGGCTTTGTAAGATTCCTCCGTATAGTTCCCCTGTTTCATCCCTTTGGCTTCTGCAATTTTTGCATTTAATGCTGCCTTAGATACCACAGCCGGTTTTTCTTTTAATCCGGCTATTGCACTTTCTAACTGGCTTAACTGTGCATTTACTTCTTCTTGTGTTGCATCTGTTTTATCTGCTACAGCCTGAGATTTTAAAATTTCATTTTGCAGGGCTTTGTAAGATTCCTCCGTATAGTTCCCCTGTTCAATCCCCTTGGCTTCTGCAATTTTGACATTTAACTGTGTTTTATCAACTTGAGGGACTTCTGAAGTATTGGTATCAATTGTCAGATCTACCCAGCCATTTCCTGACACGGTGATCATAGCGGTTCCTGCTGCTGCATTATATTCCACAACCGGTTCCTGGTACTGGCTTTCCAGACCGTCTGTTACATTTACTTCCGGTTCACTTTCCAGACCAACCAGTTCAAAGGTGGTATCCCGGAAGGTATCATCATCCGGATTTGGAATATACTCATCCCTGATCCAGTCCTGAAGCTTGGTATTGTGGTCCGTATCCCAGCGATCTGTTACCGTGCTTCCGTATCCCTCCCAGATACTGTCTTTATTCACACGATAATTGTTCAGTTTAATCTGAAGCTCACCCTCCTGATCATCCATGATCACATATGTATGCGGTGTCATGGTAATATCAACGGATTTGTCACCATCCAACGGAAGTTTTGCATTTTGTGTTCCATCTACATTTACGTTACTGTTGTATAAATACCAGGTATCATTTACAAGCTGTCCAAATGCCGTTCCGGTATACTGTTCCGGATATTTTTCTTCAAAATACGCTGTTTTGGATTCTTTGCTGGTAAGCTGGGGGCTGGACTGATTCAGTATATCGGTGTCACCAAATACTTCTTTTACAGTTTTCTCATCCACTGCCTCCGGAACTGCCGGAATTAATCCATAACGCCCCGTAATCTGAGTTGGAAGTGTGGCATCGTTCCAGTTTAAATCTTGCTGCAGTAAGTTTCCTGCATTCTTTAAGGTACTTAACTTCCCATAAAATGCAACCTTGGTATCTGCGAGCACTTCCTCTTTGCTTGGTGCCGGATTCTTGATTGCATATCGCATAAACTCTGCAACTACGTTTTCAAAACAAGGTGAATTCTGATTATAAGAACCATATACATATGCCGGATGCTCAAAATTGTAGACACACCCTCCATTTGTATAGATACTCATCATTTCAATGCCAAGCAGTGCTTCCGGTTCTGTTGCAACCGGTCTTGCTTCTTCCCCGCCCGGATTATAAGAATACTGACCATCAAATAGTTTGCCGAATCTCTTTTCATACCATTTCCAGGTATCAGCCAGACCGCCCCACTGTGCACACATTCCGGTCAGCCAGAGGCCCTGCATATAGCTTGCTGTTCCTGCGTTTGAGTTGGTATTAGCCGGTGTGTTCTTCCAGGTAAAAATAAAATTATTTCCATACAGTTTTAGTGCTTCATTAAATTTTTTATTTGCGATAACATCTTCAATGACACCTTCCTGGTGCTCACTCCATACGAAATATCCGCCGTTTTCCGCAGCAATACGCAGGTAATCGGCACCCAGCGTAGCAACCTTATTATAATCTGTCCAATAATTTTCAGTGGACATGATCCCTTTTAATACGCTGTGCTGCTTGAACATCTGATCAATCCACTCAGCATCCAGATTGGATGTTCCGGTATAGACACTCTGCTGGCCTGCCGTAGCTACCACCATCATCACCGGAATATTATTTTCCTGGGCAATTGCCAGCTGCTGTTCATAAAACGCCTTTGCCGTGTGGGAATCACTTTCATTCAAGCCAATCTTGCCACCCAGATGAATTTCAATGACTGCATTATCTTTTAAATCTTCCGGAACCTGTTTCCACCTGGAAACCAGATCATCGCCCCAGTCCAGGGTGCTTCCCGATTCACTGTAGGACTTTCCATACAGCGGCATAATAAGCAGTGGATTTTCATTATTAACTTCGATTCTTTTTTCTACTTCCGGCCTTGTGCCCGTTAATTTGTACATGGCATCTGCATAATTTGCAGAAGTATAACCAATATCCCAATGGGACTGGCCTTCAGCTAAAGCGGCATACCAGATATGGAAGGTTCCGTTACCTTTTGTTTCGCCTGGCTCATACCAGAATGTAGAGCGGTAGATCTGTCCTGCATCCCAGGTCCCTGGTGCCCCTACCGTAATTAAAGCCTTTTCCGATACCGGCTCCCAGTGAATGCCGTCTTTGGATTTCGAGAAGCGCAGGGAAGAGTTATCCGGTCCGCTGCCAGCCGGGAATGCCTGCTGCAATGCCCAATATTCCTGGAATTCCTCTACCCATTGAATGTCCTGATGCCAGGGATACATCTGCAGCCCGTCTTCATTTACACCCAGGAAATTTTCCACATAGGTCTTATCTGACCAGTTGCTGATCCCATCTTTGGATGTGCGGTACCATACTTTATTGTTCTGCTTATTTTCATAACCCACATCTCCGGCATCATTTGCCCACATCTTGTAAATTTTTTCTGTTTTATCATAAACTACAGTAGGGGATAAGTCCGAATACCTTTCTCCTTCCGTGGCAATGGCACATCCGTGAGCCGTAGGTCCGGTCTTCAGAACTCCACTCTCATCTTCCACACCCCAGTTAATACCATCATAGGAAACACGGTATCTGATCTCCGAACGATGTGTCTTTCCATTAACTGCCTGATCCTGTGCCCATTCCCAGAACATAATTAACCGGTCATTTACCGGATCATACACAATATCGGTATCACAGTTATGTTCATTCTGATTTTCGATCTCGCTGTCATATCTGGGCTGCACCGGATTCTGCGCCGGGAACTCCCAGTTTATGCCATCGTTTGATGCGGCGATACAGGGATTTTCAAAATAGGAACTTGAGGGTTTATTCGGTGTATATGCCATCCAGTATTTATAGCCGTTCCATGGCTCATCAAATACTTTAACATCTGGATGGGTAACCTGATCATTTGTCCCCGGTCCCTGGAGTTTCAAAGGACTCACGGCATTTGGGAAAATCTTGCTGTCATCCGGCTTTTCCGGTTCGATCTCATCTCCAAATACATAAGCATTTACTTTCAATTCTACTATATGGTTCGTCACACCTGCTGTGCCGTTTACTCCATATGTATAGACTCTGATATACCTCGCCTTTGTATTATCCGGTACCGCAAATGTCTTCCCGCTTTCCGTCTCTGCGTAGAGAGAATCACTTCCGGTGCCCAGATTATGTATCTCACCCGTAGTATCCGAGTTATAAATTACCGTAGCATTTTCAAAGTTCTCATTCTCAGATACGGCAATGGCGGTAGGTGCATAAGTTCTGCCATCTTTCCAGTATCTCCACATCTGAATATCCGAGATTAAATAGCTCCCCTTTAAATCCACCTGCATATAGAGAGACTGTCTCACCGCTCCGCTGTTTGCCTGATCTCCAAAGTCAAAGTAACTGGAACTGTCGATTACACCGTCAACAGCCTTCGTACTGTTAACGTTTGAATCCGGATTAACAGGTGCTGCTGAATTATCTGACGTCTTCTTTGCAACTACTGTTTTATTAAGGGCAACATTCTCCGGTTCCGGTAATGTCTGGTAAAATTTTGCGTCTGCCCAATTGGCATGATCAGACCAGGTCTCCGTCACTTTATCTGCGTACAGTGTCAGCGTCTTTGCCGTATCCGGAATATCCACTGATATCTTAACTGCATTGGAAAGCGGGTCCAGTACTCCTGTTTCTAATACAACCTGATCATCAATCTTTACCTGAAATTTCACGTCACAGACTTCACTCGGAATGTTTTCCTTTTGACTATAATCTACGCCCACGTAAGTTTCAAACTTGGTATATCCCTTTCCAGCCAGATCATACACAATGGTGGAATTTGTCTGGGTTCCGATCCCCTTGTCAAATTCTGTAACCGTTCCATCTACCTTTAACGTAATTTTTCCGCCTTCAAAGGATTTGTCTTTCTGGGTTGGTTTCTCGCTGTCCACAGTATGATTTTCAGACTTCCACTGCAGGTCTGACAAATAGGCTATCCGGTAAGCAGAATCCTGTTGATCTTCTGTAATTTCGGCAATCCTTGCCACCCCTTCAGCATCCGCTGCTTTTTTTGTCCCTTCGTTCTGAACCTCTTTCCTTTGCGTTTCTTCTGACGTGTCTTCTTCCGTCTGCACATCATCTGATTGCAATTCTTCTGATTTTATATTTTCGGATTGCAATTCATCTGTCTGCACATCTTCCGTCTGTATTCCCTCTGTCTCTACTGTTTCCCCCTCTCTCGCTGCATTTGCTTCCGTCATAACCTCTGGTGTCTCTGCCGCAGCACTCAGCGGTGATGCGAGACACATACAGGATGCCGTTAAAAGTGCCACTAGTTTTTTTGTCCTGAACTTCATATCAATTCTCCTCCTTATAACTCTTTTATTCATTATAGATTGAGTAGGTTTTTAAATGAATGCGATTATCTATCCCCTTTCATCACATTTTTGACCATACAAACAGCAAGAATTTAAAATAATACCATTTTTTTACTATTTTCATCGAATTTTTGCCTGAACTTCCCTGATCATACGTTTTTTTAACTTTTCATTGCATTTCAAGAATTCACGGATATAATAAGAGAATAAGAAAAAATTCACATACCTGTAACATGGACTTCCTATAATGATGGCTGATCCATAAGAAAGGAACATGTGAATATGAAACTTATAAGAAAAACACTGATTTTTGTACTTTGCCTTTTCTTAACTGCCGCACTGCTTGCAGGATATGCTTTTCAGATAGAACCCTCAATGACATTTACACATTATTATGACCTGAATGCACCTGACAGGAAAATCACCCAGGTCGTCCGGGTGGTACAGTTATCTGATATCCAGGTAAACGCTTACTACACGGAACATAATCTGGCAAAACTGGTAGAAAAGGTGAATGATCTCTCACCGGATGTCATCGTCTTTACCGGTGACTTATTTGACAACTTTTCAAAATATAAGGCAGTGGAAGCTGTCACACAGTCACTGTCCTCCCTGGATGCTGCCTATGGGAAATATGCCGTCTGGGGAAATCGTGACTACGGCGGCGGTGCCTCACGGGTTTATGCTGACATCATGTCAGATTCCGGATTCACCCTCCTGGAAAATGAAGGTGTCACCATAACTACCTCAAAGGGACAGGAATTGTTTATCGGAGGCGTGGATGATTCCCTGCTTGGCTCTCCTGACATTTCTGCCACATTGAGTCATATGGAAAATGATCCTGACTATCGGATCATCCTGCTCCATGAACCGGACATTGCAGATCGTTTTGAGACTGATTCTGCCAATCTGCTGCTGGCAGGCCACAGTCACGGAGGACAGGTAAAGCTTCCATTTATAAAAAGTCCTACCACAGCACTTGCGGAAAAATACACATCGGGATTTTATGATCTCAGTAAAAACATGAAGCTTTATGTAAATACCGGCATCGGGACTTCACATATTCCGGTACGATTTATGGTGCCTCCCGAAATTGCGGTTTTCAACATTGGAATTTGAATAAAAAATGAAAAAATATAAAATCGAAAGGCAGCCACAATGAAAATATTAATTGCTGAAGACGAAAAAGATATGCAGAAAATTATAAAGCTCTATCTTACCGGAGCGGGTCATGAAGTTACTGCCGTTTCTGATGGACAGGCTGCTTTTAATCTGCTGTGTGCAGAAAAATTTGACCTGTTAATTTCTGACTGGATGATGCCAGTTATGGATGGGCTTGCCCTATGTAAGGCCATCCGGGAATACCATATGCCTATCCGGATTATTATGCTCACTGCGAAAGGGGATATTACCGACGAAATTGCCGGACTTACTTATGGAGCAGATGACTATATCCGCAAACCCTTTGAACCCAGAATCCTGCTTCTTCGGATTGAAAAGCTTTTTCAGCTTGGAAAGCTGCTTACCTGCGGCAGCCTTACCTTAAATCCTGACACCAATATGGTGAAGAATCAGCAGGAAGAAATAAAGCTTACCAAAAAAGAATACGATCTCCTCTACACCTTTTTCCTGAACCAGGGTATGATTTTATCCAGGGAACAGCTGCTTTCCAGCGTCTGGGGAATGGATTATTATGGGGATGAGCGTACCTTGGATACCCATATCCGGAGGCTTCGCCATAAAATAGGAGAAAAATATATCACTACCCACATCGGCATCGGATACATGTTGGAGAACCCAAATGAGTAAACTGGCGAAAAAATTCTTACTGAGTATTTCAGCGGTACTGATTGTGGTTGTCTTCATATCAGTCGTAGTAAATTCTCAGTTTATCGGAAGATATTATTTATATGAAAGAAAAGCAGAGATGAATGAAATCTGTGATACCCTTATAAACAGTGCAGATTCTTTAGACGAGGCAATTGCGGAAATGGAGGAGTCCAGGGATGTGGTGATTGCCAGGGTAGACAATACCTCTGATATCGATGTATTAAATGAACGGCTGCGCAGCACCTTCCTTGATAAAGGCCTGGGATTGGACCGCTACTGGCTTTGGGATCAGGATTACCTGAATACAATGGCAAAGGGAAGACAGCTGCGGATCTACAACCAGTCAAAACTGCATTACAGCATACTGGTTGAGTATCTGAACTTAAATGAAACATTTGCAGGCGTTGCCATTATCATTCCCAATATCAGCGAGATCGTGTCTCTGATCAATGGCATTACCTTATGTATCTTTCTGGCTGCTGTTATCATTATGATGATTCTCATCTATTTTCTGGTGAAAAAAATAACCACACCCCTTTCGGGAATCACCGAGCTGACAAAAGACATTTCCAACCAGAAATTCAGACAGATTGACATCAAAACCAACGACGAGCTGGAAGACCTTGCCTGCAGCATCAATGATATGAGCCGCAAATTAAAAGAGTCTCAGGAAGCTCTTATTGAAAAGAACCGTCAGATGGAAGCTCTTCTTGGAAATGTCTCCCATGACCTGAAGACACCGGTTGCCCTAATTAAAGCTTATACCTGTGGTATAAAAGACGGCATTGATGATGGCACTTTCCTGGATACCGTTATCCGGCAGAATGAAAAAATGGAACGGCTCATCGAGGGACTGCTGGATTTATCCCGTATCCGGCAAAAAGAATATCCCAAAGAACCTGTGGCGGTCAGCAGTATCCTCACCGAAATGGCAGTGGAATATCAGTTAGAACTGGAGAAGCGACAGATCACCCTTCAGACGGATATACTGCCTGATGCTGTCATAAACGCAAGTCCCGAAGGAATGGCAGCCATATTATCCAACCTGATCTCAAATGCAGTGAAATATACCTGTGACAGACATATAAAGATCCGGCTGTATGAGGAATGCAGCCGGTATGTATTTGAAATCTCCAACGGAGTAGCACCCAATCACAACATCCTTTTAGAACGAATCTGGGATCCCTTCTATGTAGCTGAAAAATCCAGAAACAAGGAATTGTCAGGCACCGGTCTGGGTCTGTCAATTGTAAGTGCCGCCGCCCAGAAACAGGGCTTTGCATACGACTGCCGGATTGAGAATGGGGAGATTATCTTTACGGTACGTTTTTAGAACTTCCAAAAGTGAGCACTTTTTATTAAGACACCCCAAATCATATCTGCTATAATTATAAATCATAGCCATCACGAAGGGGGGCATTACTATGAGTGAAAAAAACGATATCGTTATGGAAATTGTATCCTATATTGAATCCCATCTCCAGGAGAAGATCCTCCTTGACGATATAGCACAGAATATGAATTATTCAAAATACTACCTGAACCGCATATTTTCCAGTGTAGCTGGCTGCACGATGCACAAATATATACAGAGACGCAGACTGACTGAGGCTGCCAGACTTCTGGCGGAAACTGATATCCCCATTGCAGAGATATCCAGTAAAGCCTGCTATGATTCCCAGCAGGCTTTTACACTGGCATTCCGTCAGTTATACCAGTGTACGCCCCAGACCTGCCGCAGCCTTCGCTTCTTTACACCCAGGCAGGAACCATTTGTACTCATCCACGAATTTTGTCCGACAATTCATGTCTTTGCAGGCAATTCATCAAAAGGCTGCAAAACAATTACAAACTATTGTATACAGCTGGCACAGACAAGGAGGATTGCAGCATGATTATACCCTATGTAGTGGAACAGACCAGCCGGGGAGAACGGAGTTTTGATATTTATTCCCGCCTTTTGAATGACCGGATCATATTTCTGGGTGAAGAAGTCACCGATGCTTCCGCCAGCCTGATCACCAGCCAGCTTTTGTACCTGGAAAGTCAGGATCCGAATAAGGATATCCAGCTCTATATTAACAGCCCGGGCGGTTCAGTATCTGCCGGATTTGCAATCTACGATACCATGAATTATATTAAATGCGATGTTTCCACCATCTGTATCGGACTAGCCGCAAGCTTTGGTGCATTTTTATTAGCGGGGGGCACAAAGGGCAAACGCTTTGCCCTGCCAAATTCTGAAATCATGATACACCAGCCTTCTTCAGGAGGTATTAAGGGCCAGACAAGTGACATTAAAATACTTTCGGACTATATGCAGAAAAGCAAGCAGCGCCTTAACCGGATCCTGGCTGAAAATACCGGACGCACCATAGAGGAAATCGAACATGACACAGACCGGGATAATTTTATGAGCGCAGAGAAGGCGAAAGACTATGGGATTATTGATCACGTATACGTCAACCGGGCTTCTGAAGAAATATAGGATATAAAAATGTGAAGAAAATCATAAGATTTCTCTTAAAGTCTTGATTTTGGGCAATGATAAGACTAAGATCTTATTAAAACCAGAAACAGTTCAAAGGAGATTAAACTATGCCAGGATTTACTTTACATTACTTATTTGGAGTGGAAACTTATGGGATGCTTTCCCCGGGCATCCTGCAAGATACCATTCATGCCCATACTGCCGCATACTGTCTTGGACTTCAGGGTCCGGATATCTTTTTTTACTATCCGGTATCTTACATGAGAAAAGTGAATATCGGCGGGGTTATGCATGAAGAACACGCAAAAGAACTCTTTCAGACCATGTTGGATTATCGGGAACATCTGAAAGAAGATGAGGAAAAAAATATCATAACCGCTTATCTGGCTGGATTTCTTGGTCATTACACTCTGGATGGACTGTTTCATCCTTTTGTATATGCCAGAACCGATTACCGGACAGGCGAAAAAAACGGAAACCAGTATTATGCAAGGCATTTTGAACTGGAATCCTGCTTTGATATTTTATATCTGGAGAAGAAAAAAGGATTGAAGCCAGGTCAATTTTACCAGTCCCGTACCATTGCCCTTTCAAATGCTGAACAGACTGCCATATCGGCTCTGGTCAGCCAGGTTTCCAGAGAGGTCTACAAACAGAACTATTCCCCCAGAAATATCTCACACGCCATATCCTGTATGCGGATCGGAACCTCTCTGCTCCATGATTCTACTGGTCTTAAAAAGAAGTTTTACCGGTGGTTTGAGACCCATATTTTTGGATATGAGTGGCTCTCACCCATGATACAGACACCACATGAGATGGACAAAGCCAAAGTTCTGAATGAACATAAGGAAGACTGGGAGAATCCCTGGGACACCAGCTTGGTTTCCCATGATTCCGTAGAGGATCTTTTTGGCAAAGCCCTCAGTGCATATCATAAAACACTAATTCTGCTGGAACACAAAATGAGCAGCATACCGGGCAGCCAGGAACGCCTTATTGCCAATATCGGTAACCGTTCCTTTCACAGCGGGCTGGAAAATGACTGAGAAATAAACAATTTAGAAGTGGGATGCCTTGAGCGTGTATAAAATTGCTTTCTGGCAGCTGTGCGTCACACTTTGTGGGAGATTTGTCCCGAATGAAGGGCGCGTAGCGGGCTACGTAACCTGAATTCGGGGCAAATCTGCCGCAAGGTGGGGCGTGCAGATGGCAAGAATGAATTTTCAAACATACTCTAGACCGCATCCCACTTCTTTCGTTATACTAAGCCCATTTTCGAATCTGCTCCACCAATTCCCCAATACTGCTCTGATCCGTAAAATCCACAGCCTTTCCGTAAGTTGCCATAAACTCTCTGTCTTCTGCTGTCTTCTCACTTTCCGTTTTCTTTGCGATCATATTATTCATCATCTTCATCATGATTTTATGTACCGGTGTCAGTTGGCTATAATCCATATTTCCCCGAAAATGATAGATCATAGCCTGGTTCATCAGTCCTTCCGGTAAAGATTTCTTCATCTCCTTCCGAATATGTTTTACATTCTCCTCAATTTTGGTATTTGCAAGGCCACAGGTAAATAAAACAATATTTTTTCCTTTTATCTTCTCATAATTTTTCACAATCAGAGAAATTCCTGCAATGCCCCCGGCATAAATTCCTCCGCCATAAATAATGGTATCATATCCCAACATTTTTTCTGCTGTCATCTTTCTTTTTTCAAATAAATCTCCATGCAGAGCATCTGCAATCCATTCTGCATATTTTTTAACCGCTCCATATTTAGACTGATATATTACAACTATCTTACTCATAATCCATCTCCTTTTTTTCTGAAACTGTATTGTCTCTTATCTTTCTTAAAAATGCATCAAAGGCGGCATCCAGCATGTTCCGTATCTCCACATCCTCCAGCTGTACCGAATTCGTTACCAGCATAGAAGAAATTCCATGTGTATAGACCAGCATATTCAGATGCAGTGCTTTTGCGCGGTCCGTCGGGATCTGATATTTCTCTGCAATTTGTTCCGTAACCTTTTTGTTACTGCGCTTTTCATAGATATCCTCAAAGCTGTTCAGACTCTCCTGTTTCATCATGAACAGCAGCCAAAATAAATGCGGTTCCTCCCTGGCAAATTGAATCTGGGCGTAACCCACACTCCTGAAGGATTTCTCTCCCCGGGCATTTCTGGTAATAAATTCACCGTAAAACACCACTGCTCTATGAAACAGATCTCGTTTTAATTCCTCCATATTTTTGTAATAACTATAGATTGGCTGTACCGAGCAGCCGATCCGCTCTGCAATCTCTTTTGTTATGACATGTTCAAAGCCCTGCTCTCTGGTTAATGTAAAAGCTGTATCCAGTATCATTTCTTTTGTTATTCTCTGTTTTGGCATGTTTTCCTCCTCTGGCAGTATTTTGCTGGCTTCCCGCAACCTGAGATTTCTTTATAGTATGTTCTTAAGTTTTGGCTTGGAAAAATATTTTAAATAAGATTATTTTATATAATGTAGTTTATATAAACATAATTATATATTTCACAGTGCTTTCTGTCAACAAAAATATAATTTCTTGGTTTTTTGCTTACTCTAAACGCAAAAGCAGAGCGTGTTTAAAAATTGATTCCGGCACCTGCCAGGATCCAATTTTCCAACACGCTCTAATATTACAGCGAACAGTTAATATGTGGTCTGTTAAAGGCATTATATTTGGGTTTCGCTGAGGAAGGACGCTTTGTAAATGATAGGTAGTGTACGGAAAGATGGGCGTGGGAAACTGGTATGGGCTCCGTCAGCTGGCCGCGGAACTGGTATTTTCTAACCTTTCCGAAGCGCTTTTTGGCGGCACGCGGGCATTCGCTCCGAAATCCTGATGCATTTCGCAGCTCACTGCCCGCTTA
>UQGG01000051.1 GCA_900540475.1 uncultured Robinsoniella sp. | reverse complement strand
AAACAAGACTTTATAATGATAAAGTTTAAATAACAACTAGTTGCTACACTAGAGCCTGTTTGAAAATTCATTCCTGCCATCAGCACGCCTCACTTAGCGGCATATTTGCCCCGAACGAAGGTTACGTAGCCCGCTACGCGCCCTTCATCCGGAACAAATCTCCCACAAAGTGTGACGCACAGCTGCCAGAAAGCAATTTTAAAACACGCTCAGGAATACCGGTTGACAGCATTCCCCTTTCCCGATAGTATATAATCAAATACAAATACTACCGTTTAAAGGAGAAGAGATGTCAGAGCATAAATTCAATGCAGTCAGAGAGAAAATCCGCCATATCAGCATCTATAAGAAGATTTTAGTTATTTTTCTCTTGATTTTAATATTAATCGGTATTTTTTGTACCGGTATCTATTTGCAGGGGCGGTCTCTGATTAAGGACGAGATTTCCAAAGTGATCTCCGAACAGAATCACAATATGACCAACTACCTGGAAAGTGAATGCAGGAAGATCCGAATGATGCAGTACCAGCTCGTGAAATCTTCTGATATTATTGATCTGCTGGTAGCCCGTGTGCAGCAAGAAGGGGAAAAAGAAAGATCAGCCATTCATGAAATTCAGGATTCACTTGCTACTATCTGGCAGTGCAACCGCTTGATCGAAGAAGTAGAAGTCATCATTCCCTCTATTGATCTGGTCATTAATACCGGTACCAGTTTTCGTATGGATGAGAAGATGAAAAAGTTAATGGATGATTATGGAGGATTGACACCAGGGAATCTGGTGGAGTACGAGGATCAGCTGATCCAGATTTCAGATTATCTGGGATCTGAGTATTATGTCTGTACCAGACTGGATAAACAGTCCGTGATCACTTATATGAATCAGATGAGTGGATCAAAGATTGGTACATATCTGCTTTATGACCTGAAAACCGGTAAAACAATCGGAAATGAAATAGAACCCCAAATTAAAGATATTTTACAGGAAATGAAAGAGAAAAGCAGCATTCCCGAAATGACAGAAAAAGGAGGATATCTGATTCAGATAATGCCTGTAGCAGATACGGCATACAGTTGTGTCGCCTATGTTGATAATAAGGATGTATACCGAAATTTAAATAAGTATAAAAATATCTATATTCTATTACTGGGTGTGCTGTTCATCAGCGGTATCTGGTTTCTGAAGAAGTTGTTTTCAATGATTCACCGGCCTCTGCAGGTGCTGGTTCATGGCTTGGAGGGCGTATCAGAGGGGAATCTGGATGAAAGGATTGCGTACAACCGGTATGATGAGTTCCAGTACATTTACAGTAGGTTCAATAATATGACCATACAGCTGAAATCTCTTATTGATAAAAACTACAAACAGGAAATTCTGCTTCAGAAAGCAGAATTAAAGCAGCTGCAGACGCAGATATCACCGCATTTTCTGTATAACAGTTTTATTGTGCTCAGCAACCGGATCAATGCGGAAGACTATGAATTTGCATCGGATTTCAGCAGGCAGCTGGGACAGTACTTTATGTTTATTACAAGAAACGGCAGGGAGTATCTGCCGCTTAGAGAAGAATTAGACCATGCCAATACCTATATTAATATTCAGCATACCCGTTTTCGCAACCGATTCAGTATGCAGATTGATGAACTTGCAGATTGTTATCAGAAAATTACGGTTCCAAGGTTGATCATACAGCCTGTTTTTGAGAACGTGTTCAAGTATGTTGTAGAAAGAACAAGAGATGAAATATTTCTGCATATGGGATTTAAACAGGAGGAAGATATCCTGGATATTTACATAGAAAACAGCGGTGAAATTACTGACTCTGAATTGGAAACCATGCGGGAAAGCATGGAAGTGACAGAAGGTGAAATCCATGGGATGGCAAATATTCATCACCGTTTAAAAATAATTTATCGGGGTGAGGGAGGTATTTTACTTTCCAGAAGCGGGTATGGCGGTTTAAAGGTAACAATTCGGATAAAAATGGAGATACCGGAAGGGAAATAGCATGTATCGATTATTGTTAGTGGATGATGAACTGGATGTATTGGAATACTTTGGAAGGATTTTAAAAGAAAATCTGGGGAGCAGAATTAATCTGGATGTCTATATGGTGGATTCTGCAGAAAAGGCATTGGAATATTTTAAAGAATTTAAAGTGGATATCATTGTTTCCGATATACAGATGCCTGGAATGAATGGGGTAGAGATGTATCAGGAAATTCGAAAGACTTGGCCCAAAATATGTTTTGTATTTTTGACAGGTTATATGGATTTTGAGTATGTGTATGCATCAGCCCAGGATGCCCACACGCGCTTTCTGACAAAACTGGAACCTGTAGAGAAGATCGTAGACACAGTAGCAGAAGTGATTGAAGAACTGGAACAAAGCTACAAAGAGAAGGAAGTGCTGCAAAAAGCCTTGGAGCAGAGTAAAATGGCTTTTCCGCTGCTGCAGAATAAAGTGATCGGGCAATTTCTGCATGGTACAGGACGGCTGGATCAGCTGCGTAAGAGTTTTGAGAAATATCAGATCGATATTACGATGGATGAGCCAGTCTGGCTAATCGGTGCTGCACTTGATATACCGGAAGAGGATTTCCCGGCAGATGAGATGGAGCATTTCGGATTTGTCCTTAAGACTGTGATGTTGTCATATCTGCATAATGAATATCAACTTTACAACTATTTATCTGAATATCAGATTACACCCTATATGTGGATGGTGCAGCCTCAGAGAGAAGGGGTTAAGAAAATATCAGAATTACTGGAGTATGTTCAAAAGACATTTTTAAAAAATGTGGGATATTCGATTTCTTTTGCATATGGATGCGTCCAGCCGGATTTTGCTGACAATCCCCAAATGTACCGCAGAATTCAAAATATGCTGGGTTACCGTGACCGGGAGGTAACGGAGAGCTTAATTCCCTGTGACAGGCAGACAGGCGCGGGAAGTACTGTGTTTGAGGAAGAAAATGTAAAGGAGAGCTGGGAACAGCTTGTGAAGATTCCGGAACTTGAGACCTATATGGAGATGGGCCAGGAGGATCGTTATTTTCAGCTGTTCTGGCAGATCGTTGAGGGGCTGAAAGAAGGACAGAGTATGAATTATGCCCTGGCGCAGGAAATCTACTATAAAATTGCAGTCATGCTTCTGCGCTATATCAATATGTGGCAGTTAAATGAAAAAATGGCTTTTAAAGTGGAGCTATACAAGCTTTTGCGGGCAGAGATGCATGAAGACTGGACAGAGGCCGTTTATTTTCTCCAGAAGACTGCGGAAGTGATATTTTCGCTGTATTTTGAAGAAAAGAGAGATGGTTTATCAAATTATGTATCGAATGTTAAAAATTATATACAGGAGCATCTAGAGGAAGATCTGAACCTGATGATGCTTGCAGAGAAAGTACATTTGAATGCATCTTACCTTTCCAGGCTGTTCCGGAAAGAAACAGGGGAAAAGCTCTATGATTATATTCTTCATGTCCGAATGAAACGGGCGAAGGAACTTATCCGTAACGGTACAGACCGGATTCAGGATATTGCACTTTGGGTGGGATATGAGTCGGTGCAGTCCTTTAACCGGGCTTTTAAGAAATATACAGGGGTGTCCCCATTGGATTACCGCAATGGTGTCAAGAAAGGTGAAGAAAGGTAAAAATATGTCAATTGTTCCATCCATACTCCAAGGTTATAATGAGTGCATAAAAGACCAGGAGGTATAAAAAATGGAACAAGCAGTTAAAATAAATTTAAGTCATATACCCTTTAGCCGGTATGGAGCATATCTCTCCTTATCGGCTGATTTTGCGTCTTCCAAACTTATGATTCATAATGTGAGCAAAAGTTTTGGTGAAGATGTAATGTATGAGGTGCTATTTTCCAGGGATGGCAGGGAGGTGCCCGTTGAGATTACGGCAGATCCAGCCGTCGTTCTGGTAAGCAGCAAAGAGTGGCGTGTCCGGTTCTATATCAGAGATGACGAGGAACTGGCGGTGGAAAGCGAGGGACTGGACCTTACCTTCCGGCAGCAAAACCAATATGGTTATGGAATAACAGAAGGCAGTAAAATACATATTATAAATATTCATCAGCATCTGTATACCATGTGTCAGATCGAAAATGGGCAGGGTGTGCTGCTGTCCCAGCCGCTATACGAAAATGGCGGAGAGACAGGTGTAAAACAAAATTTTAAAATCTGCTGTAAAGACGATAAGATTCTTGCTGTAATCCGCATCTCAGATCAGGAAAAAAGATCATTAAATCTTCCGGTTAATCCAAAAGAGGATATTGCCGGGATTCAAAAGGAATGGGAAGATTTTAAAAATAAAATGCAGGATGTGAGTGAGGAGAGAAAGGCTTATTGTGAAATTACTTGGTTTAATCTCTGGTCCAGTTTCGTTCGTGCAAGGGGAAATTATGCATATGATACGATGCTGATGTCTAAGAAAAGTATGTGCGCCGTTTGGTCATGGGATCATTGTTTCAATGCATTGGTTTTGGCAGAGTCTGATCCAAAGGCCGCATTAGAACAATTTCTGGTACCGTTCTTGCTTCAGGCGGAAAATGGGTGTCTTCCGGATATGTGGAGACCTAATGGTGAGATTGTCTGGTGTATCACCAAACCACCGATCCATGGATGGTGCTTTTCAAAATTGATGGATAAAATGGATATCTCGAAGAACGTATTGAAGGAGGTATACCATTATCTTTCCAGGTGGACAAACTGGTGGATGGAATATCGGGATTATGATAGGGACGGAATACCGGCATATCCGATGGGGTGTGATTGCGGCTGGGATAATGCCACGGTATTTGACGGTGGATATTTTGTGGAAACACCGGACCTACCGGCATTCTTGATCTTGCAGATGAAATGTCTTGCCAGAATTGCAGCTGCACTGGAAGATGGGGATGGCGTCAGACATTGGGAAGAGCAGGCTAAGGGTTTACTAAACAGCCTGTATGAACACAGTTATGAAAATGGCAGGTTTGTATCCATGAGGGATGGGAGCCATGAGCAGCTGCCAGAAGACCACTGCCTGCTGAATTGTATGCCATTGGTATTGGGAGATATTCTGCCGCAAAAGGAAAGAGCTTGCATATCACAGATACTGGAGGCGGAGTTCCTGACCATGTGGGGACCGGCGACGGAAGCAAAGAGCAGCAAAAAGTATGAAAGTGATGGATACTGGAGGGGACCGATCTGGGCGCCTAGCACATATCTTCTGGCAGATGGGCTGAACAGGGGAGGAAATGAGGCTCTTGCTAAAAAGATTGCCACGGGATTTTGCGAAATGGTAGAAAAGCAGGCGAAGGGAAACTATGAAAACTTTGATGCAGTAACAGGAAAAGGACTGCGGGCACCGGGATACACATGGACTGCCAGCGTATATCTTATGTTTGTCAGTGAGTTTCTGGAGAAAAAAGACAAGAAAGAAGGGCAAAGGGATGGAGAAATATAAGGAATCACTCCGGTGGAAATTGGATAAGTATGATGGGATCTTATGGGATTTGGATGAAGACCGGGTATTGCCCCATGGAGACCATCTTGAAATGAGCGGGAAATATGTCTCCCAATATGTAGCATACCATGTGGATGAAAACAAAAAAGTACAGGTGGAGCAAACTTTAGTGTGGCCCTTTCTCAGAATGATTCCCAATGATACCCATGGAAGCATGAAAACGGTGCATCAGGGGATTGTGGTGAATCCAAAAATCCGGATGGAGGGCAGGATCGTGGACTTTACAGGCGAGCAGATTACGTTTGACGGGATCTTAAGGATTTGGGAAAATAACGGAAATGGTATTCAGATATGCCGTTCCTTCTATCCCTCACCGGATGAGAAATCGGCTTTCCTGAAGCTGAGTATAAATAATAATGGGATGGTTCCAATTGTTTTTTCCATATCTGACTGCGTGGAAAAGGGAACGCAGAGAGGCGTTCATGGAATTTATGTCCATGAATGTGCCTGTTCCCGGGAGGGGCAACTCAGCCTGGAACCGGGATGCAGCATGGATATCTTTTTTTCTTATTCTGCAAGGAAGTTAATGGAAGATCCTTTATTATACGATGGCAGGATTTCGGAAGCGAAAAGATGTAATTTTCTGATGGAATCCCGGGACTCACTGGAGCTTATCACGCCGGACCCCATTCTGAATCAGGCATTTGCTTTTGCAAAAATCCGGAGTACGGAAAGTATTTTTGAAACGAAAGCGGGGCTGCTGCACAGCCCGGGCGGACTCCATTATTATGCCGCCGTGTGGACAAACGACCAGGCGGAATATGCGAATCCATTTTTTGCTTATACCGGAAGGAAAGAACCGATAGAAAGTGCCATTCATTGTTACCGGCTGTATCAGCCCTTTATGGGGCCCGGTTATGAAGCCATTCCTTCATCGATCGTAGCAGAGGGGAATGATATATGGGAAGGAAAGGGAGACCGGGGAGATGCGGCGATGTATGCATATGGAGCATCCCGTTTTTTACTGACTTTAGGGGATGAAGAAATAGCCAGGGAGCTGTTTCCGGCAATTAAATGGTGCCTTACTTATTGTGAGAAGAAGAAAACAGAGGAAGGAGTGATCTTCTCTGACTCAGATGAACTGGAAGGAAGGTTTCCAAGTGGTAATACAAATCTGGCTACCTCCTGCCTGACGTATGAAGCTCTGCGTACAGGAGCGATTCTGGCACAGGAACTGGGTGAGACGAAACTTGCAGAGGATTATTTAAATCGGCGTGAAGAGCTGTGCGAAGCAATTGAGCAGTATTTCGGGGCCAGGATCAGAGGGTTTGATACGTACCGCTATTGTGAAACCAGTGATGCCCTGCGCTCCTGGATCTGTATACCGCTGACAATGGGACTGACGAACCGCAAGGAAGGGACAATAGATGCGTTGTTTTCGAAACGGTTGTGGAACCGGGATGGATTGGCTACCATGGAAGGGGACCACACCTTTTGGGACCGGTCGACCTTATACGCTTTGCGGGGCACTTTTTCTGCAGGAGAAACAGAACTTGGCATCGAATATTTAACTGCTTACAGTAAAAGAAGGACGTTGGGAGAACATGTCCCTTATCCGGTAGAGGCTTATCCGGAAGGAAATCAGAGACATTTATCTGCAGAGAGTGCATTATACTGCCGTATTTATATCGAAGGCTTATTAGGGCTTTCCCCGGCTGGCTTTAAACGTTTGACCTGCAGACCGGCATTGCCGAAAACCTGGGACTGTGTCATACTTAAGAGAATACAAAGCGGGCAGAATTTGTTTGATCTGGAGATCCGTCAGGATACAAGGCATGAAACCTATGAAATCCTGGTTTGCCAAGAAGAACAAAAATCCTACTTTTGCAGACGAGGTGAAAGTGTTACCATTGTTTTAGGGTAAAAAGTAAAGATTCGCTCCTTTTACCATTTCCTCTGAATTCAATAAAAACAGATAGTAAAAAATGGTTAAGAATAGTAAAAACAAGAAAATTGAATCTGACAGGGGTTTCAAGTACAATAAGATTATCAAAAACATACACACTGTTTAGAAAAAATTGGAGGATACAAGGTATGAAAAAGAGATTTGCAAAAAATCTGGCTTTGGTTATGGGGATGACAATTATGGCCACCAGTCTGGCTGCCTGCGGCAATAATGCGGCTCCACCGGATGATGCTGCAGCCGGAAAAGAAACGGCAAAAGAAAACGGGAATGGCGATGCAGCAGATACCGACCCTTTTGGCAAATTTACGGACCCGGTTACGATTACAGTGGCACAGAGAAATTTCGCGGATGCAATTCCTACCGGAGAAGACTCACCCTGGATACAGAAATACAAGGAATACGGGATTAATATTGAAGTTGAATGGAGTGCGGATGCCAGTCAGTTCAACAGTAAGTTAAATACAGCGATTGCTTCCGGAGATGTACCGGATCTGTTTCAGGTAGGTGATGCCGAACAGATGACTAAGCTGGTAAGGGCAGACATGGTTGCAGACCTGACCGACGCTTTTGAAAAATATGCTTCTCCTCTTGTAAAGGAACGCTTTTCAACAGAAGCCGGAAAGGCAGCACTTGAAGCAGCAACTTTTGACGGACAGCTTAAGTATATTCCAATCAATGTTACAGAATCCTTAAATAATATGGATCTCTGTTACATAAGACAGGATTGGGTGGAAAACCTCGGTATGGAACTTCCCAAAACAATGGAAGATTTAAAAGAACTTGCAATTGCCTTTACGAAGAATGACCCGGATGGAAATGGTGAAAATGATACTTATGGATTAGCGATTCAGGGAAAAGACGGACTGAGCGGCTTTACCTCATTCTTTACCGGATTTGGAGTCTATCCCGGATCCTGGCATGACGGAATGCTGTTTTATTCCAAGGACGCAGACGGCAAGGTTGTGTGGGATGGTGAAAAACCGGAGATGAAAGAAGGATTCCAGTGGCTTCAGGATCTCTATAAGGAAGGTGCAATTGCAAAAGACTTCTCCACCTATGACAGCACCATGGCATTTGAAGATTTAAATGGAGGAAAAGCCGGTATCTGTATTGGAGCCAGGGGTTATCCGGCATGGGCAATCCACAATACCTACCCAAATAACAAAGACGCCAAATGGTATGCGATGAAAATGCCGGCAAAAGAAGGAACGGATACTTTGCTGGTTGGTTTTCAGCCATTAAATTCAGCCTATGCGGTATCAAAAGAATGTAAGAATCCGGAGGCAGTCATTAAAATGCTGAATCTGGTGACAGAAATCAGTGATTCTGATTCGGAAATGTTTGATCCATATTTCTTTGATGAAAACCGTACAGTATGTGGTGATGCCTACATGGTTCCGATTGAGGATCCCCAGGAAGAACGTTCGGCTACACAGGCAATCTGTAGTGCAATTGAGAAAAAGGATGGTTCTGCATTATCAGAAGATTATAAGAAAATATATGATAATACACTGAAATTCCAGCAGGATGGATCTGCCGACTGCTGGTCAGACTGGAACCGGTATTATCCGGCAGAAGGCCATGCATATTATGTAATCTATGAAATGAACAAAGATACCCAGATTACCAATAATCTGTGGCAGGCACTTCCGTCTTCCACAATGCTGCCGAAACTGGCTGTCTGGAAGAAGACTTTTGATGAAGCATTCGTAAATATCGTATCTGGAGCAGACTTAAGCACCTGGGATCAGACATTGACTACCTGGGCACAGCTTGGAGGAGATGATATTAAAAAGGAAATAGAAGTAAGTCTTGGGAAATAGAAATAATTAAACAGTGGACTGCCGGTGAGTAGGTAAGGCGAAGACAGTACTTGCCGGCAGTCTTTTGTTATGCCCAAATTCAATTATAAGGAGGCGCAATATGAAAAAATATGCAGTTAAAACGGCGAAAAGCCGGAAACATACCCGCACGCTGCATTTAATGCTGGTGATTCCTGTAATCCTGGTTGTTATTTATAATTACGGACCAATGCTTGGAATGGTTATGGCATTTCAGGATTATATACCATCCAGTAACGGCTTTTTTTATTCCCTGTTCAAGAGCAGTACCTGGATAGGTTTTGATCTTTTTGAATACATCTTCAAAATGCCGGACTTCTTTTCCATTGTCCGCAACACAATGGTCATTGCATTTTTAAAGCTGATTGCAAAAATTGTTTTTCCATTGATTTTTGCGTTGCTGCTAAATGAAGTGATTCACACAAAATTTAAGAAATTTGTACAGAGCGTTACGTTTATTCCGTACTTTTTATCCTGGGTTATTCTTGGAAGTATTTTACTTCAGATTTTTTCACCCCGTTCCGGTATTGTAAATTCGTTGCTGCAAATGGTGGGAGTGAATGATTTTTACTTTTTTGGAACCCCTGAGTTGTTTCCATTTGCCCTTGTTTCAACAGACCTGTGGAAAGAGCTGGGATATAATACGATTATTTATCTTGCAGCGTTAACTGCCATTGATCCCGGGCTTTATGAGGCTGCGGCAATCGATGGTGCGGGACGGTTCCGACAGATCTTAAAGATATCAATTCCAAGTGTGATGGGGATGGTCATGCTCTTAATGGTACTGGGGGTTGGTAATATTATGAATGCCGGATTTGACCAGGTCTTTATGCTGTACAGCCCCGCAGTTTATTCAACGGGAGATATTATCGATACATATTCATACCGCATGGGTATCTTAAATGGGCAGTATTCACTTGCTACGGCAGTGGGATTATTTAAATCGGTGGTATCTTTCGTACTGATGACAATATCTTATTTCGTAGCGAATAAATTCAGTAACTACCGTATCTTCTAGGAGGAAAATATATGTCCCAAAAAGTAAGACAAAAATCTACAGATGAGATTCTGATGGGTTCTTCGAAAGCAAGAAAAATATTCAACGTATGCAATTACGGTTTGATGATAGTCATGATCATAATGGCATTGGTGCCCCTATGGTATATTGTTTGTCTGTCATTTAGCTCCAGTACAGCTGTGGACGCCGGAAAGGTATCACTCTGGCCGGTAGATTTTACGCTGTACGCTTATAAATTTATATTACAAAGCAAAGAATTTTATATGTCCTTTTTTGTAACGGTGGCAAGGGTTCTGGTTGGGGTTCCGATTAACCTTTTCCTGATAGTGCTGATTGCATATCCTTTGTCAAAAACAGATCATCAATTTCCCGCAAGAAAGTTTTATGTCTGGTTTTTTGTAGTAACTATGTTTTTTAGCGGCGGCCTGATTCCTACATTTATGGTCGTAAAATATACGCACCTGATGGACAGCATATGGGCATTAGTGCTGCCGGGTGCAGTAAATGTCTTTAACATGCTGATATTATTGAATTTTTTCAGAGAGCTCCCCAAAGAATTGGAAGAATCTGCACTGATTGACGGCGCCGGACACATGAAAATATTGTTCAAGATATTTATTCCTCTGGCGAAACCTGCTCTGGCAACATTACTGCTTTTCTGCTTTGTAAACCATTGGAATTCCTGGTTTGACGGACTGATGTATATTAATGATACTGCGAAGTATCCATTGCAGACGTATCTCCAGGGAATACTGACTGTTCCGGATCTCACCTCTATGACGAATGACCAGCTTGCAATGTGGGCGTCCACCAGCCGAAAAGCGGCAAATGCGGCACAGATTGTCATTACCACTTTGCCGGTTATGATTGTCTATCCATTTTTACAGAAATATTATACGAAGGGTCTGACGCTTGGAAGTGTAAAGGGATGATTGAAATGAATAAGCAAAACGGTATAATAAACAATAAAGGCAAAGTCACGTTACAGCTAAAAAAGCTAAGCAGCAAGATGGTGTTAACTGCTGATACCGTGGCGGAAAGGCTGTGCAGTGAATAATCTGGAGGTTAGAAAATGGAACATTTTGCCCGCGGATCGAAAAGAAAACACCTGGTATCTGAGAAAGTTGCTGGATGAGTACCGTGGGAGAGAAGATGTAAATATTGAATTTGAATCCGGAACCTATCATTTTTACCCGGATTATGCAAGAGAAACGCTGTTATTTATTTCAAACCATGATGAGGATACAATCAAAAAAGCAGCTTTTGACCTGAGTGATTATAAAAAGCTGAAGTTAAAAGGAAATAATTCACACTTTATTTTTCATACAGACATGATTCCGTTTCTGCTGAATCGGTGCGAAGATATTGTAATAGAAGGAATTACCGTCGATCTGGCGAGAGCAGGACATTCCCAGGGAATTATCCGATATGCAGATGAAAAACGGATCGATTTGGAAATTGACCAGAAAGAATATCCATATTTTATAAAACATCGGAGGCTGTATTTTACAGGTGAAAACTATTGCCACGAGCTGAACCGCTGGATGGAGCTGGATCAGGAACGTCTGGAGCCTGTCTATGGAAATGTAGACCGTTCTTTTAATATGCCGGATGCAGGAGAGACCGCAGTTTGGGAAGAAAAAGAGCCCGGTTTGTTATGCGTTCGCTTACCGGAAGATGGGCAGCGCTTTGACGCCGCCTCCAGAGTTGGCAATCCGGTTATTTTTCGGCATCATCCCAGAAATTGTCCTGCCTTTTATCTGGAAAACTGTGTTAAAATATACTTGCGTGATGTAACCGTTTATCATGCAGCAGGAATGGGATTTATCGCCTGCCGTTCAGAAAATATTCATTTAGAACGATATAATGTGATGCGTAAACCGGGTAGAAATGAGGTTTTTACTACGGAGGCAGATGCAATACAGATGATAGGATGCCGTGGAAAGCTGCTGATAAAAGACTGTCTGCTTGAAAATCAGTTGGACGATGGGATAAATATTCATGGAGTCTATGCACAGATTGTAGATGTGATGCCGGATCACAGAATACTGATAAAGCTGGTGCATCATCAGCATAAAGGAATGCCGGTTCTAAAAAGCGGTGAATCATTTCGTGTTCTGGACGGAGATTCTATGCTGCCTGTCTGCTGCCAAAAAGCAATATCGGCAGAGATACTGAACAGAGAGTTTCTAATGATCCGGACAGATGGAAACCAGGAGTGCTTAAAAGCGTAACTGCGGGGGGAAATATTCGCATTCATAAAAATTATTTTCATATTTCCGGAGCAGCGGTCTTGATAGAGGGGGATTCAAAAGACTGGTTTGAATCCGGGGCCGTGAATCGATTGGAAATCAGTGAAAATATCTTTGATAATTGTGCCTATATTCCGGCTTGGGGAAAGGCGCCCATTCAGGTCAGCCCCAGCGCAAAAAAGCTTGAAGCGGGCAGTTATTACCATAAATTTATGAGTATTACCCACAATATCTTCCGCTGCTTTGACAGACGGCTCTTATGGATCAAAAACATAGAACAGGTTATTTTTACGGATAACAGAGTGGAACTAACAAAAGCATATAAACCGGTTTCCCAAAACAGGTTTGTTACGGAACATGTGGGCGAACTCACTTTGCAGGATACGGAATCTGGAATTTAGCAGTATTAGAATGGAAATCAGGAGAGTCATAAATGAAGAGGAATATTATTATTTTCACAGACAGCGGGGATACAATCATAGATGAGTCCAGTGAAAAAAGGCGGATAGACGGAGTTGTACAGAGCGCAGAGTGTATTCCGGGCGCAAGGGAAACCATGCATTATCTGAACGAAGAAGGCTATCCGATTGTACTGGTAGCGGATGGGCTGGAAGAATCGTTTGAAAATGTATATCGGGAAAATGCAATGGATAATCTGTTTCTGGCAAGGGCGGTATCGGAACGGGCAGGGGCGGAAAAGCCTGCGGCTGTTATGTTTGAAACCGCAATGAAGCTGGCGGGATTGAAAGCAGAAGATAAAAAAAGGATTATCATGGTTGGAAATAATATAAAACGCGATATTGCAGGGGCGAAGCGCTTTGGAATTACTTCCGTTCTGCTAACCTGGTCCCCGCGTTATCCTATGGTTCCCCAACACGAGGAAGAAATTCCGGACTATAAAATTGCAGAATCGGCAGAACTGATTGAACTGGTACATAAGCTGGAAGCAGAATATAAGGCAGATTAGAGCGTGTCTGAAAATTGCTTTCTGACAGATGTACGCTCCAGCTTGTGGGATAGCTGACCGAGTCTTTTTTATGAGGGCTATAACGAAAGGAATTTATCATGGTAGAGAAAATAATATTAGTTTTTAAAACACATTTTGACATAGGGTTTACGGATCTGGCCGCAAATGTAGTAGAGCAGTATGCTGGCAAAATGCTGCAGGAGGTGTTAGAAACCTGTAAATCTACGGAAGATATGGGACCGCTGAAATATGTCTGGACCATGCCGGCATGGCCTTTGAAAATAATCTTAGAAAGATGCAGAGGCAAACAGCTGGAAGATCTGGAGCATTACATTAAAAATGGGCAGATTGCCTGGCATGCCCTGCCTTTTACTTCCCATACGGATTTTTGCGGAGAAGAGGAATATCTGGAAGGACTTCGATATGGACGGATGTTGTCCGAAAAGTACGAAAAGCCATATCCGATAGCTGCTAAAATGACAGATGTACCTGGGCATGGATTTATGCTTCCCGAGCTGCTAAGTGCTTCCGGCATTCCATTTCTTCATTTAGGCTGCAATGAATTTGCTACCCCGCCTCGTGTGCCGGACCTCTTTTTCTGGGAGGCACCCAGCGGCAGGAAAGTACTGACTATGTATAGTAAAGGCGGATACGGTTCCGGCTTAAAGGCACCGGAGGATTGGAATTTTCCGGTTTGGATGGCAATGATGCACACTCATGATAACAGCGGGCCGCATTCTGCCAGGCTGATTTTGGAAATGGCGGAACAGGCTAAAAAATTATATCCAAATGCACAGGTGGTATGCGGAACGATGGATGATTTTTACAGAGAGCTTAGCAAACATGATCTTTCGCACCTTCCGGTAGTACAAAAAGATCTGGCAGATACCTGGATTCATGGGGTTGGCTCTTATCCGGAGGAAGCAGGCAGGATTAGGGAAATGCGTAGGAAAAGTATTCGCTTGCAGAAGCTGAATGCTATGAGTGCGGACTCAGAAAATAGTTACGGGGAAAGAAAAAAGGAACTTCTGATATCGGATTATTATGAGCATATGCATTTATTTGGAGAACATACCTGGGGAGCAGATGTAAAAACCTGGCTGGGACCTCAGCGGGTCTTTGAAAAAGAAAGTTTTAAAGAGGCGCGCGGACAGGAAAATTATAGGTTTATGGAAAAGTCGTGGCAGGAGCAGAGAAACCGTGCAAATTGCTGTATGGAAGATCTGCAGCAGTATAAAGAACAGCTGGAATTGCAAAAGGGGGAACAGCTTTCATTTTTTAATCCCAATGCAATGCCTTTTACAGGATGGGTTCCCCTTAAGGAGTATGAAGAGAGCCTTACCGATGCTAATTTGGAAATCAATGGGACTCCAATGCAGATGGGAACGATGTATGGAACAGCTGCCTGCTTTGTGGAAGATTTACTGCCACTTCAGACAACACCTGTAACGATTCAGAGAAATAAGATACAACCACAACCAGTAAAAGAAGATAACGGTAAAAAAGACGAAGGTTCTCTTATATTTTTGAGGGATGGTGAAAATACCTGGGTAGAAAATCACAGATATATGCTGTATTTTGATGAATCCAGTGGAATTATTCTGAGGCTGTTTGATAAAGAATTAGACAAAAATATTTTGGAATCGAAAGATGGTACAGGGATATTATCATACGAATATACGAGATATGGGATAGAACAGATTACTGAATTTCTGCGGACTTATGGCTACCGTTTTTCAACCTGGGGAATACAGGATTATGGCAGAGAAAATTATCCGGAATGTAAAAACAAAACTTTTCATCCGCGTTTCCGTAATTATAAAATAGAGGTCGATACTATCACATTTTATTATGAAAATGACATCAGTGCAGACTGCTATGGAGATGCCAGAGAGATCATCATTGAAATAACGATGCCAAAAACAGGTGACGAATTGTTTGCAGCAGTTCATCTAAAGGGAAAACAGGAGACCCCTTTTGTTGAATCCGGAACAATAAGAATTCCGCTTGGTGAAAACCCCAGACATTTTCGGATAAATAAATCCGGGGTGGTAATAGACCCGGCGCAGGACATTATAGAAGACGGCAATCATGTGTTTTATGCGTTGGAAAATTTTGCGGCAGCTTCTTATAAGGATGCAGGCGTCTGCATCGTACCCTGGGATACACCGTTGATGTCAATCGGTGAAAATGGAGTCTATCAATACCGCCATCAATATGAGCAGACCAGACCGGTAATGTGTTTTAACTTGTATAATAATATGTGGGGAACTAATTTCCCGCAATGGATTGGCGGAGATTTTACCTACCGCTTTCTTCTGTTTGGTTACAAACAGGAAGAAGAAAAAGCTTTAATGGAGCGTTGTGCATATGTTACGGAAGGTATAGAGGTGACGGAATTATCCGTGAACCCGAATTCCAGGTTAAAACTTCCGGAACATATGCAGCTGATGAATATCAAAAGAGAGGGAAAGGGATATTTTATCTGGCTGAGAGATGTGGAAGGAGCAGAGGCGGATTGTACCTTGGAACTCCCGGGATATCGAATTACACCGGTTGACTATTATATGAGAAGAACAGCAGAGAGCAGAGAGGAAAAGTTATCATTTTTGAAAAAGCCTTTTGGCATCGCTTCTTTTTATATAGAACACCAGTGATATGGACAGATTACATTTTCTAACGGGGGAACGCCAAATTTTGATGATGGTGTAAAGTTACTGCGGGCGCAGCAGCACATGGTCTGCTGCGCCCGTATTTTTCTTTTCTTTTGTGATTTGCGCACCGACAAGCTTTCCGAGCTCGGCGGTGCGTTCGGTTTGGGCGTGCCAAGGGTCTCTGCGTGCCATACCTTCATCGAATCATTTCCATAAGTGCCTGATAAGCAATACGAAACGCTTCCGGTCCATCTGTCCGTCCTTTTTCCTGCCCTTCCTGCTCCAGTGTTTTCAGGGCATCAAAATCCACAAGATGAGGTTCCAGGCTGATATATCCGCTGTATCCGCTCATATCCAGTTGTTTTAGGATAGAGAGAATCTGTCCGTCTCCTTTACCTGCAGGAACGATTTCATCGGTAGCTTTTATGGCATCTTTGATATGTAGATAGGTAATATAGGGTTTCAGCATTTCGTAAGCCTCCAGGGTGTCCTGTCCGCATTGAATAAAATTAGCAAAATCAAAGGTGGCACCAAAATTTGGACCGTAGAATTCATTCATCAAATCCAGACAGCGTATGGCTGTATCGCCGTAGATCCCTTTTTCGTTTTCATGAAGTAAGACCAGGTTTTTCTTTGCGGCGTAATTCACCAGCAGTTCCATGCGTTTCAGAACTTCATCCCGATAGATCCCGGGGGCGCTGTCTTTGGGAAGATAGAAGCTGAACATCCGGATATAAGGTGTCTCAAAAATTTCAGCCAATTCTGTTATATGCTGAAATTGTTTAAAGTGGGATGTGAAATCATCCGTAACAGATATTTTTCCAATAGGTGAGCCTATGGCGGAAACAGCAATTCTGTTATGGTCCAGTTCTTTCTTTACCTGTAATGCCTCAGCAATTGTATAATCTGCAACGCCTTTGTGATTGGCACTGCGGAATTCGATAAAACGTAATTCCAATTCTTTTAAAAGCTTTATCTGTTTTAATAGGTCGGTATCAATTTCATCTGCGAAACAGGATATCTTTGCATTTTCCAACATAATTCGTAATCCTTTCTTTTTATTTTCCAAATTTGTTATGTACTCCCAAACTAGATATACACTTCAAAACTAGATATACACATCCAAACTTATTATGCACATCCAAACTTATTATACATTTACAAATTTGTTATACACTTCTAAACTTCGTTATCTATGAAAATTTCTTTCTGTGTTCTGGCGGATTCGTAAGAAGCAAGCATCAGACGGATGGTATCCTGTGTTCCAGCAAGATCCAAGGTAAACCGGCTGTTTTCACGAATGGATTTATAAAAATCTGCTATACAGCTCATGTGTCCGCTTCCCCAGTAGTCTTTCCCCAGTGCTTCCACGGAGGGCAGTTTGGGAGTTTCTATGCGCCCATCACGATAGTAGTAAGTGACTGCGTGGTCTTCGATCCGAATGGTTCTGTTTTCACAGGACAGTTCGATCAATGGAGGAACATTGTCGCAGTAAGCAGTGGTTGCATAGAAGACGGCACTTGCATCTGGAAATTGAATGTAGGCTTCCAGCGTATCCTCGACTTCAATCACCCCTTTTAAATGATGATTATGCATGACCGCGTCTACGCTCTGTGGTGTCCCCAGCAGATAAACCAGCAGATCCATCGTATGGATGGACTGGTTTATCAGTGCTCCGCCGCCTTCTGTGGCTTGTTTTCCTCTCCAGGTGCTTTCGGTGTAATAGGCTGCGTCTCTTTCCCAGGTCACGATTCCTCTTGCACCTATGACATTTCCCGCAGCGTTGGATTCCAGCAGTTTTTTTACCAGGCAGATACTGGGATTATAACGATTCTGAAAGCAAAATCCTAAATACTTTTCTGTGTGGAGAGAGAGCAGTTCATCCAGCTGTTGTTTTGAAATTACCGGAGGTTTTTCTGAAAAAACATGGACTCCGTGCTTAAGTGCATACAGCATCATCGGTACATGTAGATAGTGGGGTGTGCAGATATGCAGCACATCGGGTTTTTCCTTTGCCAGCATTTCTTCCAATGTGACGTAGGCATTACCTCCATATTTATTTGCGAATTCCTGTGCCCTTTCTCCAATAATATCTGCAAAAGCAGCCAGGGTGATTCCATCCAGCCGGGAGATGCTTTCTGCGTGGACGTGGGCGATACTGCCGCATCCTACAATAGCCGCTCTCATGGTTTCCCTCCGGAACCGTAAGTTCCTTCTGTGTTAAATGTGATGTCCTCCACTTCTTTGATTTTAGAACCAGCCCGCAGCTGGTTTAATTTCTCCAGATACAGATTTTCATCAATTGGAAGTTCCACGGTTTTACCCAGCCAGCCGGACAGGTACATTGCATTGGAAAGTGCAAGTCCGTTAATGCCTTCTTCGCCGTTAGCCACCAGGGGTTCTCCTCTTAAAATGTTTGCGGCAAATGCTCTTAAGACGCCTGTATGCTGTAGATTCTCGCCATCCGTAACGATATCGGTCCAGTGTCCGGCTGGAGGCTGGAAGCCCTCCTGGGTGGTAAAGCAGTATTCCCGTTCGCTGCAATCCAGCTCGTAAAAGCGCAATATATCATTTTCACAGACGATTTTACCTTTTTCCAGGGTGATTTCCAGGCGGTTGGTGCCGGGTGCATCCCCAGTTGTAGTTACAAATACGCCGGTGGCTCCATTGGGGAATTCCATATATGCAGTTACATCGTCTTCTACCTCAATATCATGCCATTTTCCCATATGGCAGAATGCGTGTACCTTTGAGGGCATTCCGCAGATCCACTGCAGAAGATCCAGGTTATGGGGACATTGGTTAGTAAGCACGCCGCCGCCTTCTCCCCCCCAGGTGGCACGCCAACCGCCGGAATTGTAATACGCCTGGGTACGGTACCAGTCAGTTATAATCCAATTTACTCGCTTGACAGCCCCGTAATTTTGGCTGTGTACCATTTCATATATTTTACGGTACACAGGATTGGTGCGCTGGTTAAACATCATGCCGAAAACTCTGTCTGTTTTTGCTGCGGCTTCATTCATTTCACGTACCTGCTGGGTATATACACCTGCCGGTTTTTCACACATGGCATGTTGTCCGTGTTCAAATGCGTTTATGACTAAACGCGGATGGTCATAGTGGGGAACTGCAATCAGGACGGCATCACAGCAGCCTGCTTTCATCAGGCTGTCCCCATCAGCAAAGATCTGTACGTTTTCCGGGAGGTTTTCTTTTGCCCATGATCTTCTGGACTCCCGCAGGTCAGCTACAGCGGTTAATTCCAGCTCAGGGATATTTCCCGCATTCAGTGATAACGCGTGAGCACTGCCCATATTTCCGATTCCGATAATTCCAAGTTTTATTTTATCCATATTTTACACCTCATTTTTATACATCATTCTATCTTTTATTTCTCATGGAGGGCAGGGTGTGTCAGGCTGATAAAGTGATTTTCCGGACACGCTCTGAATAACGGCATTCTAACGGTACCCTGCAGCAGCAAGATTGTCATAGCTTTTCTGCAGACAGTCAAAGGGACTGGTCTGGCAGATATCCTGTTCTACCAGCAGATATTTGCAGTTTGTATGTTCAAGGGTTTGCAGAATCTTAGTGAAGTTTAAGTTTCCTTCCATCACGGGTGCCATGATAGCAGTACCATGATCTACTGCCATATCTTTCAGGTGGACGCAGGGGATACGATCTTTTAATTTTGTAATCCACTGGCATACGTCACCGCCTGCAGCCTGGATCCAGTAAGTATCCAGGGTAATGCCCAGTTCGTCCGGTGCAAATGCCTCCAGGAGATATTCCAGCATATGCTTCTGACCCAGTTTTTCAAATTCAAAGTTGTGGTTATGATACATAAAAAGCTTACCGGCAGCAGCCATTTTTTTAGCAGGTTCCAGATAATCATCGGCAAAATGAGAAATCCAGTCTTCGCTGCGGTATTTTTCCGGCATGCTGCCAAGTCCGATATACTTACAGCCGAGTATATTGTGCTCAGCAATTAATGCATCCGTATCATATAGAATCCGGTCGGGACTATTATGGGTCAATACAATCTCCACCCCTGCTTCATCGCACACCCCGCGGATCCGCTCAGCAGGGATATCCTTGCCGATTGCAGAAATCTGCACAGTAGTGTAGCCCATGGCTGCAATTTTCTGAATTGTAAATGTAAAATCTTTTTCCGTTTGGATATAATCTCTGACGGTATAAAGCTGTGCTCCTGTTATCATAATAATATCCTTTCTGTCCGGTTCATTTTAGTTTTACCGGAGCTTTGAAAAAACTATAGCCTATTTATCATAAAAATACCATTGCCAGCAGAGGCGATTATATTGCAAATATCGCTCTGATGTTTTATAGTATTTTTATGCTATGGTTTAGTTAGAGCGTGACGCACAGCTGCCAGAATGCAATTCTAAAATATGCTTAGGGAGGTTATGCAATGCCGGAAAATGAAAAAGAACAGGACAGCCGCTATTTGGAACAGATCAATGTTGGCTACAGCGATACGCAATATCGGACGGATCAGTATGATCTGCACTGTCACAATTATTATGAGGTGTTTTACTTTGTGGAAGGAGATGCGGACTACCTGGTGGAAGGACAGCGATATTGCCTTACTTCACACAGCCTTCTGCTGCTGTCACCCCATGTATTTCATGGTGTAAGAATTAATTCCGACAGCCATTACCGCAGGTATGCGCTTCATTTTCATCCGGATATCATCTCTATGGAACACCGGAGGCTTTTATTATCGGTATTTCAGGCTTTTGAGAAAAATCCAAAACAGAAAATATATTTTGAAAATGTGAAGCAGTTTCAACTGGATGCCTGTCTGGATGCACTCTGCGAATATGTGAAAAGTCCGACGGGGCTTCAGGAACAACTGATCCCCATTGGTATGGAAGCCGTTCTTGGACGAATTGTTGCCATAAGCGGAAAAGAAAGCGGAGTTCATGGGCATAATCTGGACAATGACCTGGCAACAAAGATCTTGATTTATATGAATCGCCATCTTTCAGAAGAAATTACGCTGGATCATCTGGCTGAGCATTTTTTGCTGAGCAAACATTATCTGAACAGAGTTTTCCGCAAAGCAGTCGGGACTACGGTATTTGATTACCTGGTGCAAAAGCGGGTGATCTATGCCCAGCAGCTGCTGATAAACGGGTGCAGCGCAGCAGATGCGGCAGCCGCCTCGGGATTTGCAGATTATTCCGCATTTTATCGTGCCTATAAGAGAATCCTTGGACATTCTCCGCTTATGGACAGAGGGGTGCTTCCGCCTGTGAGCGGTATCATGGATCCGCATATTGCAGAAAGTATTAAGGTGACAAAAAACGTTTAGTTGACAAAAAATACAATCTGCTATAAAATGAAAATGATTTTCAAATTCACATTTGAAGAAAAGAGGAAAATAAGTTGGGGGAACGCGGTCAGTACCAGACGAAACAAAGGGAGAATATCCTGCATTGTCTGAAAGCGAACCAGGAGAAATTTTACACGGTTGAACAATTTATGGATTATATGCGTAGTGAGGGAATACCGGCAGGGCAGACTACTCTTTACCGGATGCTGGAGCGGCTGCACCAGGATGGGCTGGTCACAAAAATACCATCTATGGACGGGTCTCCTGCTCAATACCGGTATATAGGGGATGAAGAAAAACAGAACCATGGGAAGCTGGTCTGTCTGAAATGCGGACAAACGGTTCCTTTAAAATGCGTATGCATGGAGGAATTTTCCGTCCATATTTTAAATGAGCATCATTTTGAGCTGGATCAGCAGCATACTACGCTCTATGGCTATTGCAGTCATTGCCGCTTAAGCTGATCCATAAATGCAATCTGAAAGAAAGGAGAGAAAACAACAATGAGGAACCTGCATAATCAAAATCAAAAAGTATACAATAAAGCTGTCTCCATCTTTCTGATTGCTGCTGTTTTAAGTGTTCTGTTTCTCTCTAATTTTTTTATTGCAGAAAATATCCAGCATCAGTGTACCGGCGAAAGCTGCCCGGTCTGCGCTGAAATACAGCATGCAGAAAATCTCATTCATCAGGTTGGGAGTGCAATCATTTGTGCTGTAACAGTCTTTTGCATTGTGGCAATATTTATCGCTATGATAATGTCATTTTATCAATTCTTTCAGAAGAAAACACTCATATCTTATAAGGTAAGGCTGAACGATTAAGTCAGCGGACGCAAGGGAGAATTCTGCCTTTTTGCAGGAGGAAACCTTGTTTTTTTGCGCCCATTTTACCAAATCACCTACTAATCAAAGAGGAATAATCAAATATTAAATCAGAGAAATTATAATTGAATATGGAGGATTTTATCATGAAAAGATCAGTGTACATTATTTTGTCAGTGCTGGCGGTTTCTTTGTGTTGCGCAGGCTGCGGGGAGAAGAACAGCCTGGAAGCAGAAGAGAAAAAACAAATGACAGACCAGAAAAAGCAAATTTCAGACCAGTTAAGCAGCAATACAGGAGGGGAATCAGACGAAATAAATTCCGGGGATAAGTTAAAAGTGGCTGCGAGCTTCTATCCCATGTATGATTTTGCCACAAAAATAGGCGGGGATAAAGCAGAAGTGACCAATATGGTACCGGCAGGTACAGAGCCTCATGATTGGGAACCGGCGGCAACGGATATCCGCGAATTGGAATCGGCAGATGTATTTATCTACAACGGTGCAGGTATGGAGCATTGGGTGGAAAGTGTGTTGGAATCACTGGATAATCAGAAGCTGACAGTTGTGGAAGCGGCGAAAGGATTAACACTCATGGAGGGGACGCATGACCATGAGGAAACTGCCGGAGATGAGGAAACTGCAGCCCGCGAAGTCAGCCATGATAAAGACGCTAACAAAGACGATATCAGTTATGACCCACATGTATGGCTGGATCCCATGAATGCAAAAGCAGAGATGGAGAACATTAAAAATGCTTTTGTGGCAGCAGATCCCAAGAATCAGGATTACTATGAAAAAAATTTTGAGACTTATGCAGCGGAGTTCATAAAGCTGGATCAGGAGTATAGAGAAGAAATTGCAAAAACATCTGGCAAAGATCTGATTACGGCGCATGAAGCGTTTGGGTATCTCTGTAAAGCATACGGACTGAATCAGGTTGGAATTGAAGGCCTTATGCCGGATTCAGAGCCGGATCCATCGAGAATGGATGAGGTTATTCAGTTTGCAAAGAAACATAATGTGAAAACGATCTTTTTTGAAGAGCTTGTGAGTCCGAAGGTTGCAAAAACCATTGCAAATGAAATTGGAGCAAAGACAGAAGTTTTGAATTCACTGGAAGGATTAAGTGATGAAGAGCTTGCAGCTGGTGCGGACTACTTTTCTGTCATGAGAGAAAATCTGAAAAGACTGGATGAAGCATTAAAATAGTACGCCGTAAAAGATTTTATGAATTGTGTTGTGGAAAATAAAATTAACAGTAAGAGAGGAATGCTTCATGAACATAGTCAGCATGGAAAATATCACGTTCCGGTATGCAGAGGTACCGGTTCTGCGAAATATGGATTTAGAAATCCGGGAAGAGGAGTATGTACTTCTTACCGGAGAAAATGGAAGTGGAAAGAGTACGCTCCTGAAGCTTCTGCTTGGGGAGTTACAGCCGCAGGACGGGCGTGTGCAGATGTTTGGAAAGGATCCGGGACGTGTGTTTTCGGCTGGTGAGGTTGGATATGTACCTCAAAACAGCATTAGCCATAATCAAAACTTTCCTGCAACGGTAGAAGAAATTATGATGACGGGACTTTACCGGCAGATTGGCAGGTTCCGCTTACCGGGGAGAATCCACCGGGAATGTGTCACTCAAACCCTGGAGGAACTTGGCATGGAGCGTTTTCTGAAGAAACGGATTGGAGAACTTTCCGGTGGACAGCAGCAAAGGATCATGCTGGCACGGGCAGTGGCAGGCAATCCGAAGCTGTTGGTTCTGGATGAGCCTACAGCAGGAGTGGACGCACAATCCGTAAAGGAATTTTACCGGCTGTTAAACGAACTGAATCAGAAAAGAAAAGTTACGATATTATTAGTCACCCATGGAAATATCTCAGAGTGTGCGGGGGCTCATCGGGTTTTGAAAATGGAAGAGGGGAGAATTTCAAATTGAGTATATTACAATATAGTTTTATGCAGAGGGCTTTTCTGGCAGGTATTCTGCTGGCGGTGATCACACCTTGTATCGGAATGACCATTGTGCTGAAAAGAATGTCAATGATCGGGGATGCACTTTCCCATTCTTCACTTGCAGGCGTGGCAGCAGGTCTGATTTTTGGTATAAACCCCGTTCTGAGTGCAGCGGTGGTATGTGTGGCTGCAGCACTGGGAATTGAGCGTATCCGCAGAAAGCTGCCCCGCTATTCGGAGATGGCAATTGCAATTGTTATGTCAGGAGGAATTGGTTTGGCAGGCGTTTTGTCCGGGTTTGTAAAAAACAGTGCAAACTTCAGCAGTTTTCTTTTTGGCAGTATCGTTGCGATCAGCAGAGAGGAACTTATACTGGTGACGGCTGTCAGCCTGATTGTACTGATCACGGTTCTGCTTCTCTATAAAGAATTATTTTATATAGGGTTTGATGAAAATGCAGCGCGTATTTCGGGAGTACCGGTACAGCGGATTAATTTTGTATTTACGGTACTGACGGCGCTTACCATATCCATAGCTTCCCGCACAGTTGGAGCGCTGATCATCTCCTCCATGCTGGTGGTTCCTGCTGCCTGCGGAATGCAGATGGGCAGAAGTTATAAAAAAGCTCTTCTTTGGGCAGTGGCTGTTGCGCTGGTCACAACAATTGCTGGATTAATACTGTCTTATTATGCCGGATGGAAGCCTGGTGGAACGATTGTACTTTTAGAAGTGGCGTGGTTTCTTGTAGTTGTATTTGTAAAAGCGCTGTTTAAAAAGTAAGAAGGAGGAATTAAATGACAACACCTTTATATGTGGTTGCAGGATTTCTGGAGAGCGGCAAAACAACATTTATTGCCCAGATGCTGCGCCATTGCAGAAAGAAGGAAATACTTGTTTTGCAGTTTGAAGAAGGGGAGCAGGAGTTAAACGAGACAAAGAATTGTAAGCTGCTTAGCTGGTCAAAAAAAGAACTGGAGGATTCTATCTTGCAGATTGCGGACGATATCTGCATGGTTATGCAGCAACAGAAGTTTGATGAAATATGGGTAGAATGGAACGGGTTGGAAGCATTTTCAAAGTTGGAGCGTATTTTTCTGCAGCTGCGGATGGGGGAACTGTTCCATATCGCAAAAGTGATCTATCTGGCAGATGTTCCAACGGCGGATATGCTGCTGGGACAGACAGGGGCTGCCCCGGTATCCCAGGTGGCAGCCAGTGACCTGTCATTACTGCGCAATGCCGATACCCGGGAGGTGAGACGTAGATTTGAGCAAAAGATTCGCAGTGTATCCCGGTCAGAAGTCCGGCTGCTATCCAGTCCTGAAATCAAACAGCTGGTTCGGAAAAGAAGAATATCTCCCTATGTTCCATTTGCTGTCATCACAGGAATCATAGGAATTTTAATACTGGCTGCACCGCTGCTGGAACAGGGAGGAATATTGTTCAATACCATCCTGACATTATTTATGGGGGTATTTCTGGAGGGAGTTCCCTTTTTATTGCTGGGAGTATTGCTGTCATCGGCAATCCAGGTCTTTTTGCCCCAGAGATGGATGGAGCGCGTATTTCCCAGGAATCCCATACTTGGTATGCTGATGGGGATGGCAGGTGGTTTCTTCCTGCCGGTGTGTGACTGTGCAGCCATACCGGTTTTTAAAAGTCTGCTGAAAAAGGGTGTTCCCATTCAGGCAGCCATTTGCTTTATGGCTGCGGCACCAGTGGTTAACCTGGTAGTTTTGTTATCTACATATTACGCTTTTAACCTGGATCTTAGGGTTGTGTTTTACAGGCTGGGTTTGGGGTTAGTGTGTGCTTTTATTATTGGTCTTACCTTCTTTTTCAAAAGGCCGGATCAGCTGTTTAGAGAGGGAACAGAGGATTTTGGCAGTTGCAGCTGCGGGTGTTACGAAGAGAGTGGGGAACCAAAAGGCATTACCGGTAAATTTCAACTGTTTATGCGTCATGCCCAGACAGAGTTCTTTAATGTTGGAAAATATTTGATAATCGGAATCTTCTTCTCAGCTGTATTTCAGGCGGCTGATCTGAACTGGCTGAAAGGATTTGGAGCAATCAGCATGCCAATAGCGCTTTTAGCTATGATACTGCTTTCATTTTTATTATCTTTATGCTCATCCTCGGATGCAGTGGTTGCCAGAAGTATGTCCGGTATGTTTTCCTTTGTGCCGATGATGGGATTCCTGGTTTTTGGACCAATGATGGATATCAAAAATCTGCTGATGCTAAACGGCTATTTTAAGAAGACTTTTGTGGTCAGGCTGGCATTAACGACGCTCATTGTCTGCTATGGCGTAATTCTGATCTTTGGTTTGCTGGGAGGAGGAGGCGTGGTATTATGAAACGTTACTTGAATTGTGAAGCGCTGATAGAAGGCGCCTGCTGCCTGTTATTCTCAGTCATGATGTTTGGGATGGCATACAGCAAAAGTTATTTATTATTTGTAACTCCAAGAATGGAGCCATTTCTATATTTTACCGGAGTTGTTATGTTGATCTGGGCAATATCCCGTTTTCTGAAGGTGGGAACGCCAAAGTATAAATCCAGTGTGAACAGATGTCTGGTATTGGTGATTCCGCTAATGATTATACTGCTTCCCCATGGAAACTTTACGTCTCATGCTGCCGTTGGAGGATATTCGAGTGATATATCCAAAAAATCAGATAAGATGCCAGGCGGGGGCAGTTCCAAAGAAGGGCAGCCGTATGCAGGAGAGACGGAAACGGAAATAGTTCGCTCACAGGATAGACAAAGAGAAACAGAAGCAGAAGAGGGGAAAGAGGGGAAAACCTCCACTGTACCAAATAAACAAAAACAGCAGATTCCCGCAGGATTGGATGAGGCAAACAGAACCATAACGGTTAGCGATGAAGACTTTTATAACTGGCTGCTGCAGCTAAGTTATTATCCGGATAAGTATGATGGGTACCAGATCACGATGCATGGGACTGTATACCGGGATGATACTTTGGAAAACAATGAATTTGCTGTGACAAGATTATTGATGAGCTGCTGTATCGCGGATCTATCTCCCTGCGGGCCTATTTGTATATGGGATGACGCGGAAAATTTAAAACAGGATAAATGGGTTTCCGTAACGGGAATTTTCCATTATAATAAAGAGAAAGGAATTGTAATCCAGGTAACCGGGATTGAGGATGCAGAAAAAGCAGAAAAAGAATATGTCTATCCCTACCGATACTAAATAGATAGAAAATACTTAGAAAAGATCAATATATATCAGGAATAATTGCAAATAAAAATAAAATCACAGCAATAAGAAAGGAAAATCAAATGACAAAGATCAACATAATATCGGGATTTTTAGGTGCAGGGAAAACGACTTTGATTCAGAAATTACTGCGGGAAATATTTCAAGATGAAAAGGTTCTGTTGATTGAAAATGAGTTTGGCGAGATTGGAATTGATGGAGGGTTTTTAAAAGGAACCGGAATTGAGATTCGGGAAATAAATTCCGGCTGTATCTGCTGTTCTCTAAAAGGGGAGTTTTGTAAGGCACTGGAAGAGGCTGTGAAGCAATATAACCCGGATCGCATTCTCATAGAACCTTCCGGGGTGGGGAAACTGTCAGATGTAATTAAAGCAGTGCAGGAGCTGAAGGATAAACAGTCTGTTACTCTGGAGAACAGCCTTACGGTGGCGGATGTTACGAAATATGTTCTCTATCAAAAGAATTTTGGGGAATTTTTTAACGACCAGATCAGGTATGCGGATACGATTCTTTTAAGCCGTACTGATAAAGCAGACAGAGCAAAAATAATGTTGTGCAGGGAAGAATTACGCAAAGTCAACCCGAAAGCATCGGTAATTACAACGCCTCTGGAAAAATTAAGCGGTGTACAGATACTGGAGGTAATGAAAATGCAGGAAGAGATCATTGACAGCGGGGAAATGGAGCAGAAAGTTCCCGATGAAAAGTTGGGTTCTGTAAAACTCCGTCGCCTGCGCAGTGCACCACGTATATCCCGATTTGACAGTCAGCATCATTCTGATGATAAATTCAGCAGTTGGAGCATGGAGACGGCAAATGTGTTCACACATCAGGAGCTGGAGCAGATCTTGAAGGAACTAGATGAAGATAACTGTTTTATTTTACGCGTAAAAGGAGCAGTGGAAAGTGTAAAAGGAGAGTGGCTTTATTTTAACATGGTGCCCGGAGAGTGGGAAATAAATAAGGGGGTACCACAATATACAGGAAAAGTCGTCGTGATCGGGACTTCTTTAGACGTAGATAAACTGCAGGGTTTATTTGAAGGCAGCCAGCAGGGTTCCCTCTGAAATCCTGATGCATTTTCAACTCAGTACACAGACAGCTTCCGTTAGGAGATAGTCGCATGCTAATCGTCAAATCGCAAAATACACTCCTGTAAGCTAAAAAAATGCTCATCTTTGTTACATAATCTAAATAGTGCCCAGGAATACCGAATTGACGATATTTTCGGGCACTGTGTAGAGCAGATGTTCCAATCAGTTTATTTAATCTTACTATAGAAAAGATAACTGCCTTTTTCCACGCAATATTCTTTTCCATCAATCACGATTTCTGCAGCGACAGGCGTTTCTATTTCATAGCGCCATAATGCATCTTCGATTTTCCAGCTGGAACGGATCATGCCGTTACGTGTCTTAAGTTCTGCTTCCAGCCAGTCAAGACGCTTATCCGGTATGGGGGCAATCCGCACTTTTTCATAGCCGGGATATTCTTCGATGGGTGTAATTCCAGCCGCCGTACCATAGACCCAGTCCGCAACGGAACCATATGCATAGTGATTATAGGAGTTCATATCTTTGCTCCAGAAATCCCCATTTTCTTTAATTCCATCCCAGTGCTCCCAGATTGTAGTTGCACCTTTTGTAATCGGATACAGCCAGGAAGGGTAACTTTCTCTCAGCAGAAGATCGTATGCCAGCTGTGAGTAGCCGTATTCGCTTAAAACGTGGAGCAGATACGGAGTTCCCACAAAACCGGTCTGAAGCTGTTTCCCACAACTCTTTACAAGCTCTGCAAGCTGATCCGCAGCAGCCTGGCAGTCAGGAGCAAGTTTAAAATAAGCGGCAAGTACACATTCTGTCTGGGTCTTGTAGACCGGATAGGCTTTTCGAAACGCGGATACAATTGCAGCGTAGAGTGTCTCATATTCTGCAACATCCTCACCTAAAACCCTGCCGGCTTTTATTACAAGAGAGGTGGAGTATGCGTAAAACGCAGATGCAATAAAATCTTCCCTGGAGGATCCTTTATAGCTGCCATCCGGAGCATCCAGACCCAGCCAGTCTCCAAAATGAACCCCGCCTGTCCAGAGATATTCATCCTTTGTATGTGTGGTGATATATCCAATCCACTTTTTCATGCACTGGAACTGGTTTTTTAATATTGCGTCATTACCATACGCTAAGTAAAGTTCCCAGGGACAAATAGTGGCGGCATCTGCCCAGGCAGCACTGCTAGAGGGATCATCCAGTAAATTAGGAATAACATGACCCACCTGTCCATCGTCCAGCTGGTCTGCAGCCATATCACCCAGCCATTTTGTAAAGAACTTTTCAACGTCATAATTCAGACATGCTGTCCGGATAAATACCTGTGCATCACCTGTCCATCCAAGACGCTCATCCCGCTGGGGACAATCGGTGGGAACATCCACAAAATTACCCTTCTGCCCCCAGATAATATTATCGAAGAGTTTATTCAGCAATGGATTTGAGCAGCGTAAAAATCCTGTTCTTTTCATTTCAGAGTGAACCACTACAGCGGTAAAATTCTCTGGTTTTGCGGCGGAGACTGCCCCCGGAAATTTATCAATACGGATATAACGGAAGCCAAAGAACGTAAGCTTTGGTTTGTAGGTCTGATGTCCGTCTTTGCAGATATAGTGCAGTTGAGCCTTAGCGGAACGGTAATTTTCCGTGTAGAAATTGCCATCCTGATCCATGACTTCGGCGTGGGAGATTAAAACTTCATCCCCTGCATTGGCATCTACCTCTAATTCAACATATCCCGTTACCTCCTGTCCGAAATCAACCACAGTTTCACCGCATGGAGTTGTGAAAATACATGCTGCCGAAACTCTTTCCTGCTCACGGATTTCCTCACCCTGCTGTGCAATCAGTGTATCAGAAGGACCGTCAAAGGCGCATACTTCTGTTTCTTTTTCAGTTTGAAAAGCAGCATCATAGGTTTCACCGTCATATATTTCAGAGAATCGGATATTGCTTTCGGCAGTCTTCCATGTTTCATCTGATATCACTGTTTCTTCACTGCCATTTTCGTAGGCAATGTGAAGCTGTGCCAGGATTCCGGCAGGATTTTTTTGTAATTCAGACTGGACTTTTGACCCTTCCCATCCCGGCATTCTGCTGCGGTACCAGCCTTTTCCCACAGTAACCTGGAGCAGATTTTCGCTTCCCAGAAGACCTGTTACATCATACATTTGATATTGAAGCCTCTTTGCGTAAGAAGTCCAGCCTGGTGCTAGAACAAATTCACCGACCCGGCTGCCGTTAATCAGGGCTTCATATACACCCAGAGAGGTGATGGTAAGTGTTGCTTTCTTAACTTTTTCAGATGCCTGAAACTCTTTTTTAAATGTTGGACACACATCCCCCATGTCAAGTGAGGGTTTGATCCATTTTGCCTGCCATTCCATAAATTTACCTCCATTTTAAATGTGATAATAAGTGTAATATGCAACATCTTGCGATTATTACTGCAATTATAGATTGCAATTATAACTTGCAATAGTGTCTTGCAATCAATCCTGCATCAACTGTATCTTGACTTTCATGATACCAGAGAATAAAATGGAAAAAAAGACCTGGTTTCTACTTAAATAGGGGGTGAATTTAACTTATATGGAAAAGAAAAGTACATTGGATTTAAAAGAGATTACTTTGGGGAATTCAGAGAAACTGGTGATGATGCCCTGCAGCCAGGATGACATGGAAAGCCATGATCATCGCTTCTTTGAACTGGTTTATGTGACCTGCGGAACTTGTGTCCATACCTTAAATGATGTCAGCAGTGAACTGAAGGAGGGAGATTATTTTTTTGTGGATTATGGGAGTGTACATTGCTATGCCCAAAGCAGGAACCTGAATTTGATCAACTGCCTTTTTCTTCCTGCAATTATTGATGATACACTGAATGGGTGTCATTCTTTTGATGCGCTGATACAGGGGTGTCTGATCCGGTACTATACGCCGTCGCTGATGCAGACCCCGGCAAACAGAATATTTCATGACGAAGACAGCCGGGTTCTGCAGCTGCTGACCGGTATGTCCGAAGAATACCGGGAAAAAAGACCGGGCTATACGGAGATTTTCCGCTGCAGGCTGATCGAAATTCTGATTCTCACTCTGCGGGGAATTGTAAAGAGCAGTGTGCGAACTACCAAAAATAAAATCGTTTTGGATGCGGTTCAATATGTAGACCGGAATTACAGGGAACATATTACTCTGGGCATGTTCTGCCAGGAACATCATTTCAGCCTGCAGTACATAAGCCGGAAATTCAAACAGGAGACCGGAATTACTTTCCGGGAATACCTGCAGAAAGTCAGAATTGAGAAGAGCTGTGAACTGCTTGCCGGCAGTGATCTGCGAATATCAGAAATAGCCGGTTTTGTAGGCTATGATGATATAAAATTCTTTAACAGCATGTTTAAGAAACTGGTGATGATGTCACCCCGGGAGTACAGGAAACTGACGCTTGGCTGAAGTGAGGGGGCGGCAGTGTAAACTATGAAATGGTGACATAGCCTTTTCGGAATTCACTTGGTTTTTTCCCGGTTTTCTTTTCAAATAATTTACTGAAATATTTATGATCTTTGTAATGCAGGCGTTCTGCAATTTCATAAACTTTTAATTCAGTGGTCATAAGCAGGTTTTTGGCAGCATTAATTTTAACCTGTGTAACATAGTCAATAAACAGAGTACCGGTCTGCTTTTTGAATATCTGGCTTAAGTAGATGGGTGACACGTAGAACATCTGGGCGATAATCATAAGAGAAAGGTCCTCCAGGTAATGGGAATTAATGTAATTTTCTACCTGGGAGACCAGTTCACCCGGCTTGCTGATTTGTGTTTCCCGGCAGCTGTTAATCAGGTTATAAACCAGATTTTCCACGTATTTCTCCAGTTCTTTTGCACTTTGAATGGAAGAGATCTGTGACAGGCAGTCCATATTTTCAAAGGAAACAGATGGAGAGGCAGTTTCATTGTCTGTCAAATGCCGGATACAGGTCATCACAAGGTTGAGTGAGTTGATCTGTATGCCAAGCAGGGACATGGCAGAAATTTCTGTCATATAGGTGAAAATTTTATGGATTGCACCTGATATGCTGGCAAACTTAGACTGCAGCAGGCTCATCCGGTATGTGTTAAACAGCTCATCCGGAATGGTAAGTATAAAATGGGCATTTTCCAGGGTGTTTTCGAAAGGATTGACGGAATTGGTACCCCGGATCATTTTATAGGAAAGGGCGAAAACGGCCTGTTTGCAGGAAAAGGGAAGATGATACATCTCCGTGTAGGATTTCCCGATGCCAATGTTAATATCTTCGGACAATTCTCTGGCAAGTGACTGGTGAAGCGTACAGACGGACTCATGGAAATGCTGTCCTGCTTCGCCAGGCAGGGAGAATACTCCAATGTAGGTGTTATTTCCCTGATAATATAAGAGAAGATGTTGAGAAATCCCGCAGAGCTTCTCTGACAGCAGCTGCCGTATATGAGTCTGCTTTTGAGAAGAGGCAAAGGAAATAGCGGCAGCTGTATAAATTTGACCGGAAGGGAAGCTGATATCATAATTCATCAATGCATTCATAAAGTCTTCGTTTGTGTCAAAATAAGAGTTCATAATATCCCTCAGTACATCATCCAGTGCCAGGGCAGACAGCTGCTGGCTGGCATCTTCCAGCTGTGTCAGAACATTTTCGGTCTCCTGGTCTTTTTGAATCATCTGTTGTACCTTAGTAACTGCCTGGATTAATTCCTGCTCTACTACCGGTTTTAGTAAATATTCCGTTACCCCCAGAGACATGCACTGCTTTGCATAGGAAAAATCGGAATGACCGCTTAAAACTATGAATCTGCATGGGCAGAGTGCGAGAGACCTGCTTATCATTTCGATTCCGGTACAGTTGGGCATCCGAATATCGCATATTACAATATCCGGTTTCAGACTGTTAATGAGGCTTAAGCCCTCTTCACCGTCGCAGGCTGTTGCAATTATTTCACAGTTATAATCTTCCCAGTCTATTAAGATCTTTAGTCCTTCTGTTATAATCGGTTCATCATCAATTAGAATTACTTTATAGGGTTCCATAATATTATTCCTTCCCAAACTTTCTTGGTGTTTTTATGTTTCTATTTCTGGCAAAACCTCCAGATTCCGGTTCTTTGGTATTTTTAATTCCACAGTGGTTCCCCTGGGTTCATTTGGATAAATATGAAGGTAATAGTCTGCTCCGTATTCCAGACGTATACGGTCGGAGATGTTTACGATTCCGATACTGTTGTGAATGCCCCCGGAGTCCGATGATCCTGAGTGCGCCAGGTTTTCATGTATGCGGACTAAGTTTTCCGGTGTTATGCCGACACCATTGTCCGTAACCTTGATGATCAGGTTATTTTCACATTCTGTAACTATGATACTGATCTCTTCATCTCCAAAGGTTCTGGTGAACCCGTGGGTAATGCAGTTTTCTACCAGGGGCTGCAGTGTCAGCTTAATGATAGAGCAGTCTTTAAGCTCTTCCGGTATGATGCAGGTAAAATGGTAACGGTTGTTAAAGCGCATATTCTGAATAGTCAGATAGGTCTCTACGTGTTCCAGTTCTTCCCGCAATGGTACAATATTACTGGTTCTGTCCAGGGTGATGCGAAACAGTTTAGCCAGGGTCTGAACCATAACGGCAACCTCTTTGTCCTTATTAATCAGCGCTTTCATCCGAATAATCTCCAGCGTATTATGCAGAAAATGAGGGCTGATCTGATTCTGAAGAGCCTCTAACTGAGCCTGTTTGGTGGCGAGCTGGTAGTGGTAAACCCGGTCCAGGAGGTTTTGAATCTGGTCGGTCATAAAGTTGAAGCTGCTGCAGAGTTTACCGATTTCATCTTCCGATCTGCTGGGAATGCGTATACTGTAGTTGCCGGATGCGCACTCATTCGCTGCATTTTGGAGCAGTTTAAGCGGTTTTACCAATCGGAAGGAAAAGTATGCCGATAGGAAAATGATCAGGATAATCAGTAGAATGACTAAAAATATTGCAGAGTTATTGAAATCCTGAGTGCTTTTAAACAACTGGCTTTTGTCGATTACAACGGTCGAGGTCAGGTTCTCAGAAGACTTTGAAAATAACATATCTTCCTTTTGTTCTTTATCGGATAATGTAAAATTAACATAAGTTTCTCCGGACAGGCCATCCGCATTAAAGTTTTCTGAAGTATCGGCTACAATGAGGTTGTCCCGGTTTGTAATGACAATTCGTGCACCGCTTTCCAGCAAGGAAGGATTAATATTGATAGCATCCAGAAGGTCTTTACAGGTTACATTCAGCACAATCGTTCCAATGGGCTGCTTATCAAAGGTGTATAAAAAACGGGTCAGGGTAAATACAGGTTCATTATTTTGCATATAGTCAACCAGAAGATAATCGGATATATGGGCTGAGGATATGTAAACTTTGGGATCCTGTTCGTTAATGCGGTCAGCGTGGGTGATTTTGTAAAATTCAGACATATCCCGGATAGCATTGGAGGTACCGCTGTATACGGCACCGTTTACTCCTATATAGGTTATGTTGCGGATACTGGGCTGCTGGGTTGTCATCTTCAGCATTTCTTTTTGAAGATACTGGGCAGCGTTGTAGTTATCTGCGGCATCTGAAGATACCGGTGCGGTCAGCAGATCACAGAGGGTTGAGTCAAGGCTGACAATTTTAGTCATTCGGTCCAGTTCTCCGATATAACTGTCTATATTAGAAGATATCTGGTCTACAAAAAGATCCACATAGGAAAGGGTGTTATTTTTAATATTTGATGAAGAGGTAAAACTCAGAATGAGCGTAGATACCAGAAATGGGAGAACTACTAACAGCACGTAACTGATAAGAAGTTTGACTGCCAGATTCGCTTTTTTTAATAAATTCATAATTTATTCCCCCCTAATGGTAAAGTTTTTCACATTTTCAAAAGCCATTATACCATTTATAATAATGTCATACAACAACAAGGAGGAAAAAGTAATTATGAAAGGTATGAAAAAGAAAATTGCAGCAGCGTTATCAGCAGCTATGGTGTTAGGGCTTACGGCATGTGCAGGAGGTACAGACACAGAGGCAGGGAAAAATGCAGAAACAAATGCAGGAACAAAGGCAGGAACAGAAGCTGCCGGGACGGATGCAAAGGCAGACGGTGAAACCAAAAAGGATGATGGAAATGAAGAAAAAATTGAATTGACTCTTTGGGCAAGGGCAAGTTCCGCCGACAATAACCAGACCATAACCATGGATGAATTTAATGCATCCCAGGATAAGATTCATGTAAACGTGGAGTGCTACGGAGATAATTATGAAGAGGTGCTGAAGCTTGCATGCAACAGCGGTGAGGTACCGGATATATTTGAAATAAGCGGGCTGAGCGATGTAAAATCCTATATAGATGCAGGTTTGGCGGCACCTATGAATGATTATATTACGGATGAGTTCAGAGGGGAATTTAATCCGTCTGCATTTACAAAATACGCATATGATGGGCAGATATATGCAATTCCTCATATGACACGTTTTATCCGTGTCTATTATAACCGTGATCTATTTGAAAAAGCAGGTTTAAACCCGGATCAGTTTCCAACAACCCTGGAGGGGATGTATGATGCAGCTAAGGCAATAACCGATGCCGGAAATGGTGAATTCTATGGTTTTGGGCTTCCGATCAAGTCCGGTTCTACCTGGGAGAGGAATGTGGATGATATCTCAATTCTTTCCGGGCTGACGGGTCCTTATGCTTTTGACTATACCACCGGCAAGTTTGATTTTGCTAAAGAGAAACCGATTATTGAATATTTCTCCAAGATGTATCAGGACGGGCTTATGATGCCTGGTTCGGAATCCATTGATATAGAAGTTCTCAGGGCAAATTTTATTGCGAATAAGGTTGGCATGTACTTTGACGGAAACTGGATGGTAAATGGATATAACAATGAAATCGAAGGCGGAGATACAACGAACTGGGATACTGCACTGGTGCCTGTATTTGAAGGTACCGAAAGGGCAAAAGATTATCTTATGCTGGAGAGCGGACACTGCATTTCAGCCTCAAGTAAGTATCCTGAGGAAGCATTTGAGGCAATTTCCTATCTGCTTCACAATGTGTATTCTGCTCCGGCAAGAAAGGATGCCTCTAAAGCAGCGCCTTCCCTTTCTCTGATTGATGCAGACAATGCGAAGATCAATGCAAGCCCAGAGGTACAGAAGTTAAAAGGAATTTATGGATTAAATACTGATACGGAAAATTTATCATCCTTTGTAGTGACACCCCATTCCTCACTGACCCTGGAAGGAGACAGCCGGGATACAGTTTACCCAATGCTTATTATACAGGGTGACAGCATGGATATGGATGCGGAACTCCAAAAACTTTCCGATACCTATAATACTGCTTTGGAAAAGGCAGTGGGAGAAGAAGTGCTGGATGAAAAGGATCTGAAACCGGAAGGATTTGACTATTATACCAGATAAATGTATCAGGGGCTGCCAGCCAGCCCCTTTTATGATGAAATATAGGAGGAAAGTTTATGAATGAAGCAGTCAAAAGTAAAAAAAATAGCCGGGTAAAGTCTGTACAGATGTTTTTAATGCTTTTACCGATGCTTATCCTGTTCTTTTTATTCTGCGCATACCCATTATTTGATTCAATATATCTCAGCTTTACAAAATACAATGGTTTTACCGAGCCTGTATTTATAGGAGTATCTAATTATATCCGCCTGTTTCAGGATGGAAGCTGGTGGAAATCTGTTCTGAATACTTTTCAGCTTACACTGATGGCTTATGTGATTCAGATTCCCTTATCTCTATTACTGGCGATTTTAGTGAACAGCAAGATAAAAGGGCAGAATTTTTTCCGGACCGTTATCTTCCTGCCCAATGTAACCAGTACAGCCATTATCGGTATTATATTTTTCTTTATGTTTTCTTCCTACAATGGAATTATAAATGGAGTACTTCAGGATATCGGGATCATTAAAAAACCTATCGAGTGGCTGGGTAACTCCGGAAGTGCAAAAATGATCATTATTCTTCTTAATACCTGGAGCCAGGTCGGATATTTAATGATTCTATTTCTGGCGGCTATACAGAAGATACCCACCGAGTTATACGAAAGTGCTACCCTGGATGGTGCATCCGGCTGGCAGCAGTTCAAGAGCGTAACGCTTCCTATGCTTGGGCAGATGTTCCAGGTTATCTCTATGATGTGCATTTTAAATGGATTTCAGCTGTTTGATTCTGTCAAAGTACTGACAGGCGGAGGTCCGGGCAATCAGACATCTGTTATGGCTCTTTATATTTATAACTACTTTTTTAACAGCACTGGTGCACAGCAGGGATATGCATCTGCCGTCAGCGTTTGCGCAACAGTTATTACGGCCACAGCAGGGGCTTTGTATTTCCTGATTACCAGCAAAAAATTTAAGGAAAACTAAATGTCTTGTGAGAGGAGAATATATATGAATCAGAAAAAAATACGGCCCCAAAGAATAATCAGTTATGTAGTACTGATTTTAATGACCATCTTTGCAGCATTTCCGCTGATATACGCTTTTTTTGGATCTTTTAAAAGCAGTGTGGAGTTTTTGAACGGAGGCTCCAACCTTCTTCCGTCCGTCTGGGATATGACCAGCTATGCCAAGGCGTGGAAGGAAGCAAACTTTGCACAATATACAGTAAACAGCCTCTTCATTTCCGGTATGACGGTTGTGCTGACATTAGTGACCGGTTCCATGGCAAGCTATGTCTTAGCAAGAACAAGCTTTCGACTGAAGCCGGCACTTGTAGGGCTTTTAGGTCTTGTTATGTTTATACCGAATGTAGTATTGATTTTTCCAATATTTAAAATGTGCCAGACCCTTGGACTGATGGGTAATATCTGGAGTATAATCATCACCCAGACAGCATCCGGACTGCCATTTCTGGTAATACTGATGCAATCTTATATGGTTAGTATCAGCAAAGAAATTGATGAAGCAGCAGAGATAGACGGCTGTAGTTTTTTCCGTTTATTCTGCAGCATGATTTTACCACTCAGCAAGCCCATATTGGCAACCGTAGCTTTATTCGCATTTAAAAATGCATGGAACAGTTACTTACTTCCTCTGGCATTATCTTTATCAAAACCGGAAATCCGGCCCTTAACCGTAGGTGTAATTGCGCTGAAGGATATGGGAGAAGGAATTTCTGCATGGAATATCATGATTGCAGGGAGTGTGCTTGCAGTATTTCCAATGGTAATCGTGTACTTATTTATGAACCGGTTTTTTATTGAGGGTATGACTTCCGGAGCGGTGAAGGGTTAATCCCTGTTTGAAAAGGAGATAATATGAACTGGGAGAGATATTTAGAAAATTATGATTTTATTTGGGAAGGCAGAGAAAACCTGCCTTTATCCTGGTGTGAAGGAGCATACCATGGAAATGGAACGCTTGGGAGTCTGGTATACTTTAGAATAGATAAAAAGGGATTTCCCACGGTACATTTGGAGCTGGGAAACAATCGTGTTTATGACCGCAGGGAAACCAGAAATTTCTGGATGGCGAAGCAGTTTGATAATCCCAGACTGCCCATAGGTTCTCTGGAATATGACTGTGGCGGGAATATTTTGGATTTTTGGATGAGAACAAGCCTTTACCATGGATCTACAGAACTTTATTTAAAAACAGAAAAGGAATTACTCCATTGTATTTTTTATGTATGTGCAGCAAACCAAATGATTGTCATTGAGCAAAAAGAAGGCAGATTGTCACACTGGAAATTTATCCCGGCACAGGCGGTAAGCCCCCGGCAGACTTTTGGTATTCAAAATGGAGAGAAGGAACGCATTGATGCAGATTACCGGATAAATCCTGATCCTGAAATTTGTATAGAAACGGACGTGATATCCTGTATACAGGCACTGGATCACAACTGGAAAACAGTGACGGTCTGCAGATATGAAAAAGCCCGGGGAAATATCTATATGAAAATCCAACAGGAGAAAGAACTTTCCATAAACCAGGTGAAAGATGACCTTAATCAGGATATGGGCATGGACTTTAAAGGTGAGCATCTTAACTGGTGGCACAGCTATTATCCGGTGAGCAGCCTGCATATCCCGGATAAAGAGCTGGAAGCGTTTTATTGGAGGCAGATCTATAAACTGGGCAGCGCCGTGAGAGAAGACAGCGCAGTGTTGGATAATCAGGGTCCCTGGCTCTTTACAACTCCCTGGCCCGGTACCTGGTGGAATTTAAATGTACAGTTGTGCTATTGGCCTCTGTATACGTCCAATCGGCTGAAACAGGGGAGGTCCCTTAACAACTGGATGATAGAACATCAGAATGATTTAATCGAAAATGTACCTGAAAAATACCGTTATGATTCCAGCGGCATGGGTACGAATACGACTTTTAATCTACGTTCCCAAATAGCAGATCCCACAGAAGATAACGGAAGACAGTTTGTGGAACTGGGCAATTTGACCTGGGTGCTCCACAACTGCTGGCTCTATTATCGGATGTCTATGGATGAAACTGTTTTAAAAGAACTGATTTATCCCATCTTAAAAAGAAGTGTAAATTATTATCTGCACTTTGTCGAAAAGGATGAAACTGGGACTTATCACCTGCCTGCTTCTGATTCACCGGAATATGGGGAACGCTGTGAGGACTGCAATTATGATCTGAGCCTGCTTAGATGGGGATGTGAAACCCTTTTGAAATGCACTGCCATACTGCAGGTGCAGGATGAAAAAGAAGAAGTGTGGAAAAGTATCTGTAAAAATCTCGCAGATTATCCCAGAGATGAAACCGGGTATCTCATAGGGAAAAATCTTCCTTATCAAAAAAGCCATCGGCATTTTTCACATCTTATGATGCATATGCCCCTGTATCTGGTGAACCGTGATAATAGTGATACCCGGGAACTGGCAGAATGCTCTTTAAAGCACTGGTTCAGTTACCAGGGAGATATTCTTGGGTTTTCCTATGTAGGGGCGTCCCTGATCTGCAGCGCATACGAACTGGGAACACAAGCAGCCAAAAATATAAAAGATTTGATAAAAAACCATATTTCTTATACTACCATGTATCAGGAGGCTGGACCTGTTATGGAAACTCCATTAGCCGCAGCCGAATGTATACAGCAGCTTCTCCTCCAGAGCTGGGGGGGCAAGATCCGTGTATTTCCGGCAATGCCGGATGACTGGCACTGTGCAGAGTTTCATAGATTTGCTGCCCAGGGAGGCTTTGTGGTATCCGCCGATTACCATGACGGAAGTACCGCATTCATAGAAGTGGAAAGCCTGGCAGGTCAGCCCTGTGTTGTGGAAACAGATATGGAAGCTGCAGAGATTTTATATGATGATGGCAGGAAGGAAGAGAAGTCTGTTATGGGATGCCTATCCCTGGATTTGAAAAAGGGCGGGAAAGTGAAGATATTACGAAGATAAATTCAGCTGATTCATCCGCTGCCTGAACTGCTTGCCCACATTCCCGGCAGCCTATGGAATCTGCCTCATAAATAGCCGGTACATGTTTTTATACCGCCTGTTTTGGGACAAATTCCACATAACGAATATAACACAGCCAGAAATTGATACCAATGCGCCCTGAATCACTCACGAAGCCTGAGAATCGTCTGATACAGATTGAGCGTGCCCATTCCCCACTCCCTGTTCGGATAAATATATGCAGGATTCCGGTCAGCGCCCCTGATCAGATAAGTTCGAATGGAGTTTGCATTCATACCGGTATTATGCCCCTGCACAATGCCCCAGGTCATCAGAATGGCTGCTGCGCCTGCAACATGTGCCGCAGCTACAGAAGTTCCGGTCTGATATGTCATCGGTATTTCGGACTCAGTTGGGATGCCGGTAACAGCAGGACCATATACATTTACTCCCGGGGCAGCAAGATTTGGCTTTATAAAGTTGATACGGTTAAATCCATAGCTGGAATGAATATAAAGACTTCCATCCCGATGGTTATAGGCAGCTACCGTGATACAGCTGTAGGCATTTGCAGGTTCAGTTATGGTAGTAAAGGGATTTGGCTTTAAAAATACGGTTGCACGTGAAATAAATCCCTCAATGGGCAGCCACATATGGTAATTACCGGTGATGAAAAGATAATTATACACGCGGATTCTCCAGATTCCAGGTGTGGGCGCCTGAAACCGCATCGTAATAAACTGACTGCCGGAGCCCTGTTCGGAGATGTCGTAATGAACGGTAATCTGTGTGTTTTCCAATGTGAAAGTCACATAGGTATCCCGTTCCTCGTTCAGTGGAATGCGGGGGATTGTCTGCCCCGTAGGTGATACAAATCCTACGGTATAAAGTTCCGGCGGAGAGGACCACAGTTCAACGACAAATCCTTTCTCTTCAGCTCCAACTGATATTTCAGCATCTTCATATTCTAAACCGACCTTTATATTACCTAAAAAGTGATGATACATTCCAACTTCATTTCCCCCGGCAACTACCGATGCAAAACCGGTCATCAGATTTAGTTTTCTCAGCAGCAGTCCCAGTGGTGATGTTCCTTCATGACTTCCCATATTCGTCCCAAGTCCAAGACAAATGATCAGCGGCATTTTATAACGTGCTGATACAAGTGTCAGATATTTAATTCCCATCATGATATCATTTTCCTGATATGCATCAGCAGAATCCTGTATTAAGTAAAAATCCCGCAAATATTGTTTTGCCGGTTTCAGTTTTACAACGGCAATATTACATTCTGGCGCTGCGCCGATAAAGTCTGCATTTGGTGATGGTGATCCGGCTGCGATCCCGGCAAGAAAAGTACCGTGCCCGTTGGTGTCTTCACTGGGAACTACGTCCAGGGGATTTTCGGCCTGCAGAGCTTCGTTGATTTCCGTGTTTGTAAATTCTGTTCCATAAATAATGGTATCACTTACGGTAAATCCAGGTATTCCCGGCGGTAATTTCTGGGGTATTTCCAGAGAGGGCAAAGTCTGGTCCCAGATTCCCAAAATGCGGGATCTGCCGTCCGAAAGCCGGAACAGCGGATTTTGATAGTCTATTCCGGTATCAATAAAACCAATGATCGTTCCCTGTCCCCGCAAGTTCAATTGAGGTTGTTCAATGGTATTCAATATACCGGATGCTTCCATGCTGGATGTATCCAGGGTTGTATAAAGATTGGGAATTGAATAGTATTCATATTTCTCAGTCGTAATTGGAGCGGCTTCCTGCATGGGGACATATATAATTGAAAATTGGCTGTCAACATAATCCCCGCAAGAGGTAGGATTTTTCTGAAGAGTATCATTCAGACTGTAATTGCTGTTTGATATGATAAAATCAGCAAATTCTTCAGAGGCAACATTTTGATTACAATCCATGAATTTCTCCCGGAATTATTTTCTACAATATATGTAAAGAGGCAGAAAGAAAGACCATCCTTTGCAAAAGTCAGAAAACCCGTCGTTCCCGGCGGGTTTTTTGATTATTATGAATAGAAAGATAAAAAATTACTATAATAAAAACAGAATGGTTTTTCAAGGATCGTAAATCCGAAATCCGATCATACAATAAGAATAAATATAATATATTTCCAATAAGAAACAAGTGGACAGAAATCATTAGAAATGGAAGCATTGCGGTTTTTCCGGCAATGCGAAGAGGGTGAAATCATGAAAAGATCTGGAAGTAAAATCGCTGTATGGGTAATCATTGCAATCGTTGTAATCCTGGTGGTCGTTGGCATCAGTCAGTACAACTCCCTGGTGGGAATCAATGAAAATGTGGAGAATCAGAGAGCTAATATTGATACAATGCTTCAACGTAGAGTAGATCTCATTCCCAACCTGGTAAATACCGTAAAAGGTTATGCAGAACACGAAAAAGAGGTTATCGAAAACGTTAGCAACGCCAGAGCAAAACTGGCGGGTGCCACAAGCATGGAAGAAAAAGCAGATGCTGACAACCAGCTGTCAGGAGCTTTGAGCAGATTGTTGATGGTTGTGGAAAATTATCCGGACCTAAAGGCAAATCAACAGTTTATTTCCCTTTCGGATGAGCTTGCAGGTACGGAAAACCGAATTGCGGTTGCAAGAAAAGATTATAATGACTCCGTTAAAGCATATAACCAGAAAATAAGGAGATTCCCGTCTAACATTTTTGCCAATTTGATGGGATTTGAGAAGGCAGAGTATTTCCAGGCAGCAGAGGGGGCACAGCAGGTACCGGAAGTCAATTTTGAAGGACAATAGGATGTATGATGGCAGGTGTCATATGAAAAAAATTAAAAATATTTTTGCATATTGCATGATGGCTGCATTAACGCTGATGCTGGCATATTTGCCGGTAAAAGCAGCTGCCGATATTCAGGCTCCCACAAGAGAGTTTTATGTAAATGATTTTGCAGGTCTTTTGAGTAATGATACGAAACAATATATCATTGCACAGAGTAAATCGCTGAACGACAAGTCAAAAGCCCAGGTGGCAGTGGCTACGATACAAACCCTGGGTGGAAATTCCATCGAGGACTATGCCAATGAGATGTTCCGGGAATATGGAATCGGAGATAAATCCCAGAACTCCGGTGTCCTGATTCTTCTGGCTTTACAGGAAAGAGAAGTCAGGATTGAGGTAGGATACGGACTGGAGGGAGCGATTAATGATGCCAAGGCCGGGAGAATTATCCGCAATCTGGGTACTCCTGCTCTGAAAGAAGACAATTGGGATCTGGGAATTAAGACCATGTATACGGGAGTTCTGAAGGAAGTATACGCTGAGTACAATCTGGCTGAACCCGGGGATCTGGACGATGCGGACATACAGGAAGGATTTGCGGACGAAGACTATGGGGAATCCTCAGGTGGCGGTTCCTGGATCAGCATTGGACTGGTATTATTTTTCCTCGTAATCTTTTTGCGCGGCGGCGGCAGAGGCGGTCGTGGCGGCGGATTTTTCGGTGGACCGTTTGGCGGTGGACACTTCGGCGGTGGTTCTTTTGGAGGAGGAGGCTCCTTTGGAGGTGGCGGCTCTTTTGGTGGCGGCGGATCATCCGGCGGAGGCGGTGCTTCCGGGAAATTCTGACAATGCATGTTATAAAAGCTGTATCATTACTTTCGGCGGCTGCCGGTTCATAAAATAGCCAATTTGCATAAGAAAAATGACAAATAAGCCCATGTAACATCCATCAAAGTTGTTTATAATTTTTACAACAGAAAAATGATGGTATAGGAGGAAAACACATGAGGTTTACAGATGGAATATGGGAAGAGGCAAAGGGAATCAGGCAGCATAAAGTACACTCTTTATGGGAGTATGAGATTTCAGATGAGGGGATAGAGGTATTTGTCCCCTGCGCTGAAATCCGGGATTTAAATGATACTACATACGGACCGGCGCTGACAGTATGGTTTACTTCTCCCAGAAGGGATGTTATTAAAATTCGGGTGAACCATTATGACGGCAAGATTGAAAAAGGACCTGAATTTAAGCTGTTCCCGGAGGAGACAGAGCTGGAATTTGAAGATACCGAAGAAACCGTTTCAATGACCAGCGGCAAAACTGCGGTCATCATTCAGAAAAAGGGTGAATTTTCTTTCAGCTTTTATTATGAGGGCAAAAGAATCGTATCCAGCAAGGACAGAAGCCTGGCTTATGTGACGGATCTGGATTATGAAGCAGACCAGTGGTGTGACTTCAACCATTGCCCGCCCCGTCCCCACTATATGAAGGAAACTTATATGAGAGAACAGCTTTCCCTGGGAGTAGGAGAATATATCTATGGACTGGGGGAAAGATTTACATCACTGGTGAAAAACGGACAAACCATTGAGATATGGAATAAAGACGGTGGGACGTTTGGTGACCAGAGCTATAAAAATATTCCGTTCTATCTCTCTAATTATGGTTACGGAGTGCTGGTCAATCATCCGGAACATATCTCATTCGAGGTGGGAACAGAAAATGTGAGAAAAGTGCAGTTCAGTGTGGAAGGTGAGACGCTGGAATATATGGTGATCGGAGGCGGTACACCCAAGGGGGTTCTCGGCAATTATACTGCGCTGACAGGCAGAAGTCCGGTTCCTCCGGCATGGTCCTTTGGACTTTGGCTCTCTACCAGCTGGACCCCCAGTTATGCCCCTGAAGTTGTACATGGTTTTGTAGAAGAGATGAAGAAGCGGAATATTCCCCTGGGAGTATTTCATTATGACGCAGGCTGGATGAAGCCATTTGAACTCTGCAATTTTAAATGGGACAGCAGATTTGATGATGTGAAGGGTATGTTATCAAAAATAAAAGAAAATGGGGTTAAAATCTGTGTGTGGATTAATCCTTACATAGGACAGCGTTCCGAGTTGTACCGGGAAGGAAAAGAGAAGGGATATTTGCTTAGACGGAAAGACGGAAGTATCTGGCAGAGTGATCTGTGGATGCCCGGACAGACCATTGTAGATTTCACAAATCCTGACGCCTGCCGCTGGTTTGCAGGGAAATTAGAGGAACTTCTGGATACCGGGGTTGACTGTCTGAAGACGGATTTTGCGGAGAGAATTCCTACAGAGGTGCAGTGGTTTGACGGATCGGATCCCGATAAAATGCATAACTACTATACCTATCTTTATAATCAGACTGTTTATGAAATGCTGAAGCGTAAAAAAGGAGAGCGGGATGCCTGCGTATTTGCACGGTCAGCTACGGTGGGTACACAGCAGTTCCCGGTGAACTGGGGTGGAGATAACCTTGCGACTTATGAATCCATGGCGGAGAGTTTAAGAGGCGGCCTTTCCTTCTGCCAGTCGGGATTTGGCTTTTGGGCTCATGACATCAGCGGCTTTGACAGCACCGCTACGCCGGATCTGTATAAGAGATGGTCGGCTTTTGGGCTTTTATCAACACACAGCAGGCTTCACGGACATGATTCCTATCGCGTTCCCTGGATGTTTGATGAAGAAGCATGTGACGTACTTGGATTTTTCACCAGGCTAAAGTGTTCCCTGATGCCCTATCTGTTTTCCCAGGCAGTGCAGGTTCATGAAGAAGGTGTGCCAATGATGCGTGCCATGATGCTGGAATTCCCGGACGATCCCAATTGTGCATATCTGGACAGGCAGTATATGCTGGGGGACAGTCTACTGGCAGCTCCTGTTTTCCGTGAAGACGGAGTGGCGGCTTTCTATGTGCCGGAAGGAAACTGGATCAATTGGATCACAAAAGAAAAGCTGGCTGGCGGCAGATGGTATACGCAGAGGTTTGATTATTTTTCACTGCCGCTCCTAGTGAAGCCTAATACGCTGCTGGCAGTGGGGGACAGAGATGACTGTGCGGAATATGACTACTGCAGTAATGTGACGTTCCATCTGATTGAGCCGGAAGAGGGGAAAAAAGCAAAAGCCGCCGTGTATAATAAGGAGCTTGATACAAAACTAGAGATATCGGCAGAGAAAAACGGGGATACCATAACGGTGATATCCACCCATGATACAGACTGGAAGATGTGTCTGCCATATCCATGCAGTATGGCAGGAGAAAAAGGAAGTCTTACAGAATCCGGAAATCTGACATATCTGATTCCGGAAGCGGGTTGTAAGGAATATAAAATTAAGGTAAGATAACAGACAGGGACAGGTGCGGTTATGAAGTAGAAAGTGGTTTACTTTCATAACGGCACCTGTCTGTCATGCTGTATCGTTTGATCATGCCGAACCGTTTCGTCATGCTCCATCATATCTTGCTCCAGATCAGGATAATAGCTGCACAGTATGGAAAAGTTTTCACTCATAACCTTGTCGGTGAGGAAGCACTCCCTTATGTAAGGAATTGGAGCCGGAGTGTTTTGTTTTTCTCTCATGCGCCGGCGGTACTGCCCGGGAGTACAGCCAAAATATTCGTCAGACAGTTGGTTCAAATATTTGATGTCTGAGAAACCACTGGCAATGCAGATATCCAGGATGCTGCTGTCAGTCTCGGTAAGGAGGTTAAGGGCTTTTTCAAAACGAAGCTGCTTCATATAGCTCTGAAAAGAAATGCCCAGGGTTTTCTTGAACAAGTGTGACAGATAGTGTAGGGACAGGCCCTCCAGCTTGGAAATATCGGAGAGCAGCAGTTTCTCGGTATAGTGTTTTTCGATGTGGTTCAGGATATTCTGCATTTTGAATATGTTTTTTTCACGGCTGCTTCGTTCCTGCTGGTCCAGCAGACTATAAGGGAGATGTATGAGCAGTTGTTCAGCCAGTAAATTCAAAAGCCCGATACAATGGAGGGGAAAGTATTCCGGTTCCCGGAAAAACGAGGAAGCCATCTCCACCATCAGATTTTGTAAGGCTGTATATTTGCTGCTGGAGCACAGCAGATTTTGGCTGAAATACGTATATTCAAAGGAAGGGTAATAACTGCGGCAGAAGGAGGAGGAAAATTGAACCGCCAGCACAAGCCCTTTTCCCGATGTACAAGTGAGCCGGTGCGTCTCATAGCTGTTAAAAAGGATCATGTCCTGCGCCCTGGCAATTGGTGTATCTGGCAGAGAATTAATAACAAGCGTACCCTCTAATACCAGCAGCAGTTCAATATCGCTGTGCCAGTGCTGGGAGGTGCTTTGGTAAATTTCTGCCAGAAATATTTTACAATAACTTGTTTTGCTGTGTTTGATATATTCATATTCATGGTTAGGCATAAGTCGTTCCTCCTGAATTTTAATGTAATCTTTTTTGGGAGAAAAGTCAAGAAGAGGGAAAGATGAAGATGAAAATGACAGAGAAGAAAGATAAAAAAGTAATGCAGCTAAAGAATAAGATTGTCCTGGGATACATATTGCTGGGAATTATCCCATGCATTCTCATAGGAATTGGCAGTTACCTGGTGTACAGCCGCAGCATTAATTCCAAGATTGAGGCAATTGTGGATAACAATGCACAGAGGGATCTGCAGGTAATTGAAGAACGCCTGGAGTCCAACCGGAATATTCTTTATAATATTGTAACGGACCGGGAACTTTTAAAGCTGGTCCGCAAGATGAATCAGGCTGGTAAGGATGGAGAGTTCATCTATAAATCAAAGATCCTGGAAGAGATACAGGGCTTTACCACCACCTATGATAATGTGAACAGCATTACCTATTTAAGCAGCAGTGGCGGATACATATTATATGATAAGCGGCTGGAGCGTCTGGAAACAATCTGGGACAACCGGATCTACCGCGATTATTTTTACCTGAACGTATGGGATCAGGATGAAGTTGTCTACCTTCCCACGCTCTGCCTTACGGAGAACCAGGAAGAAAAAAACTACTCTTTTTTCCTGGCACTTCCATTGAAAGATGCGGTTACGAAAGAAAAGTTCGGAATTATTGTTGTAAGTGTGGATGAGAATATGTTTCATTATACGAAGATCAGCAACAATCAGATGAAGAAATATACAGAGGAACTGGGAATCACCACCTATGTAATTGATGGCAGGAATACAATCATTGCTGCTGAAAACCGGGATATGATCGGAAATGATTTTGCAGTGGCGACGGATTCCTCCGCAAATGGCAGCAACTACAGAATGTTTTATAATGAAATTGAAGGGACAGGATGGCAGCTGGTACAGGTAATTGACAAAACGCTGCTGTTCCAGGATGTAACATTTTTCGGACAGATCAGTTTTTTGATTGTAGCGGTTATCATGGGGTCATTTACACTTTTGACAGTTACGATTACCAACCGTTTATCCGGTTCCATTATAAAAACAGCACGGTATATTGAAAATTACCAGCCCGGTGAGGCGAAAGTCCTGCCACGTCTGGAGGAAAAGGACGAATTGGTTTCAATTATTTACCAGTTTGACAAAATGCGGGGTAAAAATGAGAAGCTGATACAGGAATTAAAGGATAAGAATTATGAGATTATGGCAATATCCGACCGGCAGAGAAAGGCAGAACTCAAAGCTTTGGAAGCACAGATTAACCCACATTTTCTATATAATACACTGGATTCCATCAACTGGATTGCCATTGAAAATGATCAGGAGGAGATCAGCCAGATGCTCAGCTCTCTGGGAAGCCTGCTGCGGTACAGTGTAACGAACATTGATATGCAGGTACCTTTGGAGGTGGAGCTGGAATGGATGAAAAAGTACACGTTTTTACAGCAAAAAAGATTTGACGATTCCTTTGTGTGCCAATATGACATTCAGGAAGATTCGCTAAATTTTCCCATATATAAAATGCTGCTGCAGCCTATTATTGAGAACATCATTATTCATGGCTTTCAGGATAAAAAGCAGGGAGGAATCATTGATGTGAAGACAGAGGTTTTGGAAGATGGGAAATTAAGGATATCCATTGAAGATAACGGATGCGGGATTGAACCGGATATCCTGGATCGGATTCACCATGATATTTCCAATAAAACACCTCTCAACAGTGAAAGTATTGGGATCAGCAATATCGTAAACCGCACAAATCTGTATTACAAAGGAGAGGCACAGATCCGGATCGGCAGTGAACCGGGGCAGGGAACAAAAGTAGTTTTGATGATTCCATAAGGGGGGAAAAAATGCGTATAGTAGTAGTAGAAGATGAACTGCGGGTGCGGCATAGTCTGGTGAAATGCATTGAGAAGATAAGTCCGGATTATCGCGTGGTTGCAGAAGCAGACAATGGTTATGAAGGAATGAAGGCAGTGAGAGACTTTGAGCCGGATGTGGTGATCACAGATATTCAGATGCCCAAAATAGATGGACTGAGTATGATCCGGCAGCTGAAGAACATGGGGCTGAATCCGGTCTTTATTATACTGAGCGGTTATGCTGAATTTGGATATGCGCAGGAAGGGGTAAGGCTGGGAATCCGGGACTATCTTCTGAAGCCCATAACAGTGAATAATCTGCGGGAAACGCTGGCGAATATAGAAAACAGGGGCAGGGAAGAAGAGCCGGAAGAGGAAAAGCAGTACTCCGCCTGCATTCGCGCCATGGTGGAAACGATACATAATGAATATGGTAAGCATCTGGGGATGGATTTGTTTGCCGGCAAGTATAAAATGGCGCCGGAGTATCTGAGCACATTGTTTGCCAAAGAGACCGGAAAAACCTTTTCCAATTATCTGAAAGAAGTCAGGATGCAGAAAGCGAAACAGCTGTTGGAGGAAACGGGCATGAAAATCTACGAGATTGCCTGTCAGACCGGCTATCCGGATCAGAAATATTTTTCCAAAGTATTTAAAGAATATGCAGGGGTATCTGCAAAACAGTATGTGTCCAGCTTAAAGAAGGATTCGTAAAGGCACTCTGGTACTACAGCGAATGCTTAATATGTGTTCTATTAAATGCATTATATTTGGGTTTTGCTGATTAAGGACGCTTTGTATATGTAGGTAGTGTACGGAAAGATGGGCGTGGGAAACTGGTATGGACTCCGTCAGCTGGCCGCAGAACTGGTATTTTCTAACCTTTCCGAAGCGCTTTTTGGCGGCACGCGGGCATTCACCGAGAAATCCTGATGCATTTCTCGGTTCA
>UQGG01000050.1 GCA_900540475.1 uncultured Robinsoniella sp. | reverse complement strand
TTTTTAGAACAGCAAAAAACCAGTTCGCAATTATACGAACTGGTTGATGCCATTGACTCGCTGGAGTAAACTCCCGAGTCTTTTTATATAGTCTTTTTATGCTATCCCCATATATATTGATGTGTACAACTGTTGCTATCCAAATACCCTGGCAAGGGTAGATATCACGGTTTGAAGATCCGTAATTGCTTTATTTAACTTATCAAAATCAATCTTATTCATATTTTCCGATGCCTGATTGACGATCTGGTCACTGTTTTCTGCCAGACGGCTTATTTGATCTATCATGGATGGAATATCTGCATCCGCCAGCTGTCTGGATATTACATCCAGACTCCCGGAGGCTGTCTCCACTTCTGCTATCATATTATTGATTCTGGGTGCAGCAATAGCAAGAAACAGAATCACACCGGACAGAAAAAGTACAAGAATTGCTGCAATGAAACGCAAATATGCCCTCTGCCGCTTCAGACAGTTTTTTTCTTCCTCTAACGCTGCTAATATCTCCCTGTTTGTTTTCTCCTCCACTGCAAACCTCCCCAAACACTTCCTGTAAATAATTTATGCGTGGTTGAAAAACAAAATGCCGGTATTTATGCTTTCTTTTTTCTGGTAAGAAATACACCGCTGGTCAGAGCCGTAAACGGTGCAACCGTTACCAGACCAAAACTTCCCACTATGGTATCCAGTATCTCCGATGAGACATATTTGTAATTTAAAATATTGTCAATGGGTGTTCCCTGAGCCATGAACACCATCAATAAAGCAACACAGCCCCCAGAATAAGCCAGAAGAAGTGTAGTTGTCATAGTTCCCATGGCTGCTCTTCCCACTGCCATGCCAGACTGCATTGCTTCCCTCCATCCGATATCCGGCTTTTTCTGTATGACTTCATTTACGGCAGACGTGATATCTACCGCCAGATCCATAACGGCGCCTGATGATCCGATAAAGATACTTGCCATGAAGATCTGGGTAAGATTCAGATTCTCATACCCGCTGTATAAAAGACTTTCTGAATTCGGCATGATGGCACCATGGATTTTAAATGCATCCGTAAAAATCAGCCCCATGATACAAGTCGTAATAATCCCCAGAAAGGAACCGCTCACTGCCGCAAACGCTTTCCGGTCAAAACCATAGACCAGTGTGATAATAATAAATGTCAGCGTAAGTACAATCACCAGGCCTACCATGACCGGCTGCATTCCTTTTAAATACATAGGCACCAATAACTTCCATATCATCATGATTGTAAGTCCAAAAGATAAAACTGCCCGGATTCCGGTCCTTCCCGCAAAAAGAATCAATAGCACAACAAAACATCCGGCAAGGATCAATTCCTTATTCAGGCGATAGTGGTCAATTAAATTTACAGAGAGAATTTCTTCTCCTTTATGGCTGATTACCACAAGTGCCTTATCTCCTGGACGAAATATTTTATCTGCTTCCAGTGACCCGTTTAGCATATTAAAACCGTCGGCTTCTAACCCTTTGAATTCCCCTCCTAAAAACCTGACCGTGCATCTTTGTTCTCCCGATTTTATCAATCCGGTGCTGATTATCTTACTGTCATCGGTATTCAGGACCTCCGCCGCACAGCGCTCTGTCCCCTTATAAATGACTGCATCTTCAAATCCGGTAGGTAAAAAAAACAGTACTGCCATCAGCACCAGACAGAATATGACCGGCAGCTGATAGCAAACTGTTTCTCGGGTAAACTTCAGTTTTCGCATTTTAGAAAACAATTACTTAACGCCTGTAAGCTGTGCGAGATTTTTATAAATATCTGTGTTATCATAATACCCTTCGAATTTTTCCTGTCCTGCGCCCTGTGCATATACCGGTACCGGAAGACCTGTATGTGCATAAGAGGCAAAATTAATACCTGATTTATTATTGAGAATATGTGTAATGGTTACGGATAACGGTTCATAAGTTCCATATAAGATATATTCTTCCTGTGACATCCCATCCTTTTTTGCAGTTCCTGTTTCCAGGGTTCTCTTATAGGCATCCTCCAGGCGGGAATATTCATAATCTGTTAAAACTAATTTGGAATCTTCTGTTGCTTCTGCATCATCTTTTGCCATTAAGCCAAAATTTGCTTTGATATCTTTCAATACTTCTTTAAAGTCTGTTTTATTTTCTTTATACTTTGCAACATAGTCTGAATCAAATTTTGCATAGGATATTTTCTGGTTTGTGAGATTCGTCAGATACGTATCATAATCCGTTCCCGCATATCCAATTGTCAAACCACCTGTTTCATGGTCGCCGGTTACCAGAATAAGTGTATCATCCGGATGTTTTTTATAAAATTCAACTGCCGCTTCTACTGAATTGCTTAATGCTTCTGTATCGTTAATAGCTGATCCCGCATCATTTGCATGGCATGCCCAGTCAATCTTGCCGCCCTCTACCATCATAAAGAATCCGGTGTCATTGTCCAGAACTTCGATACCTTTTTGCACATAATCTTTTAAGGAAAGTTCATCTTTCGCTGCATCCAGGTCATAAGACATCGCATCTGCATCTGCCAGATGTTCTGCTATCACAAGTGCTTTTCCGTCTTCTGCCTTTAATTTTTTTGCTTCTTCCTGGGTTTTGATTACCTTGTATCCTGCCTCTTCAGCAATTTTATAAGCGTCTTTCTGATCCTCTTTTTCTCCAGTTGGGTCAAGAAGTGCCCCTCCTGCAAAGTAATCAAAATTACTGTCTGTCAGCTCTTTTGCAATATCGTAATAATTGTTTCTGGAAGCCTGATGGGCATAAAATGCTGCCGGGGTAGCATGGTTTAAATTAACCGTTGTCACAACTCCTACTTTAAAATCTTTTTGTTTTTTTAATTTTTCGGATATCGCCTCAAACTTCTTTGTCATGGTTGTATCCATATTAATCGTTCCGCTGTAGGTTTTATTTCCGGTGGAGATAGAAGTCGCTGTGGAAGCAGAATCCGGAGCAAATGAAGTACTGTCATATGTCTGCGCTGTTCCTGCAACCGGGAAATTCATAAAGGACAATGCTTTCGACTCAATTTCCCCCTTGCTTTCCGTTGTTCCCAGGTAATCTGCAGTTGCCTGAATCTGGGGATAACTCATACCATCACCAATAAATAAGAAAATGTACTTTGGTGTCTTCGTCTCTGCATTTTCTGCCGCCTTACTGTCCGCCTTAGAATCAGATTCAGCTGCCTTAGTCTCTTTCTCTGCCTTTGTTTCTTTCTCTGTCTGAGCTGTTGTTTCAGCAGCATGTCCTGCTACGGAAGGAACTGTGGTAAGTGTTGGGACTGCCAATGCCATAACTAACATCACTGCACTGATTTTCTTCAATTTCATAATCTTTTCTCCTCTTTTTGCTTGATTATTTTCTTACATAAAATACTCTATCAGCAAAGTGTAAGGACCGGTTTTCTCCCTTGTAAAGTGTTCGTAAAAATATGAAAACCTTTGTAAAATAGATTTAACAGTACTAGTTTTACGGCACACTTATCTTCTTTCTGTTCGTAAGGATATATTTGTGATAGAATAAAAATAGAATTCAAAAGGAAAGTAGAAACAGGTTTATTTCTGAAAAAATCGTAGAATGATTATACCGAAGGAGGAACAGGAAATGTATTTTTATATGCCAACAAGGATTTATTGTAAAAAGAATTGTGTACGGAACCATGCAAAGGAACTCTCAGCTCTGGGCAATAAAGCGCTTATCGTGACCGGAAAGCGCTCAGCCAAAGAAAATGGCTCTTTGGCTGATGTTCAGGGTGCACTTACAGCGGAAGGGATACCCTTTGTGCTGTTTGACCACATTGAAGAAAACCCTTCTATAGAAACTGTTATGGAAGCACGTGACTTTGGAAATATGTCAGGCGCCGACTTTGTCATTGGAATCGGAGGCGGATCACCGCTGGATGCAGCGAAAGCGATTTCCCTTATGATGAAGCATAGAGCGAAAACAGAAAGCTTTTTATATGAAAAAGGTTCTGATGATGCTTATCCGGTAGTATCTGTTCCCACTACTTGCGGAACTGGCTCCGAAGCCACCCCTTATGCAATACTCACGATTCACAAAAAGCGGACAAAATCCAGTATCTCCCACCGGATTTTCCCTGCACTGGCTCTTTGTGATCCTACCTACTTAAAGAATCTTCCCCTTGCCGTACTTGCCTCAACATCCATTGATGCATTGGGACATTTTATGGAAAGCTACATCAATAATAATGCAACTCTTTACAGCAAAATGCTTTGTATTGAAGGCATGAAGCTCTGGGCTTCTGTCAAAGATTTACTACTTGGGAAGGAAGGATCTGATACTGATTATGAAGCGCTGCTGAATGCTTCTACGCTGGCTGGTATGGCTATTTCCCATACCGGAACTTCACTTCCCCACGGGCTCAGTTACTATCCAACCTACGAAACCGGTGTTCCCCATGGGAAAGCCGTTGGTATCTTTCTCCCAGCATACTTAAATGCCGCAGAAAATGATCAAAAAGAAATCCTGTCCCTGTTGAATTTCCGGGACACAGAAGAGTTTGCATCTTATATCCAGCAGGTACTGGGCACTGTCGCAATCAGTGATGAACTCAAAAGAGCTGCTGTAGAGGGCATGTTATCCAATCAGGCAAAACTGGCAAACTGCCCGTTTCCGGTAGATGAAAATGTTATGCAGGGGATGTTTCTGTCAAAGTGTATTTCATCTGAATGAGATTAAAGTTTTCTTTTGAATGTGCACCGCACCTTACGGATATCTGCCATAGCATCCCGTAAGGTGCGGCGCGCTGATAGCTGAAATTCATTTTATACACGCATTAATGGTTTCATCCTCTTTTGTCTCAGTCCAATATTTTACTACTACTTTCTTTGCTACACCGGATGATATATGAAAATTTAACGTCAATAGTTCTTTTGTTTCATCTACGGAGATTCCTAATTTTTTACAAATTTGAATACTGGCTTTCATACCCTCTTCAAGCCCTTGTCTTCTCGCCGTAAACATCAGATGGTTATGGTCCCGTATTGCTTTTTCCCTTGCCTCATATTCAAACCTTTTCCGGTCATCTGCACTAATATTCTTTAATCGCTCATATGCCGTGCTGATATATTCATTTTTCTTTGCCATGCTTTCAAAATCCTCCTTGCTTTTTCCTCCAAAAAATTTAGCCCAATGCAGTAATTCGCTGTCTTGCAGCTCTAATCTTTCAAGCTTGGGCAGTTCCAGGACATGAAATTCAAACTTATCGCTGTAAAGTGCTTTCCTTCCATCCTCATGGTATCCTCCTGTAAAACGTTATCATTCTGCTGTGTTTCAATATGCATAAGCTCCTCCTTTTTTGAAAAGAGCTGTAGACTGCAACGTATGGACAGCATGAACTTAACATTATGCCAGATAGTTTTTCTTACAACGCTTTTCAATTGTTATTTTTATTTTATGTGGAAATATCTCTGCAAGAATTGCAGGACTAAAGAATTATATTTATGTACCATAACACATTTTAGCCAATAATGCAACACAATTAATTAAAATAGTTTTTTTAATAATTATATCTCTCTTATAGGTTTAGTAAACTGAAGTAAGATTGTAGATGAATAGAATAAGCATTTACATTTACACATACAAACAACTAACGCCCAACGGATTGAAAGCGGACACTGAGCTTCGAAATCATCAGGATTTCCCAGCAAATGCCCGCTTACCGCCAAAAAGCACTTCGTGAAGGTAATAAAAAAGGTTATAAAGACAGTAATAAACAGCCAGTTCTGTGTCATGGCATGCCTTTTCATCCCCTGTCTTTATCCTTCAGTCCCTCTTTATCCGCCACCCCCTCTTTCCCCACACTGCCTCCGGCTTCGATACGTGTTTTCCGTAACGCGACTCCCATCCACATTAAGTGAATCAAAAATCCTCCCAGTATAATTGCTGCCATATACACAAGGATTACAAGCATATTGGGTATAAATCCATCCAGATTTCGGATTATAATCTGGGAAAACTGTCTGTATGGATTGATATAAAACATATCGATCTCCGTTGTGAACAGCCTGGATACTGCTGTATTAATTATTTCTGCAATACCCGCAGTGATGGCGAAGACTTTTATAACGCCCAGATAATCCCGGATTCTTAAACCTGGAGAAAACTTGATTCCGGTGTAAATCCCCAACGCAATCAATGCCAGGTGCCAGCAGACGGAATGCAGTGTCAGTATGAAAAGGGGATAACACATGCCGGAGGTGTCGGCAAAGGCAAAGATACCTCCCAGCAGATTGATATCCATTAAAAAGTGTATGACTGCTTTTTTGTGTTTCAAAAAAGGCAGAATCAGGCATAAATACATGGGCAGACTACATAGCTGAAAGGGGAAGTACTGCCAGCTGTATCTTCCGTCATTAACCACTGCTGTAAGCAAGATCTGTTTGATACATTCTGAAATAAAAAAACAGACTCCAAACCAGAAGATGATTTTGCAGCTTTGATCCAATTTGTTCTTTCCCTGCATATTCTCACCCCGCCTTAATATGTTATATCTTATATCTTCCATCCTCTAATTCTATTATTGGGTTGACGAGATTATTATACTCTATATCTGATTCCCGGTCTATTGCCTGATTCGACAATTTTTTACGAAATCCAACGACATAAAAAGAGCAAAGATAAAAATCATCTTTGCCCTTAAAACGTTCTTAATTATACGATCAGATCCTTTTTTTACGGAATATCATCACAGCCCCCACTAAAAACAGTAGGCTTAATCCCGCTGTTACCCCAACCGATGCCATGGCATCCAAAATCCGGTAATCCGCAGCCAGCATGCCTAAGTTATTTGATACCAGGAGTAAGGGGTTATATTTTTGTAAAACCGGCAGCATATTTACCATAAATAACAGGACTACAACGGCTCCCACCCCCAAAAGGCTGGTGTAGCTGTTCTTCCCCACTGTAGAAACCAGAAGGAGAAGTGACAGCAAAAATATGCCAAACAGCCACAGGCACAAAACCGCGAACCAAAGATGATGGATATCCTGGGGTTTAAATAAATACACTGTGTATCCATAGGTTGTCACAAAGCACAAGGCCAGAGATACGGTCCAGGTAGCCGCCGCAGACGTAAACTTTGCCAGAATAACTGCATTTCTAGACAGGCCTTTGGTTAAAATATTGATCAGAGTCCCTTTGGACAGTTCACTGGAGAGGATGCCGCTGAAAACCAATATTAACACGATCAGTCCCATAGAGGTATTATTTTTGAAAAACTGCATATAAGAATCCATTGCCGTGGGATCCTGCATTGTAATCTGCATTCCTTCTATGGCAAAGTTTTTCAATATCAGCGGTGTCAGTTTTGCAGTGAGGGGACTCATCATGCCAAATATAAAAAATATAGTTAAGAGGATGAAAAAACGGTAGGTTCTCAGCTGCTCCAGCCATTCTTTTTTCAGAAAAGCAACATATCCTTTCATTTTACCACCTCCATAAATAAGGTTTCCAGGTTTGGCTCCTGTACCTCGTACTTCAATACCTGGATCCGCTCTTTTAAAACCAGGGATAGTATATCAAATCCGCTCTTTTCCACATCCTGTACCTGAATCGTTAAAGAGAACCGGGACCTGTCAACAGCCGTGATTCCAGCCGTGTTCAAAAGCATGCCATGAAGCTTTCTGGCATCCTGCTCATTCATCAGTTCCAGGATCATTTCATCTCTTTTATGACCTGATTTTAACTCTTCCAGACCTCCGCAGAGCGCCAGCTTTCCGTCATGCAGAACTGCAACCCGGTCGCAGATGCGCTCTACATCCGATAAGATATGGGTGGAAAATACCACTGTCATCTGCGATTTCACCACCGATAAAATATCCAGTATTTCTTTTCGCCCAACAGGATCCAGTGCAGAAGTAGGTTCATCGCAGAGCAGCAGTCTGGGATCGTTTAGCAGTGCCTGGGCAATTCCCAGCCGCTGCTTCATCCCCCTGGAATAACCGCCGATTTTCTGCTTTACATCTTTTAGGCCTACGATTTCCAACAGTTCCCCGCTTTTATCCTGAATCTTTTTTGCCGGCATCCCGGATACTTCCCCGCAGAGTTTCAGATATTCTTTAGCCCGCATATAATTATAGAACTCCGGTACGTCCGGGAGATAGCCGATCATACGGTTTGTTTTGGTTTCCCCATAGGAAACTCTGCTTCCTCCTACCCGTATCTCTCCTTCATCCGGCTGCAGCAGACCCAGAATCATTTTCATAGTGGTTGTTTTACCTGCTCCATTTGCCCCCAGAAACCCAAACACACTATGTTCCGGCACCTGAAAACTGAGATCCTTTATGACTGCATGTCCGTTAAAGCTTTTCTTTAAATTTTTTACCTCTAAAATGTCCATTATTCTTCACTCCTGCCTACGGTAAAATACAATATTGGTCCGACGAACTGAATAAATAGTACAATTACTACCCATATCACCTTATTTCCAAAACGGTAATTGGGATGACGCAAAACATGGATCAAAGCTGTGATTGCCAATGTAAGACTCGCTGCAATTACCGGAATCAAAAACGGCAGATATTCCATTAATTCTTTCATTTTAATTTCCTCCTGGCCGGGGCATTCTGAAAAAGGCTCCGGGGTATTAATTGATTGTTACTGTAACTTTAATTTCATCTGATGAACAATACGTTTAAATTCATCTGTTTCAGAAATAGCCTCAAACTTTGGATTCTTTTCTAAGGATTCCAACAGGCTGCCCTTCACTACCGATTCACTCCTTGGCATATTGGTACCGAGTCCCAGCATATCAAACCAATTATCCATCTGGTCAAAATACCGGTTCCCCTGGAGCTTCAGCGGAAATATATCTCCGGAAAAAATATCGGCGTATTTCTGAAGCATATCCAGTGCTTTGGGTACCCTTCCCTGGGAAATATATGCCTCCGCACCCAGGAGGTACATGGGTGCCAGACCCCCGGGGTGCATTTCGATCAGCCCCATTGCTTCTGAAATCTGAATAAAACTATTCATCCACATATCCACTTTTTCTTCTGAATCGGAATATTCATAAATCAGATTTCCAAATCCTCCAAGCGCCAGCAGGATATTCTGATATATCATCGTCTGGAGTACTTCAATTGCCCTGTCCTTTTTTCCCAGCCGGTCAAATGCGGATGCCAGGATTACTTCGGGTGAAGTTTTGGGGCGGTTACAGTCCTCTAACAAAATCATGGCGGCGCTGGGGTTATCCATACACATTTCACAGCCCGCCTCCAGATAAACCGATACTCCAAGGATATATTCGTCATTGGTTTCTTCTCTTATATGAATCATAAGATCCCTTGTCTTTTCCAGTACCTCCTGGCTTTTTTCCGGTGAATCAGCCAGCATACTATGATTTACCAGCAATGCTCCCATCTCCACCAGGAGCGCCGGGCATGCATAGTATTTTTTAATCACCTTTTCACATTCCGCGAATACTTTATCAAACGGCTTCTCTGCAAAATCCCGGCAAAATTTTAAATACAATCTGCGGATATCCTCCTTCACCATCTGTGGTTTATAATCAATCAGATCATCTATACTGATATTAAAATAAGCCGCTAATAACGGAAGCAATGTAATATCGGGATAACTCTGTCCGGTTTCCCACTTTGATATGGCTGCTTTCGACACGCCCAAATATCCTGCAAGCTCATCCTGGGTAATGCCTTTTTCTTTTCTTTTCCCCACCAGGATCGATGCGATATTAATTTCTCTCACAAAAATCACCTCCATACACGTAGTATAATGGAGGTGATTCTAAATTACAATGGATATGAAGTTGTTAAATTTTACATAAGTCAACCATTAGTTGACTCCCGGTAACCAAACTCCCGGGACAGCTGTTCCCTTACGCCCAGAACTTTATCCGCCAGCTCTTCAATTCTGGCATCCGTCATTTTAATTGCCGGCGCCGAAATACTGAATGCATTCTTCACTTTTCCCCGGTAATCGAAAATGCAGGCTGCGATACAGCGCACGCCAATCTCATTTTCCTCATTGTCAAGGGCATATCCCCGTTCACGGATTTTCTTTAGTTCATGCATAAGATCTTTCAATGAAGTAATGGTATACTCTGTCTTCTTTTCGATTGCGCTGTTTTCCCATATAAACTTCACTTCTTCTTCGGGCAGCTGTGCTAAAATGGCCTTCCCCACTCCGGAGGAATACATTGGCCTGGATAACCCAATCTGGGACGCCATCCGAATGGCACTGTCATTTCTGATGATAGGCGTCACCTTATCAATATAGACCACCTCACATCCTCTGCATTCCACCAGATGTACCGTCTCCCTGCACTCATTAGCCAGCCTCTCCAGATAAGGATGGGCAATAGTTACCTCATCCATCCCCGCCAGCGCCCTGCTGGATATTTCCATTAATTTATATGTAAGGCGATATTTATTATTTTCATCCTGGGTTACATATCCCATACAAATCAGGGATAACAGAAGCCTGTGCACCGTACTCTTATGAAGCCCGATACGGGTGCTCAAATCAACCAGTCCAATAGGTCCGGTACCGGCTAATGTTTCCATCACCATAAATATACGGTCTGCTGACTGTATCGGGTTTTTCAGTTCTTCACTCATAATATCCTCCATCCGCTGGCGTAATTCTAGTGCCTTTGAACATTCATTTTATCATTAAAAATATGGGATCGCAATATAAAAGTTTATTATTTGCCTATTGACATTTCGTACTATTCTGGATAAAATCAAATTAACAGTTTTATTTTATAAAACTAAGTTTTATATTATGAAACTCAATATATTTGCCAGTATGACAAATTCCTCATGGCGGAATCACATCATCACATGTTTTCCGCCACTCATCAAACACCTGTGATTATGATATAACGAAAACATTTCAGAAATCAAATATAACAAGGGGGATTACAAAATGTTAAACGAGAAAGCGAAAGAAGTGAAAAAAGATTTTGATTTACTTGCACTGGGTGAACTGCTGCTCAGACTGTCTCCGCTTGGAAATGAACGGCTTTCCAGAGGCGATACATTTTTAAAACAAATGGGCGGTGCCGAATTAAATGTGGTTTCAGGGGCATCCCTCCTGGGTCTTAGAACTGGCATCATCTCAAAACTTCCAGCCAATACCATTGGCGCTTTTGCCAAAAACCACGTCCGTTTCTGCGGAGTCAGTGATGATTATCTGACGTATGACGAAAGCAGAGATGCCAGGCTTGGAATCTACTATTACGAATACGGTGCATACCCACGCAAGCCGGGAATTGTCTATGACCGGATGAATACTTCTATCAATAAAATCTCCACCAGGGATTATCCGGATTCATTATACCAATCCACGCGCTGCTTCCATACCAGCGGTATCACCCTGGCACTTAGCGAAGGTACCTGCCGTACTGCCATTGAAATGATGAAGCGTTTTAAAGCGGCAGGCTCTCTAATCTCGTTTGACGTAAATTTCCGCGCCAATCTGTGGAGTGGTCCCCAGGCAAAAGCCTGTATCGAGCAGATTCTGCCCTACGTTGATATTTTCTTCTGCTCAGAGGATACCGCGAAGCTTACATTTTTAAAAGAAGGATCCATTCGGGACATTATGAAGTCTTTTACCAAAGATTATCCGATCTCCATCGTGGCATCCACCCAGCGGATTGTGCACAGTCCCAAGATCCACACGTTTGGCTCGGTGATCTATAATGCAAAAGAGGATGCTTATTACGAAGAAAAACCCTATGAAAACATCGAGGTAGTGGACAGAATCGGCAGCGGGGATGCCTATATCTCCGGCGTACTCTACGGGCTGCTGGCACACAGCTTTGACTGCAGGGCAGCCCTTGCATACGGCAATGCCACAAGTTCCACCAAAAATACAATACCGGGTGATCTCCCCTCTTCCGACCTGGCTGAAATAGAACGGATTATACAGGGGCATCATTCCCATGTCCAGACGGAAATGGATCGCTAGAGCGTGTGCTTTGGCAGCCACTTCCCTTTCCAGGCATACAGAATTACACCCAGCATGGCACAGATCCAGGAAACCGGATATCCCCAGAGTACCGTTTCCAGCTCCGGATAAAACAGAACCATGATATTTACCCAGAGCATTCTGATTCCCACCATACTGCCTACCATCAAAAGCATGGAAGTAATTGCTTTTCCGGCTCCTCGAAACACGCCTGTCATAACCTGGGCTACGGTTAGTGTCACGTAAAAAGGTGCCACTGTCCGGAGCATCAGGTAACCATTCTGGTTTACCGCCGTATCTGACGAAAATACCCGGAGCGGATATTGCCCGAATAAGAGCAGCAGTATAGTCACAACCACAGTGTAGGTCAGACCGATCACCAGTGTATTTGCTGCCCCCTTTTTCACCCGGTCCCGCTTTCCTGCACCTACGTTCTGCCCGGTAAAAGTCATTGCAGCCATTCCGAAGCTCATGATTGGAAGTATGACAAAGCCATCTATTTTCATATAAGAACTGCATCCTGCCATGGCATCTGCTCCAAAGCTGTTAATATTAGCCTGCACAACTACATTTGAGAAGGATATAATAGCATTTTGTATCCCGCTTGGAATTCCCATCATTAACACGCGCTTCAGCATGATTCTGTTAATTCCCAGCTTCTTTAGATGCAGTCGGTAGATATCGTCATCCCGCATAAGTGCGCGGACCACCATAAGTGCCGATACCACCTGAGATATCACGGTTGCCCATGCCGTTCCTGCAACGCCCATATGAAATACTACCACAAATACAATATCCAGAATAATATTGACCACCGATGATATACACAAATAATATAATGGACGCTTTGAGTCCCCCACACCTCTTAAAATCCCTGCCCCCATATTATAAAGGATGTTAAATACTGAGCCGCAGAAGAATATACGCAGATATGTGATTGATTTATCCATGACTTCCTGGGGAGTACCCATGACAACCAATATCTGAGGGGACAGCACTACCCCTACCCCGGTCAGGACAATTCCGCCGATGATGCTGATCGTAATGGAAGTGTGTACGGCATCCTGGATTCCCTTTTCCGCCTTTGCCCCATAATACTGGGAGATTACAACCCCGGCACCTGTTGCAATCCCCATAAACAGTCCCACAATTAAATTAATCAGTGAATTGCTGGAACCAACTGCTGCAAGTGCTTCCTTTCCAATGAAATTCCCGGCAATGATGGAATCCACTGTATTATATAACTGCTGAAACAAATTACCGATCAGAAGCGGAATGGAAAATAAAAGGATTCCCTTTATAATACTTCCCTCGGTCATGACTTGTTTACTGGATTTTGCTGCTCTTTTCATTTTCAAACTCCCTTCCCATAAAAAAACTACCGCCTAAGCAGCAGTTTTTCACAAAATTATCTAAGCAATACTTAAATTCCCGCCTAGATCTTCGGTTGTGAGCAGTCCATTTACCAAAATAAAATGCTCTGGCATCTTTCCCTCGGTCATCCATTTCAATTCCCAGCCCAGCAGGTCTTTGGTCGTCCTGCCCACATCCCCTCCCAGAGACTCTATAGAATAGCGCATTTGATCTGGTTTACAGCAGGGCTCCCCTTTTAGCCGCAGGCATTCTTTGCAGTAATCACAGTTACCTGCTGCCAGGCTCTTACTTCCCGGATATTGATCTTCCAAACGGTGCATCACATCTGACAGCTTCTTTTTTTCACATCCCAAATCATTCTTCAAAAAAGCCGTTATGGTCTCTTTGGAATGGCTACGCACAGTTTCCTCTTTGGGGATTATGATTCTGGTTCCAATCACATATAGATACCTAAATTTATTCCAGTAATCCATTACATTAAAGTCGTATGGCGGACATGACCACTTTTTCCCGAAGTCAGGACAAGCCTGACAGCACGCTAAAAACTTTGGTACATCCACATAATCTTTCAGGTATTCCTGTACGGTTATTTTGTTAGACAACTGCTCCGTCGTATAATTCATTTCAATCCTCCCTTTCCTGCTGGTTCTATTCCTGTTGGTTCTATTCTTTTTGCAGCCATTTCATAATCGGGGCGTTGGGATCTGCCGTTTCATTCCCGGACATCTCATAACTTCTATATTTATGCCTGTTATATGAATTTCACTATATACTTTTCATTTCCTGATACAGTCTCCCAATGGGTAGACCCACTACATTGTTATAATCTCCGTCAATCTTCTTAATATAAACTGCAGCACGCCCCTGAATGCCATACGATCCTGCTTTATCCATAGGTTCACCGGTTGCAATATAATCCCTGATTTCCTCATCTGTCATGGGATACATGGTTACATCTGTTCTCTCTGAAAACGTTGTTACCTTTTTTGTTCCGGATTGCAGTTCAATCAGGGTGACGCCGGTATACACCTGGTGGGTTTTTCCCTGAAGAGACTGCAGCATTTCCTCTGCCGCTTTTTCGTTCCCCGGTTTTCCAAGTATTCTGCCTGCAATTGCCACAATGGTATCCGCACCGATAATGCATGCATCTTCTTCTGTTTTTGCCGCCACTGCCTCTGCCTTCATTGCGGACAGTTCCTCCACTATCTCATCCGGCATGACTTTATCCGTAATCTCCGGTGCATCGCTGGTAACCACCGCAAACTGATATCCTGCCTGAGCCAGCAGTTCCTTCCGTCTCGGGGAAGCAGATGCCAAAATTATGTTCTTCATACGATCTCCTGTCTGCTGCCCTGCAGCCTAGTCTAGAGCGTGTTTGAAAATTGCTCTAAAAATTAATGCCGTTCCAGCCCCAGTCCTTGATTCCTTCGTAAGTGATATACGTCCTGTCTGCTGGGATCTGCAATTCCTGGGATAACAGATTACAAATGGCCTCTGTCATTTTCTCGCAGTATTCTCTCTCAACCTGTCCAAACACTTCCACCTTAACATAAGCGGTTGCCGCTTCCTGGTTTCCTTTAAAATACAACCCGCAATTATCCTCCAGATCCACCATCAGCCAGCTTTCCGTCTTCCCTGGAATAATTTCAATAATTTTACCAAACTCACTTTTTAATGTCTCCGACTGCGCCTCTGTCATGGAAACGGATACTCTTGTTTTAATATATGGCATTTTTAGCCCTCCTTTTATACAATCAAACATTCAATAACCTCATTATAAACGATTATTCCTGCTCTGCAACAAAAAATCTTTCACTTCACGGAAAATTTCCTCCCGGTTTTCCCTTGTCACCTCTAAAAGTACCACGTTTTTATGCTGTTTCACTTGATCCAGCCAAGTTCCTTCAAACCCTTTTCGCACTACTCCGACCACCGGTGTCCCCATATCCAGTATTTCCAGTATTCTGCGTTTAAAATTCTCTGCCATTCCTTCAAAGCGCCCGCACTCATCCATTACAATACAATCTGCATCCGTCCTGATGCTGTCCAGAATTTCAATCCCCAGCCGTTCAATCACCGGAGTTCTTACTTGAGGAATTCCGTCTTCAAATTGTACGATTACATTCTCTTCTTTCCATAAATCCGGCAGAGATGCCCGCTTCATAAACAGGGATTTGTTTTTAATATCCCGATTCTCCCCAAAGCCCGTGAAAAATCCTTCATATATCACATCCGTTTCTTCCAATGCACGCCGGATGATCGTGGATTTGCCCACCTGTATCTCCCCGGTTAAAAACAAATGACATCTATTTACCATGTACATAATACCTCACAGCATCGGGATTTGTTTCTTCCAGCTGAAACAATCCCTTTGCATTTTCTACATATTTCATCATTAAATGTGTCAGATATGCCTCTTCCAGGGGAAATTCGGGTATCTCTTCTATGGTAGAATTACTTTTTTCCTGGTCATGCCAATTGATATGCTGTAAATTCTGAAAAGATATCTGAAGCTGTTTGATATACCCACGCAGTACCACTCTCTTTGGTTCATCCATTTCACCTGACTGTACGATAAATATCATCTGTTCCGCTTCCGCAGACATTTTCCACATAATATCCAGCATTTTGCGGTAGAAGTCCACATTTATAGCTTCCACCGGCTGTGACAGGTACTGTTTCACCTGATCTGCCACCAGATAAAAGTGGGTCAGCGCTTCGCTGGTCACCCCATAGTCTATCACACGCTGTGTGCTGATATCCAGAATAGACAGGTAGGAATTCTGGATTCGGAACAATTCCCGGACATTCCCCCGGAATTGCCCTTTTAAACTGGTGGGAAAAAAGAAACGGTTTACCAGGAGCACAAGGACTACCGCCAATACCAGATAGCCGATACGCAGTTCCACAGCCGCCGCCCTGTTCATGGTAATAGATGCCATAAAGAGCGCAAAGCTGGTAGAGAATACAGCCTGTATACGGGTTCCGGGTGTGGTGCAGTACATCAGCGTAACCATAACCGTTGCAAATAGAAAATGCCACACAATTCCCGGAAGATAGGATACGGTAAAAAATACAAGCATACACCCCAGAAAGGTACCGATCAGCCTGTTCTTAACCCGGTAGGCACTGTCCTCATACATTGGCTGTATCATTAAGAATGCATTCAGGGGAATCCAGTAGGAGTGATTGATATTAGTCAGCTGGCTGATTAAGAAACTCACCATAATGACAATTGATAACCGCAGTGCAAATCTTACCTCAAATGCATCCAGATGCATTTTCTGTCTGTACTTCTGTAAGATATGAAACCCTTTTTGATGTGTCCAGGATGTTGAAAACGCCGGTTTTTCATTTCGGGCTGCTCCATCCAGGATTAGCACCAGCAAATGTAAAAAATTCCGAAAGAAAATATAGAAAAAAGCATCTGCCTGGTCTTTGCCGGCCTCATTTAAGAGGTTGGTTGCTTCCTGTATCAATTCTTCATTATCCACTTTGTTAAAAGAACTGTGTACCCTGTCCATATAATCAGCCAGGCGGCAGAGGATACCTTCATATTCTTCCCGGTATTGCCCGCATTCCTCATCAAAATTGGAAATAAAATATGCCGAGCGCTGAAATAAGAGGGCAAACATATAATGCAGTTTACTTTCTCCCTGCATCTCCAATGCCAGCTGCCGCCCATCATAAGCAAGCTTATGCAGAGAGCTCTGTATCTCTATTATTTCCTTCTGCATCCGCATATCCTGGTCTCCTCTGGCTATTAACCGAAACTGTCTGGCAAGCAGATCCATTCCTTTTCTCGCTGCCCGGTAATCCTGGGGTCTGCGGTGTATGAATGAATAGAGCGCCAATGCAGCGGACAATACTGTCAGAGAGTAAAGCATGACTCCCAGCAGTGGCAATATCCCCGACCAGCCTATCGGCACCAGCTGTAAAAATACAAATGCCATGGCATATGTAAAATATCCTTTCTGGTTAAACTGTGTAGTCTGCAGATACACGAGAAGAAACGGCACTACAAAATTTAACAGTATACACAGGGGAATATTTAAGGTAGCAAAAAAAGCCAGAATACATAGCAGAAACATTTCCAAAACAAGTCCGCATATGCCCCTCATTGTAAACTTCTTTTGTCGCCGGATCTGAAACGCCGTAGTCAGGAAAGACACCATAATGGAATAACGCGTTCCAAATAAAAAGATAACAGAATAAAAAAGAAATAAAAAAAATAAGATAACTGGCAGAGCAGCATCCCATTTTTTCTTAAACAAAAAAATTTTATTTTTCATTGCTGAAAACATTATAATCACTCCACTTCAAATACTTATTATACTCCTATATTTGAAAAAGTGCCAGAAGGTGTTTGAAGATTGCGCGTTGCAGTACAATTTTACTTATACAAAGGGGCGGTCAAACCTGTTTTCAAACGCATTATTTTCCCGAAGCATCTTATTCCACATGATATGATCTACTCCGGTTTTACAAAGAAACTGATTAAATCTGCATTGAGACTTCGTAAGCTTATAGGGTTTTGCCAATTTTTGTACGGTTTCTTTGTGGAATGTTCCTGTCTCCTGGAAATAGCTTCCCAGCTTTTCCAGATCCTTAAATAATTTTCGATTCATGAAATCCGGCACCATGGACGTACCTGCCGCACCACATCTGGCTACAGTTCCAAGATATTTCATATGCAGCCTTTTCGCCTGTTGTTTCATGCAGCGTCTGGCATAATCAGCATGAGCTGAACCTGCAAATCCCATTTGTACGATGCATCCCAGAGATTTATTCCCGGTATTCTGTACCTGGAGATTCTCGAAGAGTTTCATTACCGGTCCCGGCATTGCATGTACATAAAGGGGCATTACAATTAAAATCGTGTCAAAACTTTTTATTTTCTCTGCAATTGCTTCCGGCTTTTCTTTTTTTATACAGCTCACCATGGGGATTTCTTTCATGCCCTTTACAAACTGCGTTATAAATATTCCTGTATTCCCTTTTTCTCCATGAGGAGAACCATTTATAATGAGAAGTTTCATCTTATCTGCCCTCCTTATATTCCGAAATCGTGCCAATACATTTTATTTTCCAGTGAAATTGGACGCAGACTCTTTTAAAATAATCAATGAAGAGCTTCCGATCCTCATTAGAGGAAAACGTATCCTGATAATAGATTTCTATTAGCGGTGTTTTATCGTATCTGGCAACATGCATTGCTTCTCCGGAAGTATATTCAATATAAGGGAGAGCGGAAACTATCATACGGTCCAGCAGCGTTTTTAAATTACCGCTGACAAAGCCACAGGACTCTTGTACCAGAAATACTGCCCTGTCCGCTCTAAAAAAAGCATGATAAAAATCATCCAGATCCTTTTGTACACACCTTCCCGGAGTTTTCAGCCAGCAGGCCCAGCAGCCAATGCAATCCCTGACCAAAACCCTGCTAAGATCCAGTATATATGTATCTGCTTCCTTTTCCTGTGCCGCTGTGGGTAAATCATCCCAATCCCGGCAATCTTTAATAATAACTGTTTTCAATGTATTTTCACCTGAGCTCATCTGAGCTTTCCATTCATAATGATACCTTCACTATAATGCTGGTGGTTACCCCCAGGTCAATACTTTTTAAATGAATCGTTCTATTAATTTATTGGAATCCAGCTCTCATAATAATTTCTGGGATTCAGACTTCCCACAACACAGATCCTCGTCCTGATATATACAATCCCTTTCATCTTCAGTTGATTCTCACAAGCCCATCTATTAACCAAATGATACATTCTTCCCATCGTATCATAGTCATCCACATTTGATTCTACCACGGTATAGATACTCTTTCCGGATATCAGGTATTGTTTATCGGGTTTTCTTTCCCCCTCTGCAGGCTTAACAATTCTCATTTTGGATTCTTTGTATCCATTTTCATCAAAGGTAACTTCCCTGATCATATTGCTGATAATATCTTCTCTTTCAAAATCAATGTTGGGAACTACATGCTCTGTATAATCGGAAAACGCTGACACATAGTCAATAGAATCCGCAATTTCGTATAGTGGCAGCTCACAAATGCTGTATTGATGAAGATGCCTGGATAAATTCTTCATAAACAATTGATCCTGTGCCAACCGTTCTTCCATTAACTTTAAGCGCTCAATCTCTTCTTTTAACTGACATTGCTTCCTGGAAAAAATCTCATGAAACTGTGAAATATCATCCTGGTTAATCAGTTCCTTAATCTCTCCGATTGCAAATCCGTGTTTTTTATAATTATCTATAGCCATCAGGCGGAAAATATCCTGGATCGTAAATTCCCGATAACTGCTTTTCTCGTCTTTATTCGGATAGATCAGCCCCTGTTTTTCATAATAGCGAAGTGTCTCCCTCGTGATTCCCAGGCTGTTATAGAGTACTCCGGGGTTATAAACATGGCCGATCCGATCCATTTCGGGCTGGTCAATTGCGGTAAAGCTTTGCTCGATCAATTTTTTCCTGTCCATGAATCCCTCCTGTGACGGTTTATATATTAATGATATTACTACTGTATCACAGGTAATCAGTAATTCCAAGACATGGTGTCATTTTCCTATATGCACGCTTTCATCACTTCGTAGCTTCCATCACGCAGAATTTTATCCAGATATCCTGCCACAACATCTTCAAACCCTTTGATATCTGTCAGATCTTCCCCCCAGAATTTCGTATTTTTACAAACGGCATTCGCCAGTGTTCTGGCATCATCGTTACGGTGTTCATAAAAGAATTCCAGTACTTCCCTGTCATCCCGGATCAGATACTTCTCGTCTCCTCTGACTGCTTCCAAACCATTTTCGGTCAGATTTATCCCGCGGTAGAAAGCGATATAAAATGCAAAAGATGCTGTAATACATGCAGGCAGCTTTCCAAATTTTTTCTCATAGCCTTTCAGGGACGGCATAACTCTTGCTTTCCACTTGGAGGTTGAATTCAGGGAAATATCAAGGAGTGCATGATCCACAAATGGATTGTTAAATCTCTCTGTTACGGCTGCCGCAAATTCTTCCAGTTCTTTCTGAGGAAGTGATAAGGTTGGGATAATTTCTTCGTATATGGTCTGATTCATAAATTTACAAATGGTCTGATCATTCATACAATCTCTCACTATGTTCTGCCCCGCAAGATATGCCCCCAGAACCATTGAAGTATGAGCACCGTTTAAGATACGCACTTTACGCTGTTTGTATGGCTTATGATCATCGCAGATGATGACGGGAAGCCCTGCTTTTTCAAATGGAAGTTCTTCTTTCAAGCTCTGGGGTCCTTCGATTACCCAAAAACCAAATACTTCTCCCGTGTCGATTAAATTATCTTCATAGCCCAATTCCTCGCACAGTGCCTGTGCCTCATTTCTGGGATAGCCGGTTACAATACGGTCAACCAAGGTGGAACAGAAGATATTCTCAGACTTGATCCACTGAATAAAGGTTTCTCCAAGATTCCACTGGTCTGCATATTGAAGTACACATTTCTCCAATTCTTTCCCGTTATTATCAATCAATTCACAGGATAGGATGATAAATCCTTTTCCTTTCTCCGATCCAAAATTAAGAAAACGCGCATGCAGAAACTGTGTCAGTTTTCCCGGATAGCTGGAAGCCGGACAGTCGGTGAACTGACACGCCGGATCATAGACAATCCCCGCTTCTGTGGTATTGCATGCGATAAAGCGCAGATCGGGATTTTTAGCACATTCCAGAACCGCATCAAATTCTTCATAGGAATTCAGACATCTGCTGACACAGGAGATTACTCTTTTATCGTTTACTTTTTGCCCGTTTTCAAATCCCCTTAAAAACAGTGTGTAAAGTCCCTCCTGTTCATTAATTCTCTCAGAAAGCCATGGAGATGATATGGGCTGGCACAGCACAACTTTTGTATGAAACCCGGCTTTTTCATTCATCATATCAATCCAGTAATCCACAAAGGCACGCATAAAATTCCCTTCGCCAAATTGCAGCACTCTTTCCGGTGCCTGCTCCAGCAGATACCCCTCATAACCTTGTTCTTTTAGTACCTCATAACTTAATTTTTTCACCTTATAACCATTCCTTTCATTCTTCATTTTTTATTTCTCAATTTATATCCTGCTTTCATATCTCACTTATTTCCTGCTACAACTTTGATTTCTTTTCTCCTTACAGAGTAACTCCCTGTTTAAAGATCGCCATATCATGAAATCCTGCTTTTTCAGCCTTTACCTGTTTTCCGGAAGCCACATCCAGAACATAACCAAATAGTGCTTCCACCATTTCATCCAAGGTCTTTCCTTCCGCCAGCTTTCCACAGTTAAAGTCTATCCAGTTGTCCTTTCTGATGCTCAAGTCCGTGTTGCTTGAAATTTTAACCGTTGGTACCGGGGATGCAAAGGGTGTTCCTCTTCCGGTTGTAAATAAAACAATATGTGCACCGCTTGCCGCCAGGGCAGTAGATGCTACCAGGTCATTTCCCGGGGCACTGAGGAGGTTCAGGCCTTTCTCTTCTACCCTTTCCCCATATGCCAGAACTCCCGTCACTTCCGCTTTTCCACTTTTTTGTGTACATCCCAGGGATTTATCTTCTAAAGTGGAAATTCCGCCCTTTTTATTTCCCGGGGATGGATTTTCATAAATTGTCTGATTGTGGCTGGTAAAATAGTTTTTAAAATCATTAATTAAATCTACGGTCTGGTCAAATAACTGCCGGTTCCTGCAGCGATTCATCAGAAGTGTCTCTGCCCCGAACATCTCCGGCACCTCGGTTAAGATTGTAGTTCCTCCTTTTGCAATCAGCATATCGGAAAAGGCGCCTACAACCGGATTGGCAGTTATTCCGGAGAGACCGTCCGACCCTCCGCATTTCATCCCTATGACCAGTTCTCTTGCATCGGTCTTTTCTCTCCTGGCACGTCCTGCATATTCTGCTAATTCTTCGATCAATGCCAGGGACTCCTCTATTTCATCCTCACAGTCCTGCGCTGTCAGGAACCGTACCCGTTCTTTGTTATAACACCCGATATATTTCTTTAATTCCTCAATATTAGAATTTTCACATCCCAGTCCGAGAACCAGTACCCCTCCGGCATTTGGATGATTCACCAGATCAGCCAGAATCTTTCTGGTATTTTCCTGATCTTCCCCCATCTGGGAACAGCCGTAGGGATGCGGGAATGCGGCTATGGCATCAATGCTCCCCTGTACATATTTCTGTGCCTTCCGTTCAATGGCAATTGCCACATTGTTTACGCAGCCTACTGTGGGGATAATCCAGATCTCATTTCGGATACCAACCTTCCCGTCTTCCCGTTTATACCCTTCAAAATACGCAGGTTCCCCATCTGGTGCCTCCTGACATAAATTCGCCGATAGATCTGAACCAGGTGTGCATGTTACTTTTTCATAAGTATATTCCAGCAGATCACCAAGCCCTGTCTGAATATTATGGGTATGCACCCAGTCGCCCTTTTTTATCTCTTCCTTCGCCACTCCAATCGGACAACCATACTTTATTACCTGACCGCCTTTTTCTATATCTTTCAGTGCGAATTTGTGGCCCTGCATAATATCCTCATTTAGAATCACTTCCGCCCCTTCCAGAATACAGATCATCCCTTTCTGCATGGGCTTTAATGCAACCGCAACCGTGTCGTTCTGATGAATTCTGATATAATCCTGCATGATACCTTCCTTTCCTCTGCTGTTTGTGATTTTTGCACCTCTTATTCATTCTGAAGTGTTTTTTGAATATACATTCCTGACATCTGTACACCTTATTAAGTATATTCGCTCCAAATTAAGGTAACTGACTCCGGATATGACCCCAGATCCGCATAAACCTATTTTTAAGGTGTTTAAAACGTTTATATTTTATGTAAGTACTTACATTTAAATTACATCAATTATTTAATTATGTCAATATTAATTTTTATTTTCAACAAAAATATCTTGATTTTATTATATACAGCTATTATAATAGCTTTAATTCCAATTTGTAAGTAGTTACATATAATCATGAAAATGGAGGTGGCACTTATGAACATCTATGATATTTCCAAAAAAGCCGGTGTATCCATTGCCACCGTATCCCGTGTGCTGAACGGAAATGATAAAGTCAGTGAAAAGACACGTCAGAAAGTCCTTAGCGTCATGGAAGAAGAAAGCTATCGTCCAAATGCCTTTGCCAGAGGGCTGGGTCTCAATACCATGAAGACAATCGGTATACTATGTGCCGATTCCTCAGATTCCTATCTGGCCAGCGCCGTTTATTATCTGGAACAGGAACTCAGGCGATTCGGCTACGATGCACTGCTGTGCTGCACCGGATATGAACTGGAACAGAAGCAGAAATATCTTGAAATTCTGCTTTCCAAGCGGGTAGATGCCATTATTTTAGCGGGATCCACATTTATAGAACAGACGAATAAGAACAATGAATATCTCTGCCTGGCTGCCGGGAAAGTTCCGATTATTCTGCTAAACGGCCATTTAGATGCTCCGGGGATTTACAGTTCCCTTTGTGACGATACTGCTGCCGTTGCAGATGCCGCAGACCGGCTGCTGGCTGAAAAAAGAAATAAGCTGCTCTTTCTCTACCGCTCTCAGTCTTACAGCGGCAGGCGAAAGCTGGAGGGATTTTTAAGAGCACATGCCAGGCGAGAGATATCGGTGGAAAAAGAGCAAATTATCTGCTGCAACGGTTCGATCCGGGATATCAAAGAGCGGCTGCTCCATGATTATAGGGAATGTTTCCCATTTGACGGGGTTATCACGTCTGATGATGAACTGGCTATCGGCGTGCTGAAATTTGCCAGATCTGCCGAACTTTCCATTCCCGGCAACCTGTCTGTCATCGGATATAATAATTCAAAGATTGGAATCTGCTGTGAACCGGAACTGACTACCATTGACAATAAGCTGGAGTTTTCATGCAGTCATGCGGTATCTGTTTTAATGAGTGTGCTAAACGGAAAAAAGGTACCTGCAAAAACGGTCATTACCGCAGAAATCATATTGCGGCAAACTACTGATAATCACTTTTAAACCATACCATTAAGGAGGATTTTACAATGAAACAATTTATGGACAAAGAATTTTTACTTTCAACCCCTGCTGCCAGCAGACTATTTCATGAATATGCCGATACCTGTCCGGTGCTGGATTACCACTGCCACATTAACCCACGGGAAATTGCTGAAGACAAACAGTTTTTAAACATTACGGAAGTATGGCTGGGGGGAGATCATTATAAATGGCGCCTGATGCGTTCCAATGGGATTGATGAACACTTTATAACCGGAGATGCATCACCACGCGAGAAATTCCAGAAATGGGCAGAGACATTGGAAAAAGCAATCGGCAATCCCCTCTACCACTGGAGTCATCTGGAGCTGCAGCGCTATTTCGGTTATACGGGAATCTTAAACCGGGATACGGCTGAAGAAGTATGGAATCTCTGCAATGCGAAATTACAGGATCCGTCTATGTCCGTGCGCAGCATTATTAAGATGTCAAATGTAACCCTGATCTGTACCACCGATGATCCCATTGATACCTTAGAATGGCACAAAATGATCAAAGAAGATGACAGCTTCGATGTGGCAGTGCTTCCTGCATGGCGCCCCGATAAGGCGATGAATATCGAAAAAGCAGACTTTACGGAATACCTTGGGAAACTCTCAGCAGCCAGCGGTATCCAGGTTAACGACTTCTCCTCCCTGAAAGATGCACTGAAAAACCGGATGAATTTCTTCCATAATAATGGCTGTCTGGTATCGGACCACGCACTGGAATTTGTGTACTACAGCCCTGCTGACGATACAGAGATAGAAGCCATCCTTAAAAAGAGACTTTCGGGAAATGCTGTTACAAGAGAGGAAGAATTAAAGTTTAAAACGGCATTTATGCTGTTCGCTGGACGGGAATATCACCGCCTTGGATGGGCGATGCAATTACATTTTGGATGCAAAAGGGATAACAATTCCTTAAGTTACCGGAAACTGGGTCCGGATACCGGATATGACTGCATCAATAACTATGCACCGTCCTCTTTGGCTGCCGATTTTCTGAACTCGCTGATCTGTACTGACCAGCTGCCAAAAACGGTGCTCTATTCCCTCAATCCAAATGATAATGCCTATATTGACGCTATCCTGGGATGCTTCCAGGATTCCTCCTCCATTGGTAAAATACAGCACGGAAGTGCATGGTGGTTCAATGACCATAAGCAGGGAATGACGGACCAGATGGTTTCCCTGGCAAACCTTGGCATGTTAAGCAACTTTATCGGAATGCTAACCGATTCCCGCAGCTTTCTGTCCTATACACGACATGAATACTTCCGCCGTATTCTTTGCGACCTGATTGGCGGTTGGGTAGAAAATGGGGAATATCCGGAAGATTACCAGGCATTAGGTGAAATCGTGAAAGGTATTTCCTATGAGAATGCTGTGCGGTATTTTGGATTTGATTTATAATTTCCAGGGATAACGTTTAAAATCATTTGACTTAAAGTATGCTTTAAGTATTATAATTTAATCAATACAGCTTTCAACCTGCGCCGCCTAAATCATCGCGGCCGCAGAACCTGAAAGCAATCACGTTATCAGGAGGTAATTTATGGGAACATCTAAGGTATATTTTACAAACTTACATACCAGAAACAATGATAATCTACAGCAGAAGCTGGCTCGGCTGATTAAAAAAGCAGGCATTGGCGATATTGATTTCAATAAAAAATATGCTGCTATTAAAATCCATTTTGGCGAGCCGGGTAATCTGGCATATCTGCGCCCAAACTACGCAAAAACCGTAGTGGATGTAATTAAGGAACTGGGGGGAAAACCATTTCTCACAGATTGCAACACCCTGTATGTAGGCGGACGCAAAAATGCCCTGGACCATATCCAGAGCGCTTATGAAAACGGATTTTCTCCATTTTCCACAGGATGCCATATACTAATCGGAGACGGATTAAAAGGAACCGATGAAACCCTGGTTCCCGTAGAAGGCGGAGAATATGTGAAGGAAGCGAAAATCGGTCATGCAATTATGGATGCAGATATCTTTATTACGCTGACCCATTTTAAAGGTCACGAAGCGACCGGCTTTGGCGGTACATTGAAAAATATCGGTATGGGATGCGGTTCCAGAGCAGGTAAAATGGAAATGCACAGTGCAGGTAAGCCTTTTATTGAAACATCCGCATGTATCGGCTGCGGCATGTGCAGCAAGATCTGTGCACACGATGCAGCTGTTGTCACGGATAAAAAGGCCTCTATCGACCATGATAAATGTGTGGGATGCGGCAGGTGTATCGGCGTCTGTCCCCAGGATGCTGTCAAAGCAGCCTCAGACGAATCCAACGATATCTTAAACCGTAAGATCGCAGAATACAGCAAAGCAGTTGTAAGCGGAAGACCGCAGTTCCACATCAGTCTTGTAATGGACGTATCCCCTTACTGTGACTGCCACGGGGAAAATGATATTCCTATCGTTCCGGATGTGGGTATGTTCGCTTCTTTTGACCCGGTGGCACTGGATGTTGCCTGTGCAGATGCCGTAAATAAGCAGCCGGTAATCCCTGGAAGCCTGCTGGAAAAAAGCACCGACCACTCCCATGATCACTTTCATGCAGTCAGCCCGGATACTGACTGGAAGGTAGGGATTGAGCATGCCGTTAAGATCGGGCTTGGCAATCAGGATTATGAATTAATCGAGTTGAAGTAAATGATGAAGTGCATAGCTGGCTAAAAGCAATTTCACAGGTACTAATCTGCCGCTGTGGTATAGTAAAAGCGCCGTCTTCGTAAGAAAACAGCGCTTTTACTATATCAAACATCACGAAATCCACCAGAAAATCCCCCATACAATCAGTGCAATCCCAAGTATTCTGCCAATCAGAACACTTTTCTTTACACCGGTCAATTGTATCGTCTGAGGTGTACAAAACGGAAAGAGGGTAAGGGTTGCTCCCAGAATTACAATCATCAGGCAAACCACCCATTCTCCCAAAATAAATGATGCAAAAGTACAAATGATCATGGGGATAATAACCAGTGCCAGAAATAGTTTTTCGTATTTTTTAGCAAAACTCAAAAATTTTTCGCAGTCCTCTTTACAGGTTTCACTGCAAAAGCTGCAGGTCAGGCCGTCTATTTTTTCGATTATCCCATTCTCCATTTCCCCGGGTATCTTTTTATTGCAGTACATGCACTTCATGGATCCGATACGCCTCCTTCTAAATCTCAGTTATGTATTTAGAATAACTCTAATTGCCGCAGATTACAACTCCTTGTTTACCTGCCTAAGGTTCGATTTATCATCCCCAACGGGTTATCAGCGGTGCTTTATTCCTCTGATTAATCAATTTGAATTGCATTCTGCTGAAACTCCAGACTTTTTACCCGATCCATGGCTTCCCCGATCTGTCTGGTGGTAAATCCTTCTCCATGAACCTCATTGGATTCCATGACGATTAAAAATGACTTGGGGTCTGCCGCCTTTACTGCCTTCTGTACAAAGTACATTTCTTTATTATTGCAGGCGCATAAGACAACCTGGCGCTCATCCTGTTTGTATCCGCCTAACGCATTCATTATGGTAGAACCTCTGCCGCAGCACTCTTCGATCACTTCCGTTACTTCTTTTCCATGATCGGTCACAACGATTGCCAGCTTTCCTGCATTGATGCCGTACATTACTTTGTCCACAGCCAGTGCAAAGATGAAGTTAATGATCATGCCATAAATAATTCCGTCTACATCTTTGAAAAGAATTCCTCCGGTAAGAATAATTCCCACATCTGTTAAAAATGCGATTCTTCCAAGCGGCAGATAAGGCTTCAAAGCTTTCACCGCCATAATAATAAAATCCGCCCCTCCCGTAGAAGAGTTCGCCATGTAAATAATGGCATATCCAAAACCTCCGAAAACACCGGTACAGATTGCCGCCAATAGCCGGCTTCCCTGATACACCGGAAGCAAAGGTCCGATGAAATCAATCATCAGTGAAGAAATAACCATGCAGCGCAAAGACCGGAAGAAAAATCCCTTTCCCAGCAAACGATAGCAAATCAGTGCAACCGGAATATTCAGTACGATGGTTGTTGCTCCAATCGGCAGGTCAAACAAGCGGTACAGTATTATGGAAATACCGGAAAAACCAGTCATGGGAAAGTTTGCATGGAGCGCAAAATTGTAGATGCCAATTGCGATTAAAAGACTTCCCAAAAGTTCGATTCCTATCGTTTTGAATGTTGATTTTTTAAATATTTTCTCTCTCATTTCAGAAACCCTCCTTAATTTTGTATTCCCTGGACCCTGAATTTTGGCGCGCCAGCTGCTCATTGCCCCTGGAAATATTATGAATTTACAACGAAAAAAAGCCACTGCGAAATATAATAATATAATTCGCAATGGCTCTTGTCTCTTACACAATATCATAGGATTTGGGTTCTGTCAACACCAAAACCCAATCTCCATGCCCCTCTCCTTTAAACGGAGGATGAAATTCTATTTCCTTTTTATTCATCAGTTGTCCTGCAAAACTGTATACACCGGTTTCCGGGTCCATCCAGTAGGTATCTAGTATTTTAGGATGGGTTGAGAGATCCAGTGTAAAAGGTTTCCCCTGGTAAGTATAACAGATGATAAAATCTTTTCCGGAAAATACGCTTACTCTTTCGTATTTTTCTCCCTGGGCAGATAGCAGAAGATGCTCCGCCGGAACGCCATTCTGATAATCTACCCGCTCCATCAGATTTTTCAAATGCATCATTTGGGATGAGCCTGCGTTGTGTATTGCTTCTTTCCACTCCTGCTTTACGCCAAATGCCCCTTCTCCATCTTTTGCAGTATAGAACTGCATGATGCTGTTATCCCCGTAAGTATGGCCCATAGCACCTTCTAATACTGACCAGTAAGCATACCGGCGTACATCCCAGGACTGCCAGTATCCCTGAGTCTTATCGTGTAACCCCTGCAGTACCTGTTCATATGACGGCTCTCCATCGATGGTGGGTTTTGTGGGATGCAGGCTGTGGTCACGCTTTACGTATTTCCAGTTGTCTTCCCCGTAATTATCCGGATTCTTGCCATTGTCATCCCAGGACTGCATCACCAGCTGATCATATCTGCGGTGTCCCGACTGGAACATATTAAAGTCCAGCCATTCTTCGTTATGGAACCAAATGGAGGATGAAGTTCTCCCAAAAGGGTGAAAGCCAACAAGCTGCCCCTTACACCCCTGCTTCAGTCCGGATCCAAGCCGGCAGAACACCTCTGGTGCCGCATCTCCTTTTACATCGCCTCCGATCAGCCAGATAATATTAGGTCTGCTTCCAAAACGCTCTATTAAAAAGTCCAGATAGGCATCTGCATTTTCCAGGTTCAGATAGCCTCTTGCCACATTCCCGCCCCATGCTGGCAGCAGCGCCATATACAGTCCCAGTTCTTCCGCCATATCTACCATCGCTTCTGTTCTGTCCCAGTAATTTCCCTTCAGATCACAGGCTGCAAAATCTTCCTGCACAAGGGCACTGCAGCCATCTATATTCTTCTGGGGCCACTCATGGACCAGTGTGGACTGGATTACATTATATCCTTTTTCCTTGCGGTTTCGCAGATATGCAAAGGCTTCTTTCTCCGTTAAGTGGCTGAACATCAGCCATGCCGTATCTCCCAGCCAAAAGAAAGGTGTCTCTCCATTTACCAGGTATCTTCCATTACTGCTTACACATAAGGACCCCTTTTCCCAGGGTTTGTTCGTATTGATCATCACGTTTTTCCTGCCTTTTTTTATTTTTTTATTTTCTTATTTATCTTCGTATATAACTTCGTATTCATCTGATTAAAAGTATATCAGACTACTTCCTAAAGTTCTAATAATTTTGTTAGCGTTCCGTTACCGTTTCCGTTATAATGACGTTTATAATAAGAAAAACGCAGCCTGATTCGCTGAGGTCCTGTCCAGTGACCGCTCCGGTCAGTACCTGTAGCAATGATGCTGAATATTTTATCAGTCTGCAAGAGCGTGTTAGAAAATTGTTTCTAACGGGCTCCAGGCATAGGAGGCTACTATGTATATAATGAGCTATTCAAAAGACGAGACACAGTCTCTTTATCTGGCTTCCAGCGAAGATATGTTTCACTGGAAAGATTTGAATGACGGGGCTCCGGTTCTGGATCTGAGAGACCAGGGCAAAATTATCCGTGACCCTTACTGGTTTACTGACAGCCAGGGCTTGTTTCATTTATTGTTTACGGACAACTGGAACAGCATCACCATTGGACATGCCGTATCCAGGGATCTTCAACGTTTTGAAATGAAAAGCTATATTTCTGTCATGGGCGATAACAGCGATGTTGCCAACTGCTGGGCTCCCGAAGTATTTATGGATCATGAAACCCGTGAATACGTGCTGATCTGGTCTTCCAGTTTTTATTCCAAAAATACGGACAAACGGATTTCTAACCGAATTTACAGCTGCCGGACCGTAGATTTTATCAGTTTCAGCGAGCCGCGTAAATTTTTCGATCCCGGATATCAGGTTATTGATGCTTCGGTTTCTTTCAAAGGCGGAATCTATCATATGGCATTTAAGGACGAACGGGGACATAACAGTCCTGACTCTCCCTATTGCGCTATACGTACCGCTATTTCCACAAAAGCCAATGGTCCTTATTACAACATATCAGCACTGCTGACCCCCTGGCGCAGCGAAGGCCCCATTCTGGTTCAGCAGGATTCTAAATTCTATATGTTCTACGATTCCTTTGGCGATCAATGTTACCGGGGCATCAAAAGCAGCGACTTTAAACACTGGACCGATATTTCAGACCAGATGGAATTTCCAAGACACTGCAAACACGTTTGTATCCGGGAATATATCGGGTAGACATTTCAAGGCTTCTGGAGCTAACATTTCAGGTTGCCTCACCATTCAGCCTTCTGTCTGCTATTTTTATACATACTTGGCGTAACCCGGTAAGTTTCTTTAAATTGTTTGGAAAAATAAGAAAAATTGTAATATCCCGTTTCAACTGCCACTGCCCCTACCGGAAGATTGGTACTGTCAAACAGCCTCTTTGCCTCCTTCAGGCGCAGCATATTTATATACTGGTTCAGGGATATCCCATTTTCCCTTTTAAATATATGAGAAAGATAGGTAGGATTAAAATAAAGAGCTGCCGCTACGTCATCTCTTTTAAAATCTTCAGAAAGATGCTCCATTACATATGCTTCTACCTGTTTTATCATTGCAGCATTCATCTACCTGATACGCTCCATAATATCCGACACTTTAACTGGTATTCCGGTCTTCATAGCCTCTTCCATCGCTGCCATAACCGCCAGCGTATGTATTCCTTCCTGTAAATCCGGCTTTGGTGTTATCCCCCGATTCATATCCATCGCAAAATGTTCCATGTAATTCTGATACTCTCCCGCATGGTGGCTTTCATTTTCAAACCGGAAATAATATCCATGAGTGTCCGGAAACTCCTGTAATTGTGCTGTTTTTTGAACCGGCTCAAAATTTGTATAATATTTAAGCTTCGGATAACCCGCCCGGCTGATTCCTTTCGAACCGCGGATGGTACAGCTGATGGACTGCTCTACCGCACTTCCAAGAGTTGGTGTGGCATAGGCACCGGTTACGCTGGCAAATCTGCCGTCTTTATTTTTTAAGATAAACTTTAATGTATCCGGAACATCAAGACCATAGCATTTGGTATTCTCACTGACTACGCCCAAGCCATACACCTCTTCGATTTCCGGCAGATACCATACCGCCAGATCTACTGCGTGTATCATAAAATTGTACATCCATGAAAATCCCTGCTGATGGCTCCATGCACGTTCCAAAAACCATCTGGAGTCGCTGATATAATGAGTTTCAATTGTTTCCAGTTCACCGTGTTTCCCAGCCTCATAATCCTGTCTCTGCCGCAGTGCCGGTTCAAAATATCTGGAGCTCTGCCCCACAAATACAGCCTTTCCCGTCTCTTTTTGAACCCTAATCAAATCTTTTGCTTCATCCAGGTTAATCATCAAAGGCTTGGTACAAATTACATGCTTTCCGGCTGACAGAGCCATTTTAATATGTCTGGCATGGAGCTGGTCAGGCGTATAGATTCCGATAACATCAATTTTCGGGTCATTTAGTATGTCTTCGTAGCTGGTGGTGTATTTATCTAATCCAAACTCCTGACAGCGCTCTTTGCACAACTCTTCATTTAAATCACAGATATTTCCCAGCTCCCACATCTTACTGTTTAATACTGCTGATATGACACTTCTTCCTTCTCCCAATCCTAAGACTCCCATTGTAAATATATGATCCATGTTCCGACCCTCCTGTTTTTTCTTAGCATAACAAAACGGATGGATAATTGCTTGTAACATGTTTCAAAATTCTTGCACGATCTTTGGATTTATATACAAATCTACTTTTAATCTATTCTTTCACTTTATGAGTATTAGTTTTATCTGATTGAATTTAAATTAGAATGACTTTGAACAAAGATAATCTGATTGTGAAACCCGCGAATATGATTTCTCATATATTATGTTGCGCTATAATTATTATTTATATTTTCTATAACTTTTACTATACATAATATATTTTATAAGTTATAATATATATGCTGTTGACTCTTTCCAGCAGGAAGGAGGTGCTTCTATGCAATACATATTAAGCTTTTTAATATCGGTGATAGCAGGTATTATTTGCTACTATATTTGCAAATGGTTAGATGAGAATGACAGCAACAGCTAACAAAAAATCCCCCGCAGGTTGCTTCTGCGGGGGAAATTCTTGTGCAACTATGCACATACATATTAGCTTTTTAACTGGTTTTATCATAGCCCAGATAAACGGATTTGTCAACCCTCTGTTTTAGATTCTATTACTCTACCTTGATCTTACATTTCGCACTCTTTCCATTGCTGCTCTTTACAGTAATTGTTGTTGTTCCTTTCTTTTTTGCCCTTACCAGTCCCTTGGAAGTGACTTTGGCTACCTTTTTGTTGGAACTGGTCCATTCCAGCTTCTCCGCTGCCGTAATTGGATTTCTTACGGCTTTCAGGGAGAGGGATTTTCCTTTCCTGATTGACAGCTTCTTATCCAGCCTGATGCTCTTTGTTGTCACTTTCCCGGTCTGTACATTAACTTTCAGTTTTACCTTACCGCCTAAAGTACTTGTTACGGTGATATCAGTACGTCCCTTTTTCTTACCGGTGATATACATTTTGCCCTTTTTCACCTTTACAGATGCCAGCTTTTTATTACCGGATTTAGCAGATCGTATCTTCTCGCCCGCCGGGGAGGAAACGCTTATCTTTACTGCAGTGGTCGTTTTATTCACCTGCAAGGGGATTGATTTGGCATTTAATTTAATGACAGGCGCCTTTACTGTTACTTTACAGCTTGCTTTCTTTCCTCCGTCCGCAGTGCATACTGTAATAACTGCTGTCCCTGGTTTGCCTGCCGTTATTGTACCGTTTCCGTTTACAGAAGCTACTGACTTATTGGTGGAAGTCCAGGAGACTGCCTTGTTTGCCGCATTAGAAGGAGTGATACCTGCCGTCAGCGTCACTTTTGATTTTACCTTTATGGTGAGTGAGCTTTTATTAAGCTGCACTCCCTGTACGGAGATCTTCTCAGGTACCGGAGCTTCCTTCTTTGGCTCCAGCTTCTCCATTGCATTTTTAAGGGATTCAGCTGCCTGGTCTACCTCGCTTTGGGAAGCTTCTGCTTTGTTCATAACTCCTTCTGCTTTTTTCAGGGCTTCCTGCATTACTTTTACAGATGCGTCTGTGTACTTCGCCGTATCTGTTTTCTTTGCATTTTGAATCAGTTCTTTTAATACTGTCTTATCTGCTGCTTCCTTACCGCTGATATGGACAACTGCCTTAATATTCTTATAAGCAGGGTTCAGCTCTTCTTCGGCAGTCATATTTAAGATCAGCGTTCCATCGTATGCCACATTTATACTTTTGACTACAGTATGACGGCAAGGATCAAACAGTCCTCCTGCGCCGGGTTTACCTGCATGTGGGTCTGGATACGGACGCGCATGATAGACAAGTGCCAGGTTCCCATATTCATCCAGAACCACTGAATTATGTCCGCCGCCTGCATGCCTGCCGCCTCCGATGGAGCCATCTGCCGTATCATAGGAGCTGAGTACCGGATAATTAATATTGGTCCAGCTGTCCGGGTTCATGATATCACTGCCTTTATCCGCCATCATCAGACCAAGGGTGTAAAATTTATCAACGGTAGCCGCTGAATAACTGATATAAACTTTATCACCATAGGAGAACAGATACGGTCCTTCTACAACTAACTGATCATTTCCCTCCGGGTTATTGGCTGTAATGGAGCCCTCATAGACACCGTACTCCCATGGCCACTGACCGGATTTGATCAACTGAGGACTTCCTTCCGGCTGTGGTATCACTCCTTCGCCACCCTTTGCCTCAATGACATAAAGATTTGCGGCGCTTGGAATAATATAGTACCCCTGTCCCCCATCATCTTCATAATAAGAGACATCAAAGGATGCATTTGCAGGAGCCGGGAGGTTCATTTCGATTGGTGTTCCCCACTGGTCAGCATCCAGCATGCCGCCATTCTTCATCTGATCTTCGCTTCCCTCGTAAGGAATGAGTATTGACCTGCTGCACCATCCCCAATCGGTATCACTTTTAATTCCTGCGGAACCAAAATCATGTGCACCTACAATACAATACCATTTTCCATTGATTTTATGGAATTCAGGCGCCCAGATAAAAGAGCCCCAGCGGTCACCAATTTTTGATTCCATAATATAATGTTCTTCAGCTGTCTTCAGTCCTTCTATGGTACTGGCACGGCGGATATCCAGCTTTCTGTAGGAATCATTGCGTGCCTCACCTTCATTGTTCCAGTTCATGTTTTTCTCATAATAAGAACCGGTGGAATAGTAATAACCATCATCTTCGTTATAGAAGATATGGGGATCTGCACGTTCTTCTATAAATGGATATGCATAGGCATCCTGCTGCACTTCACCGGATATTTCATAGGTGCCCGCCTGTCCGGATGCGATCTTATCCATATCCTGCCGGTTCCATTTTACCCCCAGGTTCTTCGTGCTTCCGTCACTGTAATCTGCGGTCACCGTTTCCGGAAGTGTTACACTTTCACCGGCATTTGCCCGAATGACAACGGATTCAACCCCTGTGTTGCGAATGGTTTCGTATTTCTTTGTAAATGCCTTATATTCTTCCTGGTCTGCCTCAAATATGGCAGACTGATCCATCACTGCATTTTCCGGAACCGTTGCAGATACCTCTGCCCTCTCGTAGTCTGTTTCTTCTGTTATGACAGGTGTTGATCCTGCATCCAGATTACGGAGCATACTTACATAAGAAGTGCCCTGCTCATCCTTCCAGAATATTTTATAGCACTCTGCCATAGAATCATAAACCACATTTGGATCCTGTACGGCCTTACCTTCCGTATTCAGCACCAGATACCTTTCGTTCTCAAAGCTTGTGGTTTCCCTGGAATCCCAGATATAAATGCCGTTCTTCTTATTATTTCCCGAGGCTGCCGCCCCAATGCTTCCGTCTTGATACCGGAACAATATCGGTGAACCCATCTGATTATCCGGATTTGTTTTCTGGTCTTTATCCCACTTAACATATAACACCGCCTTGCCTTTATTCAATGGCGTAAACCCATCGGAATCCGGATCCCGCGCAGCCAGGAATAATGCATCGGAACGTCTGCTGTCGGATGCAGCCAGAAGATCTCCTTCTCCCGTATAGAGGTTGCCGCCCTTTACTACATAGCTTAAAATCTGCCCTCCTTCTGCCATAACCGTCGCCTGTTTAGTGATCACGGTATCCCCGATCACTGCTTTTACCATAATCTCCAGGTTTTCCTGATCTCCGGCTGGGCGGTGAACAGTACCGTCTGCATCGATTATGCCCTCTGGTTCACTTGACCAGATGACAGGCTTACTATTTACAGCCGTCTGCATGTTGCCGGAGATATACTTCGGAATATTCAGTGCGGTTCGGTAGCGCCCTGTTGCTGCATCTTTCTGCGATGCTATTGTCAGTTCATATACGGATTCTTCTGCATATGTACCGCTGCTGATCACCGCAGTCAGCGTCACCTTCGTTTCATCCTTTTGGAAATGTACTGTTCCGTTTTCTTCTACTACGGCTGGTTTGCCGGATTTCCATTTAACCGCGCATTCTCCTGCCTGAACAGGCAGATCCAGGTTATCTATTACCGATAATCCATCCCCTATCTTCAGGGATACTCTTGCCTCTTTTACTTTTTTAACGGGTAAAGATTTCTGATATAAATCAGAAACTTCTGTCAAATTAAATTCTCTGCTGTAGATCCGCAGATCACAGATGTCTCCTGCAAAAGTATCATCTGAATACTCAGAAGCTCCTATATATGCCGTCAGTTTTTCTCCGAAGTCAGCTACTGTCTTGTTATGGATTTCTGATGTTCCTACTTTTTTGCCATTCAGATATCCGGTGATTCGGTCTTTTGTAATCGTTACCGTATAATAAGCCCATTGGTTCATATAATCCACGGTACGGGTGCTGTTTTGGCTGGAGTTATTAATCCCCGCTTCGGTAGTCCATGGATTCGCCGTACTTCCGGCAGCCGGATCTGTAAATACCGCCTTGTAATAACCATCCGGATTACAGGGATTTAAAATAAAGTAATCTGCCGGATAGCTTCCCAGTTTCTTTTTCCCGCTGAAGGAAAATGCAGCCGTATTCATTTTTGAATCCTTGTTTTTGATCCACATGGAAATCGTTGTACTGTTATGACCGTCAAACAATCCTTCGGGCAGCGTCACATAATTTTTATCTGTTTTCGCTCCTCCGTCCAGACGCAGTATGCCATCTTTAAAATAGGTGCCTTTGCCACCCATCACGGCATCCTTTTGTCTGCCGGCAGCTTCTTTCCCGTCTGTTTCCAGTTTGTAATGAGCCAGTAAATCTTTGGAGATATCAGGCTGCGGATCATCTCCGCCTAACTCTTTGGCACTCAATACCCGGTTATAAACCTTTACGTTATCAAAAGATCCCTTAAAGTACGGATCATCGCTATAGAAAGATTTCCCAAGATATGCCAGCAGATCCGATCCCAGGTCACTAATCGCCCGAACATAATCCCGTTTGTCCGCCAGAACGCCATCGATGTACAATGACATGCTGTTCCCGTTCATAACGATTGCAACTTTGCTCCACTTGCCCATAAAAGAACCGTTGATCTGAACATCCCGCTCTTTTCCATTCCCCTGGGTGGTTATGGCGTTACGGATATTCCCCTGTTTTGTGCGCAGGAACATGTACTTGCTGCTGTCCTGTCCAACGCCGAATGTGAAGAAAAAGTTGCTTGTAATTTCGGGTTTTACATCCATTACTAAGGTCATTTCATCAAGGCCGTCAAAAAATCCCCTTGGGAATTCTGCGTAGGTTTTGCTGCTGCCGTCCAGATATAATACCTGTCCTTTTTCGGCATCCTTTTTGATAACGGCATTGCCATAAATCCTGCCATGATTTCCTTTGCCGGATGCATCCAAAATTGTTGCTTCTGATTTTTCTTCAAAATTATATTCCAGCACAGGCTCTTCTTGTGGTTCCATGTCTGATTTCACAGTCCACTTATCCTGCAATGCATCATACTCTTCCTGAGTTACCGGAATCACCGTTCCGTGCTTTGCACCGGTAGGCATCAGATAGGTATCGTCTTTCATGAGATGCAGGCTGTTTTCCGCTCCGATATTTTCAGAGATAAAAGGAATATACCCTCTTTTTGCCCCTCCATACTCATCGACCAGGGCGCACCATTTATCTTCATTAATAAACCGGAACATGGTAGGACCTTCATAGTAACCCTTGTAGCTTTCTAACTCTGTATTCTCTACTTTCTTAAATACAGAACCTCTGTTTTTTTCTCCCTGTGCATAGCTTAATAACCGGTCAGCTGATTCCAGCGTCACATATGCATCTTTGTTATCTTTAATCAAACGGTAATATTGCTGGTCAACCTTTAAAATAGAGGCATCAATATTGCCATTTGGGTCATCCGAATAGATCTCAGGCTGGGTAAATGTGTAAAAATCCCGGGTTTTGGCAACATATATTCTGCTCTTTTCATACTGGTCAGTTTTCACGGAGCTGGACCAGTAAACCAGATATTCTCCGGTCACTTCATCATAAATAGCCTCCGGTGCCCATACATGGTCTGCCTGGATGGAACTTCCCACATCCACAGCCCGGTGGTTTGTCCAGTTTACCAGATCCGTTGATTCCCAGATAATCAGGTCTTTACTGCCGTCCCTTGACGTCCACCATTGATTCCCATATTTGCCATTGCGGATATCCAGATCGGTTGCGATTAAGTAAAAGCGGTCCCCTTCTGCTGAACGGATAATGTAGGGATCACGGACGCTTTTATCGCCAAGTTCGGACGTTAATACCGGATCATTTTCATTCAGGTCACTCCAGGTAATTCCATCCCGGCTTTGTGCAAAATAAATCTCCTGGTCATCAAGCCTTGATTCATCCCCGCTGAAATATGCGTACAGATATCCCACATACTCTTTTGCCGTCTCTTTTGCTTTTACCGTTACCTGGAAGGTCTTGGTATCCTCAAATGTCCCATACCGGATAGTTGCACGCAAGGTCACTTTCTGATCAATACTTCCTCTTGTCACGGTTCCAGCCGGTGTTTCGGCATATTCCTTATTCGGGGAAGATTCGGTGGATATCACTTCCTCTTTGTCAGAGAACCATGTGATCTCAGATCCATTTTTCCCTTCAGACGGAAGCGTAAGATTGCCCCTTACCATATTTTGGGTAACACCGTTTAGCACCAATGCCTCCTTGTCGGCAGTAACGATCCTTTCCTCTTCCGGCACATCCCCCTCTTCTACTATAATGGTTCCTGCAACCGTGCGGTATTCTTCCTTTAACTCCCTGTCAATCGTCATATCCAGTACCGGAGTCCCATCAGCAGCCCAGTGAACCCGCCTTGCACTGGCACTCCTGGTTCCGCCGCCAGGTTTCATATGGTATACGAACAGATCATTGCCATCTTCGTCTACGGTAAAGGCACTGTGTCCGGGTCCTCCCTCACCTGCAACACTTTCCGCCTGCAGGATAGGGTACCCGGTCTCTTTCCAGCTTGCCGCATCCAGCAGGTTACTTTCTGCATTTGCAGCTAACAGCCCCACACAATAGGTATTGCTGACGCTGGAACCGGAAAAGGTCATATACACGGTTCCATCCCTCTGGATGACATAGGGACCTTCATCAACGGTGGCATCAAAACGATCCCATCCATACTGTGGCCGCAGAATACACATGGGGTCACTGGTGAGCTGATATGGATTTTGTTTATCAATGGTCGCAATATAGAGATCCGATGTCCCAAATCCCCTGTCGCTTGTCATCTCACGCTGTGCCCAGCACACATAGGAAACCCCGCTCACTTCAAAATAAGTCATATCCAGCGTAATGCCTTCTTCATAGAGATAGCTTCCATCCTGTTTACGAACTCTGACTGCCTCTTTCCAGTCATTTTTATTGGTCGGGTTTCCGCCTTCTTTTAATTCCATAATACTGGACTGTACCTGCTTCCAGTCATCGCCGATGGCAAGGAAGATGTACAATTTCCCGTCAATTTCATGGAGTTCCGGTGCCCATCTGGGCTTTTTCACATTGGGGATCAGTTCATGATCCGCTGCACCAAACAGACCCAAAGGTGTATCAGCTTCCCGGATATTGATCTGAGACTGATTTGCTGTCTCACCGGTAGCGATAAAATAATACTTTCCATTATAAAAATAAATGTCCGGGTCAGCTCTTCCATTCAGTACCGGATACCGGGTCAGTTTGGCTGTCCCGTTTATCTGATAAGTACCTTCCTTGTTAAAGTTAATGGCCTTTAAACTGTTAGTATCCCAGTTCACTTTTATATCTTTTTTTGTGCCGTCGCTAAACTTTGCATTGATGGCAGATTCCAGATCTTCAATAGTCAACTCCTGCCCTGCCTTTGTAGAAAAAGTATAGTTCTGTTCCTCTATTCCTGTATTTTCTACAGGAAGCAGTTTATTGATGAGCCCTTGCGCCTCAGACTCCGTTACCGGAAGCACATTGCCCGGCAGGGCTCCCGTAATACCGGACGATACGGATATGTTCTCCCTTCCTGTAATTTCTTCCGGCGTACTGATCTCTGTGAAATCTGGCGTGGTGTTGCAATACAGCTTTCCGTCAGAGCTTTTCCATGTGATTCTATAGACATTATTAACACCGTCATACTCACATCTGGGCTCCGTAACTGCGAGTTCTGTGTGCAAGGACAGCAGCCCATAGTCTTCATATTCCATGAGATCATCCGTGGTATATAACAAAATTTTCCCTTTGGCATTTTTGTCACCGGCTGCATCGGTACGCACAGCTGTCACACCTATTTTACCGTCTGCCATGCGAAAAAGGTAAGGACTTTGCAGACGCTTTGTGGTTCCTGCAATGGCGTTGGAAGCATTTTCTTCCAGATCGGCTTTTGGATAAAGGATACCGGTATTGTAATTCAGGGAAGTATACGTTTCTCCGTCAGCACTGTATGCCAGATGCATGCTGTCTGTTAATTCCGTATTGCCATTTCGGGTATAGCTCATAACGAAACTTGCGTTTTTTTCCATTACCAGTACTGTGAATTCTTTATACGCCAGCTGACCATCCTTTGCAATAGCTGCTTTCAGCTCTAACTGCTGGTTCTGCTCCGGAGCTGTAATGGTACCATCTGGGGCTATCACTGACGGGTCGCTGCATTCCCAGTTCACGGTAATTCCCTCACCCAGGCTTGTTGGCAATACTGTTTTATCCGTAATGGCATATGGCACATTTACCCGGCTCATCGCTTCCACCAGTACGCCGTCTGCTGCTATTACGGTAACCAAAAATTCTTTTGTTACCGTTTCTCCATTGCGAAGAAGCGTTGCTGTAAGTGTCACATCCTGTTCGGATTCTGACAATATCACTTTTCCTGTTTGGTCAATCACAGTAGGATCGGACGATTCCCAGGTTATGGAGATATCATTTCCAGCTGTTTCCGGAAGATTTAGACTGGCAATCACTTTGGAAGTATCTCCAAGCGACAGCTCACGCTTTGCTTCCAGCAGTTCATTTCTGTTAAATGAAGCTTCATACAAACCATTTACCTGGGCATCAGTAAGGCTGCTTCCGTAGATACGCAGGTCACGGAAGGATCCTTTAAACAATGGATCCTCCAAATATTCCGACTTGCCGATTAAGGATACCAGCCCTTCTCCGAAATCTGATACACTTCTCGTCAGGTTCTGGCTTCCAATATTCTGTCCATTCAGGTATGCCGTCACCGTTTTTTCATTTGGTGCATCTCCATTCTCTCCAGCCGTATCCAGAACAACCGTATAATATGCCCACTGGTTCATATATTCGGTAGTTGAAACGGTATTACTGATTCCCGCTTCTGTATTGTAAGGTGCCGATTCATTGACCGAATCCGTAAATACAGACTTATAGGTACCTTTGGGATTACAGGGATTCAGTAAAAAATAACTGACGGGCAGTACCCCTCTTGCCTTTGTCCCAAAGAAAAAGGCTGCATAATTTCCTTTTGTATCGTTATTTTTAATCCACATGGAAATCGTTAACTGATCCTGATGGTCAAAGATTCCCTGGGGCAGTGCTACATAATCGGTACTGTCTGACTTTCCTCCGGGCAAATTCAGAGAATCCCCTGCAAATGTCACACCGTCCCCTCGTATCTCTCCATGATATTCATGCCCGGACACATCAAGTGCATCCGTCTCCAATGGATAATGGGCAATTAATTCCTGATCCGCCTGGAATACTTCTTCTGCCTTTACATCTGACATACTAAGCTGCGGCAATGCAGTCACCGCCATAATGCCTGCCATTGCCCCTGCGATCAGTCTGCTAAATATTTTCTTCTTTTTCATTCCAAATTTTCTCCTCTTTCAAATGGATCTTGCAGGTTTCTGACCGTACTTATTTTACACGCACCCTGCATTTTGCTTTCTTACCATTGCTGCTGATTGCGGTAATGGTTACTTCCCCTGGCTTTTTCGCCTTAACTACTCCTTTGGAAGTTACAGTTGCTATTTTACTGTTGGAACTTTTCCATGTGATTTTACTGGTTGCCGTAACAGGTGTTTTCACTGCTTTCAGCGTCAGCTTCTTACCTTTCTTGATGCTGGCTTTCTTCACCAGAGTTAATTTTGATACGTTTACTGTTTTCTTCACCTGTATTCTAACTTTAGCGGTACCGCCATTTGTAGACGTAACCGTCACATAGGTTATACCCGGCTTTTTCCCTTTAATGGTGAGCTTTCCTTTTTTTACAGATACGGTTGCGATACTTTTCTTGCTGCTCTTTGCCGATTTGATTTTCTCCCCGGAAGGAACTGCTGATTGAATGCGTACAGCTGTGGTGGATTTCTTTGACTGCAGCAATAGTTTGGTGTAAGTAAGTTTCACTACCGGCTTTTTCACTACCACTATACATACTGCTTTCTTGCCGCCGTCAGCGGTAGTTACGGTAATATAAGCCGTACCAGGCTTCCTTGCTGTGATTTTTCCATTCTGATCCACCGTTACTTTTCCACTATCTGAAGTGCTCCACATCACTCTTTTGTTGGCTGCATTTGCCGGTGAAATGTTAGCGGTTAAAACTATGTTTTCCTTGAGTGTCATGGATACCGACTGTTTATTCAGCGTAACACCGGATACTGCAACTGGCTGGGGTTTCGGATCCGGATCCGGTTTTACATCGGGAACTTTTACCAGAGCTGCCCGGGCTGCAAGGAGATTTTGAAGCGCGGTATCCACCGTCACCTGGTCAGCGCTTTCCGATCCCAGAACTTCTTTTGCATAAGATAATGCACTTGCGTACTTCGCCCAGCTTTCTTTTGTATAGCTGTCTTTCTGGCTTTCCCCAATTGCCTGGTTTATTTCAGCCTGCAATTTATCTTTATTTACTTTTTCCGGCTCTTCCTCCTTCATCTGAACAGGTGCCACCCCTTCCTGTGTGGGAGTAATTGTCATATACCCGTCTTCATCAAAGAAGATTTCGTCAATACAGGTTTCCCTATGCTTTCCAAGCCCATCAGAATCCAGGAAAATATCCAGCGGCGTATAAAAACGATGATATGACATAAAGTAGCGGTCCTGGCCTTTTCCGTCTGTTACATGCACTACCGACTGGTGTGCGCTGCCCAGAATTCCTTTTTCTGTATCTTTCTGCAATAAGGTTCCTCGAAGACTGATTGTGCCGTCCAGTGAGTCTGAGACACCATAATTTACATGATAATTGGGGCTGTTGGCATCATCGCAGGACCATGTCCAGTGATATTTACCGCCTGCTTTTGTAATAACCACAGACTCTCTAAAATCTTTGAGATTATGAATCTGCTTTAAGGTTCCCTCTTTCAGGCTCATCATATCCTCATTCAGTTCTACAATGGCTGCATTTCCATTCCCGAATGTCATATAGACTCTTCCGTCATCATCTGCAAAAATAGAAGGATCGATCGCCTGTCCCATGCTTACGCCTGCATCTTTACACATCTGTACTGTAACCAGGGCTTCCCCTTTATCGGTATAAGGTCCCTGTGGCTGATCTGCCTGGGCAACACCAATTGCAGACTGTCCATTTGGAAATTTGGCACAATAATAAAAGTAATATTTCCCGTTTCTTTCTTCAATGGTTGGTGCCCAGGCACTTCCCACTGACCAGGGGGATGCTGCAATCTGCACTCCTTTTTCATTGATTCCGGGATTATCATTTTCCACATCCATGATGATGCCTTCATCCACCCAGTCCACCATATCGGTTGAAGAAAATGCATGGAAGACCGTTCCGCTCCAGGATGGATATCCGTCTGTCGTTGGGAAGATCCAGAATTTTCCGTCCATATAATCAATATCCGGATCTGCATACTGTCCGGGCAGTACCGGGTTATTGGAAACAACGGGAGTCTTTATGGTCCAGACTTCTTCCTTATCTCCTTTTTTAACAGTTAAAGTACAGTCCCGGCTCAAGTCAAGTGTACTGCCGTTTGTCCATTCCTGACTGCCATTTAAAATGGTAACTTCATCTCTGGTAAAGGACAGCGTTACCGGTACTTTTGTCAGATCGCAGCCTTTCCTCACGTAGGATGTAACTACTTTATTTTCGCTGTCTACTTCTGTACGCACTGCGCTGTGATCATCCGTTCCCCGGTAAGTCAGCGCCGTGTCACGATCCGGTGCAGTTCCCACCAGGCCGTCTGCAACAAGGCCGACACCTGCTTCTTCTGCAATTTCATCGGAAGTCAGCGCTCTGTTATAAATTTCTATATTGTCAAATCCTCCTTTGAAATTACGATCTGCACTATAGAAAGATTTTCCCAGATAACTTTTCAGGTTCTTTCCCAATTCGGTAACCGAAGCTGTGACGTTTTTATTTTCGCCAGCCAGAATGCCGTCAACATAAACGCGCATTGTATGCTGATCTATTACCACCTTAACATTTTGCCACTGCTTTGCAGCTGCCCCGCCGCGTGTGTGAGACACGGCTGATTCATTGATATAAGAGGATCGTGTTATTGCACTTCTCAGGGTATTCCCTCTCAGGCGCAGAAAATAATACCGGTCGGTATCCTGCCCAAAGGTAAAGGTAAAGAAATTGCCGTCGGTCAGTTCCGTCATAACATCCATGGAAATTGTCATCTTGTTCCGGCCGTCAAAAAATCCATCCGGCAGCTGTGCCCATGCGTTTGTTCCTCCGTCCAGATACAGATAATTCTGATTTCCTTCTTTGGGATCCGCATAGGATTTCACCGTTGCACCGCTTCCATAAACAAGGTCATTCTGTTCTTCGAATGTGTACTGCAAAATGGGATCTTTCTGTTCCGCTTCCTGATTTTCCTCCGGATCGTCTGTATATGCTTTCATCAAAGCCGCATATTCTTCATCCGATACGGTCAGGACTGTCCCATGTCGTTTTTTCAAACTGTCAAAATTAACATCGGTTGCCGCCGACCAGCTTCCGGTAGTCATATCCCCCAGATTCGTTGTGCGAAATGGAAGATAACCTTTTCCCTCTGCGTATTGGTCACACATTAACCCCCATGTCTCTACCGGATTACCATCTGTATCGGTCAGGTAATCATCCTCACAGTATTTAAAAAATTCCGGTCCCTCTAACTTAGCACCGCTGTAATTATTATTGTTAAAAATATTACTTAAGGTGCCGATGATTTCCCAGCCCTCATAAATAGATTTGCTTTTCTCAATGGTGATCTGCCCATCACCGGAAGCACGATAATAGGTATCCCCATCTTTGATCATGGTTGTGTCAATGATCGAATTTTTATCCCTGCTGATCCACAATTGCGGCTCAGTGAAGGTATAGAAGTCTCTGGTTTTTGCATAGTACATTTTCATCGGATCGCCGCCGACTTCCGCTGCCATCTCGGAAGATGCCGTTGCCCAGTATACAACATACTCTCCGGTATTTTCATCATAGATCGCCTCAGGTGCCCATGCACATCCACCTCCGGGAATTTTAGATGCAACATCTGCAAGTCTTGGCTCACTCCAGTTTATTAAATCTGTGGATTCCCATATCACCAGTTTGGTGCTGCCCTTTGTGGTAGCCTGTGCATTTCCCCAGCCGCCTCTGTTTTTTATGCTAAGATCTGTTGCTATAAGATAGAATTTATCCCCTTCGGCTGATCTTATCAGATAGGGGTCACGGACTCCCTTATCTCCAATGTCGGATGTGAGAACCGGTTTTCTGTTATTCAGATCTCTCCAGTGGCTTCCATCTTTACTTGCTGCAAAATAGATCTGTTCATCACTGGTAGTACTCTCAGAACCGGTAAAATGAGCAAAAAGATAAGATGTATCTTTTCCCCGTTCTTCCGGCTGCTTTTTCACCGTAAAAGTGAAATCCTTTGTTTCTGCATAAGTCTCACCGTTATAAGTAAATCCGGCTGTTAAGGTCACTGCGGTATCCTGATCTGCCGGTCTGGTTACCACCCCCGCCGGAATCACACTCCCATCAGCTGCCTTTCCTTCCTCTAGCGTTACCATATTCTTATATGCATCTGCTGTAGACCAGCTTATTTCACATCCATTTTCGGTGTGTGACGGCAGAGTAATATTTCCATAGACTTCCGTATAAGGAAGCGTAAGAGATTCGTATGCTTCCGGGAAAATAGAATCTGCCCCCTTTACCGTGATATAAAAATCCTTTACGGCAGAAACATTTCCATAAGATGCCGCAGCGCTCAATATCACCTGAATATCTTCCTGTGGCACGGAAACAAGCTTTCCATCATTGCCGATAATGGTGTCATTGGAGGATGTCCACTCAATAATGCTTCCATTAACGCTCCCCGCAGCCGGCAGTGTCAGATCACCGTTTACCACTTCAGGTAATGTTATTGCCTCCAGATCCTCTTTTGCCAGTCCTGCCTCCGACGTATCCCTGAGTGTGGAATAGACATCAAATTGTGTTAATGTCCCTTTAAATGCGGCATCCGGTGTATACAACGATTTCCCGATATACCCGCAGAACTCTTCTGCCGTCCCCTCCTTTAATATCTTCTGTATGGAATAACCTGTTTCCAGTACTTCTTTTTCCTCTCCATCCACAGACAGCTTTAAAGTACCACTCTCAAAATCCAGCCGCACAGTGGAATAGCTGTCAGCCGTAATCCGCTGATTCTGGCGAAACAGAATTTCATTGCTGGCATCTTTTATGCCGCCGCGAATGGTTCCGTCTCCCTGCATCGGATTCAAAAAGACATAATTTTTAACATTGGGCCACTTCTCTTCCTTTGTACCCAGACACCAAAGCCAATGGCTTGCCTTTTCGGCTGTCTGAAAGGTCGCTTCTATGGCAAAAGACTCTTTTTGAATTAAACCGGACGGTATTTCAACGTATTTCCCTTTGTCGCCGGAAAAATTCAAAACCTGGTCCTGGTCTCCCTCAACTGCAAAATCACCATCCTGAAAACCTACCAACTGTGCGTCATTATGGTATCCACTGGAATCAGTCAGTTTTCCATCTGCGTGGCCCATATCATACGACGCAACCAATACTCTCTCTTGTTCCTGCTCCATGACGCTATCCTTTGCAGAAACTCCCATCGCCGGAATCACGGACAATACCATGCTGAAACTCAGCAGAAATGCCATTATTTTTTTCTTCATGTTTTACCTCCCTCATACTTTGCATTTGTTATTTTCCATAAAGATGAATAGGCGCAGTATCCAAATTTATACATTTGAGTATAGCAGATACACTTTTTAATAAAACGGAGGTTCTTATCAAGAAACTAAGATTTTTTAGCTAATCGGAAGGGTTGGAATGTGGGGAGAGATAATGAATTTATGTTTTTTTACTTGTGAACTTAGATTAAAGGGGACGTGTTTAAATGAGAGGTTCAATTGAATTGGGCATTTGCTAATTGCAATAGAAGGGACTTTATCTTTTATATAAGCAGGCATTATAAGCTATTATATTTGCAAATGGTTAGATGAAGATGACAGCAGTCACTAACCAGAAAATCCCCCGCATAGCCGTGCGGGGGATTTCTTTGTGCAACTATGCACATACATATTTAGCATTTCTGTATATAGAATACTGCATTTATTCATGATTGTCAAGTCCCTTCCACTATTTATTTCTACTTATTTGATTCCCTTTTTTAATTCAGATCTGATACTAACATCTTCTAAATATCCTGAATCGAAGCCATGTAGGATACATCATGATACACGTATCTTTATTTACCTTAATCAGAAGACTTGCCCCGAATACATCCACTTAATTTGATACCTTATAATGTGTCAATATTATACAAGAGATTTGCCTTCCCCTATGTTATACTTAAAACGAAAAGGAGGATTTTATCGTGTCTGAGAAACGTACAATACGGTATGACCGTGATTTAAATCTGGAAGCTTATCATTTCAAGGGAATTATGCAGAAGTTCCCAAACCATTTCCACGAACATTATGTAATCGGCTTTATTGAAAAAGGAAGCCGCCGCCTGACCTGTAAAAACAGGGAATATAATATTGAGACCGGAGACATCATCCTTCTGAATCCACTTGAAAATCATATCTGTGAGCAGATTGATGACGGGGTATTGGATTTTCGCTGCATTAATATTCAGCCGGAGGCTATGCAAAAAGCTGCTTATGAAATCACCGGCAAAGATTCTATGCCACATTTCGGAGTAAATGTTGTTTACCGCAGTGACCATGTCAAACCCTTGCACAAGCTCCACCGAATCATTATGGAGCAGCAGCCTGATTTTGAAAAGGAAGAACTTTTTTTCTTTTTATTAGAACAACTCATTGAACTGTATGCAGAACCCTTTCATAAACAGCCGCCAGATAAAAACAGTCCCGCGATACAGTCCGTCTTTGATTACATAGGACAACATTATGCGGAACATATTCGCCTGGATGAACTGGCAAGCCTCGCGGGTATGAATAAATATACGTTACTGCGTGCCTTTACCAGGCTTAGAGGCATTACACCATATCGTTATCTGGAAACGGTCCGGATAAATGAAGCGAAGAAATTGCTGGAGCAAGGCATTGAACCCATCGAAGCAGCCATGCAGACCGGGTTTGTGGACCAAAGCCATTTTTCCAATTTTTTCAAGGACTTTATTGGGCTTACACCAAAGCAATACCAAAATATATTTAAGGATAATCCCAGACCTGGAAAGGAATATTATGAAACAAAATAAAAATATTACCGGACATCTCGCAGCAGTGCTCACGATTCTGATCTGGGGAACCACCTTTATTTCCACCAAAATACTTTTAAAAGCATTTACTCCCATTGAGATTTTATTCTTTCGGTTCAGCATTGGATTTCTCGCCCTGTTTCTAATTTCTCCCAGGCGTTTCCGTCTCCGGGAAAAGAAACAGGAATGGCTGTTTGCCGGAGCAGGGTTATGTGGTGTAACACTATATTTTCTTCTGGAAAATATTGCACTGACCTATACCCAGGCATCTAACGTGGGTGTGATCATTTCCATCGCACCTTTCTTTACAGCCTTATTTTCCCATTGGTTTCTGAAAGGTGAATCATTGAAGCCTAATTTCTTCATTGGTTTCTTAGCTGCCATAAGCGGTATTTTTCTCATCAGTTTCAACGGCACCTCAAACCTGCAGTTGAATCCAACAGGAGATATACTGGCTATACTTGCAGCCATTGTCTGGGCAGCCTATTCCATTCTGACAAAAAAGATCAGTGCATTTGGCTATGGCACCGTGCAGACTACCAGAAGAATTTTCTTCTATGGCATACTGTTTATGGTTCCTGCCCTGTTTATCTTTGATTTCCAACTGGGTCTGAATCGTTTTACCCAGCCGGTTCACCTGTTCAATATCTTATTCCTTGGGCTTGGTGCCTCTGCACTCTGCTTTGTAACTTGGAATTTTGCAGTTAAAATACTGGGTGCCGTAAATACCAGCATCTATATCTATATGGTTCCTGTAATCACCGTTGTCACTTCTGTAATTGTGCTTCATGAAAAAATCACAGGTATGGCTTTTGCCGGTACTTTGCTTACTTTAGCAGGGCTCTTGATTTCAGAAAGCAAGATTTCATTTCGAAACAGTAAAAAACAGGATAGATGATCCAATTCTCTGTAATACCGTCCATATCATGAATTGTTGAACTATTTAAACCATAAAAAAGATCCGGCTTGCACGAAATGCAAATCCAGATCTTTTTCTATGAAATAACTGACACATTTCTAAACGCATCTGCCGGAGATGTGATCAAGGATACGTTTACTATTTATGATAATACAATCTGCACACGTCATCTCCCTTAGCAATGCTTTTTAATAGTTTTAATTTACCGCCATATGCCTCCCCAATCCCCTGGTCACCACACATAGCTATATCACATAAATCTGCAATCTCTTTATCTGTACAGCCAGCTTTCTGCCAGGCTTTCACAAGGGGGCAGTAATGAAAGTCAATTGCCAGAACCCTATCTGTGCTTTTGCGGATCTTCATCTCAAATACCCACTGTGCCGGTTTTGTAAACAGTGTTTTCCTCAAACCAATCAGACTGTCTGTGCCGCCGGTTTTTACTAACTCTTTTCCCTGTGCCAATCCGCACCTTTTAATTGCTGCACTTCCAAAGTCCTTCCATTCCAGCCCTCGCTTCCCTCCTTCATCGCAAAGCAGATACAACCAGGACGCTCTTTGTTCCAATTGCCCTCTTACTGCCTGTATAATTGGGTTTTTAATAGATGGCTCATTCTTTACTATACTCTTCATTTTGAATACTCCCTCCTCTTTACTGTTATTACCGCTCACAGGATCCTTCCGTTTACTCTTCATTTATCTTAACACACTCAGACCAGATTAAAAATCATAAATTTCGTAAATGAAGCAGAAATTGTAAATTCCTAAAATAAATTTGCCATCCGGGGGAAGTACAAATATTTGGGTTTTGCTGTTCAAATACGCTTTGTATTAGTTGGTTGTGTACGGAAAGAGAAGGGGGCGGATCAGAAGAGGTGTTTGGAATGCTTAACGCAGAACTGGCATTTTCTAACCTTCCCGAAGCGCTTTTTGGCGGCACGCGGGTATTCGCTCCGAAATCCTGATGCATTTCGCAGCTCA
>UQGG01000049.1 GCA_900540475.1 uncultured Robinsoniella sp. | reverse complement strand
CAATATTAATTTGGTTAAAATAACCAAGGTGTAGCAATTTTAAAACACGCTCTAGAGCGTGTTTGAAAATTCATTCCTGTCATCTGCACGCCCCACTTTGCGGCATATTTGCCCCGAATTCAGGTTACATAGCCCGCTATGCGCCCTTCATCCGGGACAAATCTCCCACAAACTGGGACGCACAGCTGCCAGAAAGCAATTTTAAAACACGCTCTAGTGTAGTGACCAGGTGCTAAACAATGAATATCAACTGGTTACTACAATAGTCCACAGGAGAGGGGACTGCTATGGGATTACGAAGGATAAGAAAGCTGAAGTATCATCTGAAGTACTCAATCATTTTCTTTTTACTGCTGTTTTTTCTGCTTCCGCTGCTGATACAGAATCTGGTGAATAAATCGGTATTTGAGAATATTTTAGAGAGCAAGATTTATAAATTGTCGGACCAGACGGCGGAAAGCCTTTCCTACAGTGTCAGCAATGCGTTGCAGGCACAATTTGATATTGTAAAAAGTGCTGCAAATAACCCGGAAGTGTTAAATTATGTGTCAGGGGAGCAGGGGGGTACTACTCAGCAGCGATATGCAGGGATATACTATGAAATCGTAAAAAATTCTGATGCCACGAAAAACGCCTATCCCTTTCACTATATTATTGAAAACCAGAAGGGAGAATTTTTCACATCTGCTTTTGCACTGAAAGAAGGGCGTTTGGATGCACGGGGAGAAGGATTCAGCAGTGACGAGACCGTGAAAGGGCTCTGGCAATCTTATACATTTACCAGCAAATTTTACATACATGATAATTACATATTGTCTAAAGCAGGTACACAGCTTTACTGTGGGGCAAATTTATTAAAAGCAGATCAACAGCTGGGGATTATAGCGGTAGGGATGGATGCCTCTTACTTTGCAAAGTTATTATCCAGAAGCTTGTTTGGCGAAAATGGATCCGTTTTTCTCATTGATGAAAAAGGAGCGTGTCTGATCCAGGGTGATGGAAGTAAGCTGGGCTATGAAGAACTTCCCTCGAAATTAAGGGAAAAGATGCTTTTAAATATGGGAAAAGAAGGATACCAGACATTCTCATACCACAATCAGACATATATTCTGTTTATGCATTCCGTCAAAGTAAAGGGATGCAATACCGGTTGGCAGATGGTAAATATTTCACCCCAGGAAGATCTGACCAGTGACTTAAGATATATTAATCTGGTGAACTATATTATGATCTTACTCTGCGTGATCTGCATTACTATTCTGCTGGTCTTTTTCCGCGTGAAAATCTTCAGGCCATTGAGTGTCTTAAACCAGATGACCAAAGAGATCGGAAAGGGAAATCTGGATATTCAGATGCCGGTTCAGACTTCCGGGGATAAAAATGAAATTGAAGGGCTGATGGAAGCATTTTCCGAAATGGCAGGGGATTTAAAGAACAGCATCAGCCGGATAAAAGAGCAGGAACAGAATAAACACCAGATGGAAATGAAAATGCTCCAGGCACAGATAAAACCTCACTTTGTCCGAAATACCCTGAATAGTATAAGGTGGATGGCAAAATTAAAAGGAGCCGAGGGGATCAGCAGAAGCATCCTGGCTTTTTCTAATATGCTGGACTATAATTTCTCCGACAGCCGGATATTTGTAACGGTTAAGGAAGAGTTAAAATATGTGGAAGAGTATCTGTATCTCCAGCAAATCCGTTTCCAGAATAAATTCAGCTATGAAATTGATGTGGAGAAAGACATGATGGACGGCATGATTTTGAAGCTGCTGTTTCAGCCCGTTGTGGAAAATTCCATCAATCACGGGGTATTGCCCAAACGTGGGGTAGGGTTGATTGTGATCAGAGGGCGCAGATCAAATGAAAACTACGTCTTCGAAATCATAGATGATGGCGTTGGAATGGAGCAGGGGCAGGTAGATACACTTCTGGATAAAAAAGAGAACTGGGAAAAAGCACATGAGGAGGAAAATATAGCACTGTGGAATATCAATCAGAGAATGCAGATGCATTATGGCGGAAGCGCCGTGATAGAGATCCGAAGTAAGCCAGGGATAGGAAGTGCAGTAACGATGGTATTTCCGGCAGTAAGCCAGGAATGGGAAGAGCCGTAACCATGGTGTTTCCGGCAGTAAGCAAAGTATGGGAAGAGCCGTAACTATAGTATTTCAGGCAGTAAGCAAAGGGGATGAAGAACATGAGCATGTTAAAAGTAATGATTGTGGATGATGAAATATTAACTAGAATAGGGATGCGTTCCATTATTCCCTGGGAGGAATATGGCCTGCAGGTAGTTGGGGAAGCAGAAGACGGGGAACAGGCGCTTGCACTGGCAAAAGAGATTGTGCCGGATATTGTGCTTGCGGATATTATGATGCCGAAAATGGACGGGCTTATCTTTATCCGGGAATTAAAGCGGATACAGCCGGACTGCAAATTCCTGATACTAAGCTGCGTGGATGAGGTGTCCTATCTGCAGGAGGCCATTAAGCTGGGGGTCAGCGGATATATCTTAAAAATAGCTATCGAGCCCCAGAATATAATGGAAGAAGTCACCAGGGTCGTGGAAGAGATAAAAGCAGAACGGGTATGCGAAGATACCGATATGGAAGAACACCGCTATGTCAATGCCAATGCTGTTCTGGGAGAATATGCGAATCTGGTGCTAAGGGGCTTTATTACGGATAAACAGGCTGTCCGGGAACGCTTTGAAAATGCTTTTATGAGTCCTGGAGATGAAGCGGTTTTTCTGGTTTGCATTGAAATTCCCAAGGTTGAAATCCTGAGCGCTGTGAAAGGGGTGGAGTATTCCGTAGCAGCAATTTGCCAGAATATTATAGAAACTATGGCGAACGGCAAGGTATTCCTGACAGACAGTACGAAGCTGTGGGCGGTGGTTTCTTACCGTGAGGAGGGCGTTCAACTGTTAAAAGATATTTGTAACCGCCTGGAATTAACCATGTTCCAGTATTTGGACATGCATCTTTCCTTTGGAATCGTCAGGGTTGCAAGAAATGATTTTGACCTGCCAAAATATTATGAACAGGCTGATATTGCCCTCAGCCAGCGGTTTTATAAGCCCCGGTGCAGATTCTGTTTTTTTGAAGACCTTCTGATTACTAGGGAAATACAGGATAAAATCAAAAATTCCATGGAGCGGTGCCGCTTTATAGACGATATGAATACTTTCCGGGAGGATGTAAAGACCCTCTATATGCTGTTGCAGGATTATCCGGTGATACCGGAAAAAGAGTTAAAAGAGGCCATGAAACAGGCAATCGCTGTATTTACTGCCCTGACTGCCCCGAATCAGGAGAGGCAGAATAAGCTGAAAGAAATGTTTGGCAGGATCATAGAGTGTGGAAGCTGTGAGGAATTATTCTGTTGTATGCAGGAATGGATCTCCAGTCAGGATGAACTGGATGTTTGCACAAACAGCGGAGATTCCCTCATAGGGGAAGTAATCCGCTATATCCAGAATAACATAGGGGAAAAACTGACACTTGGGAGTATTGCAAAACAGGTATACCTGAATCCTGATTATCTGTGCAAGCTTTTTAAGAAGAAGACCGGTGAAAATCTCATTGCATATATTTTAAAGTATAAAATTTCTCTATCCAAAGAATATCTGAGAGAAGGGATGCGGATCACTCAGATCAGCGAATGTCTGGGATTCTCATCGGAAGGTCATTTTATCACAACCTTCAAAAAACTCTGTGGGATTACTCCGGGTGCGTATATGAAAAGCATTCACAAATAAATGTTACAAATTCCAATATGTTGTTCTGATTACAAAATATTGCTGCGTCATTTACCATGGAAATGAATAAGCACCTCATTTACGCCGCCGCAGGTCAATATCCTGTATAAACGCATCAATCTGTTTTATTGTCTTTTGATATGGAAAATCTTAAAATAATTTTACAACATGATCAAGTAGTTCCTATGAACGAATGGCAGAAGGTAATTTCATAACACGCTCTTGAGCGCGTTTAAAAGGAAAAGGGGGATTTTCATGAAGAAGAGAAGAAACAGATTTATGGCACTTGGACTAGCTGCAGTCCTGGGACTGATGGCAGCGGGATGTCAGAGCACGCAGGAATCGCCAAAGGCAGACACCACAGCAGCAACAGAGAGTAAAGGACAGGAGGAACAGGCAACAACAGAAGACAAGCAGGAAGACAAACAGGCGGAGGAAACAGATCAAAGCGAAAAAGTATTAAGTATCTGGCTTGCGACTTATATTTCTGATGAAGACAAGAAAAAGCCTCAGGAGGAGTGGCCGATCACTCAGATCTGCAATGAGTTTGAGAAGGAGAACCCGGGAGTTAAAGTAGAGATTACACTGCTTCCTGACCAGGGTGCGGCGCACCAGTCCTATAAAGCCGCAGCACTTGCGAAAAGCGGTCCCGATATTGTCAATCTCTGGTCCGGACAGCCGATATTTGCATTGAAGGATGTGGTATTGGACATTTCGGATATGATACCTCCAGAAGATAAGGAAAATCTCATGGGCTGGGATGTGGTTACGGAAGATTTTAAAGAAGGCGGAAAGATACTGGGCTATCCGGCGGCAGGTACGGAGATCTGCGGATTTATCTACAATACCGATCTTATCAAAAAGGCAGGTGTGGATCTGGAAGGGAATCCTCCAAAGACAGTTGATGAATTTATGGCTATGCTGCAGCAGATTAAAGATGCGGGAATCCTTCCCATCATTGCAGATTCCGCCGGGGTAAATTCTCTGGTTACCATGGATATGGCAACCTGGTGGGTACAGAAAACCAGTAATGAAGACATTGCGGCAGAGAGCAAAGGGGAAAAGAAATTCTCTGAGGATGAGAACTTTAAAAATGCGTTTCTGAAAGCCCAGGAGATGTTCAATAAGGGGTATGTTAACGAGGATTACGCCAGTTCACAGGATGCCTTATCCAGGTTTTTAAAAGGGGATGCAGCCATGCTGGGCGGAGTTACTTCCGGTATCCTTCAGGTAGTGAGGGAGTCCCTTGGAAATGAAAAGGTCGGATTTTACATACTGCCGGATTATGATGGAACTGTTATCAAAAGCAATACGGCAATCGGAGGCTCGGGACAGGTGCTTGCAGTTGCGAATTACTGCCCGAATCCGGAATTGGCAGTGAAATTCTGTTCTTTCTTAAGTAACAAAGAAAACCACCTGAAACTGCTGAAAAATTATCCGATGCTTCCGCTGAGAAAGGATATTACCCTCAAAGATCTTGGCTGGGAAGGGGACAGCGTAATGGAAAAAGTGTACAATATCGCCCAGAATTATTCTTACTGGACAGATAACAGTATGGTACCTGACATTGCAAATGAGTGTTTCTCTCTTGGAACCCTTGCTGTTACCGGTAAAATGACGCCCGATGAACTGGCTCAGAAGCTGGATGAAAAAGTGCAGGAGCTCCAGTAAACGGAGGCTTCGGCATGTGAACGGGGAGGAGCCTGTACATGAAGAAAAAAAGATGCTGTAACAGAGAAGCACTTCAGGGATGGCTTTCTATATTGCCGGTGTTGATAATTATAGCTGCTGTCAGGGGAGTACCCGTGGCAGCAGCTGTCATAAAAAGTTTTACAAACTGGGACGGAATGCTGAAATCCGATTTTGTGGGACTGAAAAATTATATCCAGATTTTGGGACACGGGGAATTTTGGGGGCTTTTCAGGAACAATCTGGTGCTTCTGATTTACATACCGATACAGATTTTTATTGGCGTAGTGGTGGCTGTTTTACTGTATGAAGAAGTGAAGGGATGGAAGATATTTCGTACCATTTATTACATTCCCCAGGTGGTCTCTTCATTGATCGTTGGATTTTTATTCGCCATCTTTTTTGGATTTAACGGACCGATTAATACCTTTTTCAGAGCGGTTGGCATGGATGGGCTGGCGATTGAATGGCTGGGTCAGGCATCCAGCGGCCTGGGTGTCATTATTTTCTGCCTGGTCTGGATCAATATTGGCTGGCAGGGAATGCTGGTGCTGGGCGGGCTGGCTTCTGTTTCACCTGACATTTACGAAGCGGCTAGACTGGATGGTGCCGGATACTGGCAGAAACTTTTCCTGGTAACCCTGCCGTTGCTGCGAAGAACCATAGAATATTCGGTTATGGTATCGGTAATCTGGTCATTCACCAGCTTGTTTCCGCTTATTTATTCCCTTACCAGAGGTGGTCCGGGAACGGAAACGATGACCATCGACTATATGATCTATCAGAAATCATTTGTGAGCGGAAGCCAAATGGGGTATTCCTGTGCCATGTCGGTTATTCTCTTAATCATTATATTGATTTTTACCGGAATCCAACAGGGTATTTCCCAGAAAAAGGAAAGGGAGGAGGGAGCTGCATGAAAAAAATAAAGTGGTCTAAAATATTGGTCTTTACCGCTCTCTGCCTCATGTCCCTCACCTTTTTATATCCCCTTATTTTTATGGCCATGACTGCCATGAAATCCGGGGCGGAATATCTGGCGGACCCTTTCGCACTGCCGAAATCCATAAATCTGGATAATTTTGAGGCATTAATTTCCAGATTTAAGATACTGAAAAATTTTATGAATACCTTTATTGTAGTTGGGGCAAGTGTAGTCTTAATCACCATCTTTTCCGTGTTTGCCAGCTATGCTTTTACCAAACTCAGATTCCGAGGTAGGAATGTGATGTTTTTAATCATTATATCTACCATGTTTATTCCCGCTCAGGTCACCATGATTCCAATGTATGTCATTTTTGCAAAGTTTCAATTGGTAGATACCTATACAGGTGTTGTATTATCTTATCTGGCGATGGGAATGCCCAGTACGATTATGCTGATGACCACCTGCTTTCGGGGGATTGACAAGGAAGTGATGGAGGCGGCGAAGATTGACGGTGCCGGTTATTTCGGGCTGGTTGCCAATGTAATCGTTCCAATGGGAATTGCGGGGATCGCTATGTCAGTCATCACCAATTTTATCGGTTACTGGAATGATTTATTTACCCCGATGATTCTTTTGAAATCTATGGATAAAAGGACTGTCATGGTTGCATTGTCATCCCTGATGGCAGACAGGACTTCGGTGGATCCCACTTTTCAGATGACCGGGCTTTTAATCAGTGTAGTACCCACGCTTGTAATTTATCTGCTGTTCCAAAAGTATTTGACCAAAGGTCTGACAGCAGGTGCCGTAAAATAAAACGTCATAATCACTGGAAGGCAGGAGGATAAGAAATGAGTGTAAAAATCAGTTTAATAGGCGCAGGATCGGGGATCTTTTCCATTAATTTAATCAAAGACCTGTGCCTTGCCAAAAATCTTTCAGACAGCAGGATCTGTCTGATGGATATCAATGAAGATCGGTTGGATGATATATACCGGATGTGTGTCAGATATGCAGAAGAAGCGGGTACCGCCCTTGAGATTACGAAAACCACTGACCGTCTGGAGTGTCTGCAGGGTGCGGACTTTGTGGTCAATACGGCCCTGGCTGGAGGATATGAAAGGCTGAAAGAGGGGTGGAAGGTAGCCCAAAAATGGGGTTACCGTTTTGGAGGAAGCTTTCATATCGTACATGATGAGTCTTTCTGGGTTAATTTTTACCAGCTTCGTCTGATGGAAGAGATTTATCATGATATGCAGAAGGTGTGTCCCGATGCATGGTATATCATGGTCTCCAATCCGGTTATGGGAGGCGTTACCTATCTGACCCGGAAATACAAAGGAATAAAACTGGCTGGAATGTGCCACGGGTACGGAGGTGTATACCGGTTATGCGAACTGCTTGGGCTGGAGCGGGAAAATGTCACGTTTCAGGTTCCGGGAATCAACCATTTCGTGTGGCTGAACAGCTTTTATTATAAAGGAGAGAATGCCTATCCGCTGCTGGATCAGTGGATTGCAGAAAAATCTGAGGATTATTTTAAAACCTGCAGGTACAGCGATGATTTTGGACCAAAGGCAATTGATCTCTATCAAAAATATGGCGTCATGCCCATTGGGGATACCTGCACTCCGGGAGGAGGAAGCTGGGGCTACTGGTACCACACGGACGGGGAGGTACAGGAAGTCTGGAGAGAAGACCCCGATCATTTTTATGAAGAATATTTTCAGACGTCCCAAAAACATGTGGAGGATATACACAGGGCAGCCCATGATGACTCCATAAAGATGATGGATTTTTTCTCCAAAGTGCCGTCGGATGAGCCGATGATCCCCTTAATTGAAGCACTGGCATGTGATGTGGAACGGGTAGTTATCGTAAATATAGCAAATACGTATCAGTACGTAGAAGGAGTCCCGGAAGACTTTGAAGTGGAAATTCCCGCCTTGGTATCCAAAAGGGGGATCCAGGGCATCCATACGCTGCCGCTTCCGAAAATGGTGCAGAGCCATATGAAAAGAGACCGGATTGCATCGGTGGAAATGGAACTGGAAGCATATGAGAGGGGAAGCAGGGAGCTGCTGACAGAATTAATTATGATGGACCCATTCACCAGATCCAGAGAACAGGCAGAAGGATTTTTGAATGAACTGCTGGAACTGCCGTTTTTGCAGGAAATGAAAGGGTATTATAATTAGAGAAAACATAGAAAAAACATAGAAAAAACATAGAGAAATTATAAAAAAGACAAGCTCTTGCACAGGAGATCAGTAAGAATGGATATCTGATGCAAGAGCTTGTCTTTTTTTGCAAGAGCGTGTCTGAAAATTACTTTCCCACAGCTTGGGCGGTGCAGACATTGATGCCTTTTTGACGCAGTGTCTCTAAAAATTCAGGATCGGCATCCCTGCCGGTGATAATGCGGTCTGCTTTGTCTAAGGAAGCATAGCTTAAAAAGGAACGTTTCCCCAGTTTCCCGGCATCGGTCATGACAATCGTCTGTTCCGAGCGGGATATTGCCAGTTCTGCCATAAGTGCCGTGTCTGAGTCGGTAGCCATCAGCCCCTCTTCCAGACAAATACCATCAGCACCGATAAAACATTTTGTAAAATTAAAATGACCGATGAATTTATTGCTGGCATAGCCTGCAAAGTCCATTCGTTTCGGGCGGTATTCCCCGCCTATCAGGATCACCCGGCAGACAGGGGAGAGAATCTGAAGATTTGCCAGGGAATTGGTAAATACGGTAAGGTCCCGTATTTCTTCTGATTCCAGTTTCGGTGCCAGTGCCTGGCATAAGTAGTATAAAGTGGTGCCGGAATCAAAAAACAGGATATCGGAATCCTGTATACAATTTACGCCTAATGACGCAATCGCCTCTTTTTCATCCTGTCTGCTTTCAATCAGCCGGTCAAAGGAATATTCGCCGGGAGTTTTATTGGCAAGCTGAATGCCGCCATATCTGCGGATGACCTTTTGTTCCTGTTCCAGCTCCCCAAACAGTCGTCTTACGGTAGATTCGGAAACATCCAACAGCTCCATGGCTTCTGTGGTAGTCAGCTGCTGCCTGGTCTTCAGTATATTTAAAATGGTTTCGGTTCGCTGTGCCTGTTTATTCATCTGGAAACCTCCTCTTTGTTTTTCAGTGTCTGTTTGAAAATTCGATCATTTCTATGCCTCCTGCATACCGCAGACGGGTCTGTGGTACTGCACTAAAGGTAAGTGTGAAAGCGATTTTCTTTCATACCTTTACCTATAGTTATAGTATAAAAAAAAGAATCTGTCAATGTATATCCTGTCTGAATGACTGAAATAGTTAAAATATGAAAGAAACAATCAAAAATAGTTGACAAAATGGAAGAAACGTTATATTATGAAATAGAAGAAAGGGATCTGCAAACAACGTATAAGGTAAAGGAGGTAATTATTATGAGGAATGATTTAGCCATGTCTCTGGGGGAACTTTTAGGGGAAGAATATGTAAAAGCTGTTGAAAATGCGGCGGTTTCACTGCTGAGTGTTGACCGGGAAAAAGCTGAGAATGCAAGGACGGAAAAGGTGGCGTTTTTTCCGGAATCCTATGTGGAAAAGCTGGATGCCATGCTTGACAGAATCGGTCAGGTTGTGACGGAACCTTTTAAAGGAAAAATGGATGGGGCTCCCACACAGGCCTTCGCCAAAGCCGCCAATCACGATGCAAGTCCGATTTCCGGATTTGGGTATTACCGGGTGGGACAGGACGGAAAGTTGTATGTAATTGCTAAGAGCGAGCATTACCACACGCCGCTGGGGCATTTCTTTCCGGGATATCAGTTAATTGATCATGCCAGAACGCTTGGAATTTCCAATGCAACACATAATAATACCAGAGGATACATAACGAGGCTGTGCGAGCAGGAATTGGTGCGTAATGCAAATGGACTTGGTAAAGACCAGAAGCAGGAGTTGGAGAATATTTTAAATAGCGAAGAACCCCATGTATTAAACCGGGTAATCAATCTGGAAACAGGCTCCCTTGCATGTGAAGCGGGCATAAAGATGATGCTTGCCAGATTTTATAAATTAGATAAAACATTTCCGGAGCCAAAATACAGCGGACGGGTACCCGTATTCTTTGTTATGGGTGATTACGAGGGCGGACGTATGGCAAACTACCACGGAACCACAATCATCGCTCAGACCTTCCGGGATATGTGGCCGGAATTCTATAAGAAGAATGAAGAAAATGAAATATATAAAGTGGTTCCTGTAGCAATTAATGATCTGGAGGATTTTAGGAAAAAGTTTGAGAAGTACAATCAGGGAAAATATAAAGCAGCAGGGTTTACTCATGAGATTATTCTGATGAATTATGGAGGCATCCGGTTGGATGAAGAATATCTCAGGGCAGTATACGAGATCTGTCATGACGGCGATACTCCTGTTATGTGCGATGAGATTCAATCCTGTATGTGGTATGACGGCATGTTCCTGTTCCGCCAATATGGTTTAAATCCTGATTTCTCAGTGGTAGGAAAAGGATTTCCGGGCGGACAGTACCCGGCTTCCAGAATTATAACTACCGCCGAAATGGATAACTTAAATCAGTTCGGGGCACTGGTTACTAACGGACAGGAGGAACTGGCATCCCTGGCTTATCTGATCACTATGGCATTTGTGGAACAAAATGGAAGTGCTGTTTCCGAAACAGGCAGATATTATGAATCCCGTGTGAAGGGGTTGAAAGATAAGTTCCCGGAAGTCATCGATTATGTGGAGGGAGAACTGCTGCTAAGCGCCATCACCTTTAAAAATGTAGACGATACCGTTACTTTTGTAAAGAAGATGACAGGGCGGTATTTTGATATCAGTGCACAGGTGTACAAGGCATTCTGTCCGCCCGCTGCCTTACTGAAGCTGCCGCTGATTGCCACAAATAAACTGATTGACTGCCTGATGGAGCATATGGAAGCTGCACTGCAGGAAATGGAAGAAGGAAAGTAGGAGGAGTCTGATATGGGTAAAACAATTCAATTTGGAATTATAGGATGTGGGCTTATGGGAAAAGAATTTGCAAGTGCCGCTGCAAGATGGTGCCATCTGGCTGTTCCTGCGGCAAAGCCTGTGATCGTGGCTGTCTGTGATGTAAATGAAGCATCTCAGAAATGGTTTACGGATAACTTTGATACTATTTGCTTTACCACCACGGATTACAGAGAACTTTTAAAACGGGAAGACGTGGAAGCTGTATACTGCGCCCTTCCCCATCTGCTGCATGAACAGGTTTACTGTGATATCATCCGCGCCGGGAAGCATCTGCTGGGGGAAAAACCCTTTGGAATCGATCAGAAAGCTAATGATAAAATCCTTGAGGCAGCTGCGCAAAATCCGGAAGTGGTTGTGCGGTGTGCCAGCGAATATCCCTATTTTCCAGCCTGCCAGGAATTAATCCGGTGGGTAAAAGATGATAAATTGGGGAGGATCATTGAAGTGAAGGCGGGATTTAATCACGCCAGTGACCTGGATACCAACAAGCCGATTAACTGGAAACGAACCGTGCGGATGAATGGAGAATATGGATGCCTTGGGGATCTGGGTATTCACGCAGAACATGTTCCTTTCCGGCTGGGCTGGATTCCCAAAAATGTATATGGGGTATTAAGTGATATTGTGAAAGAACGCCCTGATGGAAAAGGCGGCATGGCGCCCTGCGATACCTATGACAACGGCACAATGATCTGTCAGTGCGCCGATAAGGATGACAATGAATTTGCGATGTACATCGAGACAAAGAGACTGGAGCCGGGGGCAACAAGTAACTGGTATCTGGAGGTAAAGGGAATGGATGCCTCTGTTCGGTTTTGCTCGGATGACCCAAATGCTTTCCACTATCTGTTTTCCAAAGGAAAGAACCAGGCATGGAGCAGGGTAAATATCGGTACCAAACCACTGATTCCCACCATCACCGGAGATATCTTTGAATTTGGTTTTACCGATGCCATCTTACAGATGTGGGCGGCTTTTATATTGGAAGTGGAAGGAAAAGAGGTAGAATTTGGCTGCTTTACGCCGGAGGAGACCAGAATATCCCATGCACTGCATACGGCGGCATTAAAGTCCTATTGGGAAAAACGGGCAGTGGACCTACAGGAAAATTTTATGTGAAATGGAAAGACAGATAAAAGGGTGTGGCAAAAAGCCGGAAAGGGTAATAAAATGAAAGTAGGAACCGTTACAGAAATTAAGAAACACGAATACCGCGTTGGCCTGACGCCAAAATCAGCAAAAGCATTTATCGACCACGGGCATTCGGTTTATATACAAAAGGGTGCCGGAGAAGGTTCTGGTTACGGAGATGAGATGTATGGGCAGGCAGGATGCATTTTACTGGATAGGGCAAAGGATGTCTTCGATATCTGTGACATGATTGTAAAGGTAAAAGAACCGCTGGAACCGGAATATGGGCTGATCAGGGAGAATCAGATTATCTATACGTATCTTCATCTGGCAGCGGATAAAGCCCTGACCGATACCATGCTGGAAAGCAGATGTATCGGGATTGCTTTTGAGACAATCAGAGACAGGAATGGAGGACTGCCCTGCTTAAAACCCATGAGCCAGATTGCAGGAAGGTTAAGCGTACAGGAAGGTGCCAAATATCTGGAAAAGCCCTTTGGCGGAAGAGGCGTCCTGCTGTCAGGAGTCCCGGGCGTGGGGCGTGGCAAGGTGGTAGTGCTGGGTGCCGGAATTGTTGGGACCAGCGCCATCAAAATTGCTGCCGGAATGGGAGCAGATGTAACGGTTTTAGATATTAATCTGAACAGGCTTGAATACCTGGAGGATCTATACCAGGGCAGAATTAACACGGTTTATTCCACACCACAGCACATACAGGAATGCTTAGGAGATGCAGATCTGGTCATCGGAGCGGTGTTAATTCCGGGGGCGGCAGCGCCCAAGCTGATTAAAAGGGAATATTTAAAGAATATGAAAAAAGGCGCAGTGATCGTGGATGTGGCAATTGACCAGGGCGGATGCAGTGAAGCCAGCCATGTGACTTATCATGATGATCCGGTCTATGTGACAGACGGAGTGGTCTGCTATTGTGTTGGAAATATGCCGGGGGCAGTATCTAATACTTCCACCAATGCTTTAAATAATGCTATACTAAACTATGGGCTTTCCATTGCGGACAAAGGGGCAGAGAGAGCGCTTCTGGAAGATACAGGGCTTTTGGAGGGACTGAATACATACAAAGGGAAATTAACCTATCAGGCAGTGGCAGAGGTTTACGGACGAGCATATACGGATGCCCGTACTGCAATCTTGTAAAAGACAGGAAGGTGTATTATGGCGATTGTTACACTAAAAGAAATACTAAAAGACGCAAAGAACCGCAGATATGGTGTTGGTATGTTTAATACCATCAATTTAGAGATGGCAAGGGCTATTATCGGAATCGCAGAAGAAGAACGTTCTCCTGTGATTATCGGTTTTGCCGAAGCCCATCTTCCTTATGCAAATCTTGAAGACATAGCGCCGATTATGGTGAAGTTTGCAAGGGAAGCATCGGTACCGGTTGCCATTCATTTTGACCACGGGATGACTTTTTCTTATATTATGAAAGCAATCCATTATGGTTTTACATCGGTTATGTTTGACGGCTCCACGCTTTCCTATGAAGAGAATATCCGTCAGACAAAGGAAATTGTAAAAGTAGCCCATGCCCTGAATGTATCCGTGGAAGCGGAACTGGGACATGTGGGAGGTGCCGAAGGCGGCGGTGAAGACGGCCATGAGGAAATGTATACGAAAGTAGAACAGGCAGCTGACTTTACCGCCCGGACGGGAATAGACGCTCTGGCAGTGGCAATCGGTACAGCCCACGGTGAATACAGGGTTAAGCCGGTTCTGGATATAAACCGGCTTCGGGAAATCCGAAGTGCGGTGGATGTTCCTCTGGTTTTACACGGCGGGTCGGGGCTGACGGATCAGGACTTTCGAAGCTGTGTGGCAAATGGAATCAGCAAAGTCAATATATTTACCGATATGTCCAAAGCAGCTGTCAACACGATTAATGAAAATCTCTGTGGTGCCCGAAAGATTAATCTGGGGAACAGCCAGGAACTGATTGAAGGGATTGTGAAAGCTGTAATGCAGCAACTAAAGGGCTGCACCTGTTCTTCCATCAGCTATCCGGAATTAATAAACTATACCATAGACGGCATTAAAGCCGAAGTCGGCAGCAAGATGCGTTTGTTTGGAAGTTCTCAGAAAGCATAAATGGAAGGGGGTGGGAACGATGGTAAAACATATCTTATTCTGGGCATTAAAACCAGAGCATAAACAGGACGTACAGGAAATCGTAACAGAGTTAAACGGAAAGTTTCAAAAGATCATGCCTCAAATAAAAGGACTGTTAAAAGCTGAAGTGGGTGCCAATTATAATGGGGGAACTTATGACTTTGCTCTTTATACAGAATTTACAGACAGAGAGGCAGAAGCGGCATATCAGGGACACCCGGAGCATCTGAAGATAAAAGAGTATATAAAGGCTGTTACAGATGGAAAAGTGTGTGTGGATTATTTTGCTGAGTAAAGACGCTTTGTGTAAAGGATAAGCCAACTACAGGTTTATCCTTTTTTGTATGCCAACCTTTTTGAACATAAAAAGAGTGATTTAATAGTAAAAACCATTGACAATTAGTTAGTATTGTGGTTTAATGTGGTTGTAATCGCTAATAAAAGTCGTATTTACAAAATTAAAATGTACAATATGACGAAAATATCGGCATAATTTTGTGTATGAATGCCGAAGGACGAAGGAGGTTTTGTAATGAAAAAGAAGTTAGTAGGAATGATTTTGACAGCAGCGATGGTAGTGACCATGACAGCAGGCTGCGGCGGCTCAGGCGGGCAGTCATCAAATGAAACAGCTGGTTCTCAGAAAGCGGCAGAAGAAACTGCTGCCACTCAAAAAGAAACAGGTGAAACTGCGGCTAATGAAGAGACAAAGGCCGGCAGCGAAGCTTCAACAGGAAAAACAAAACTGTCCATCACTTATGTGGATTCTTCCGGTGAGGGAGAGAACAGCTATTTCCACAAAGAAATAGACCAGGCATACGAGGGATGGGACAAAAAAGATCAGGTAGAACTGGATATACGTCCAATAGTAGCAACAGAAAGTGATTATTTTACAAAGGTGCAGCTGCAGATGGCAGATGCAAGTACTACACCGGATATTTATTTTGAAGATACCTTCCGTTTGTCGGCAGATGTTGCCGCGGGATACATAGCGGATATTACAGAATATACCAAGAATTATGAAGATTGGAACAATGATTCTTACTTAGAAGCAATTAAAAAAGGTGTCATGGATCCCGATGGAAATGTCTATGGAATTCCATGCAGTACAGATAGCAGAGGACTTCTTTATAACAAAGAAGTATTTAAACAGGCTGGACTTCCGGATGACTGGCAGCCGAAGACCTGGGATGATATTTTAAGTGCATGCCGTACCATTAAAGAGAAATGCCCGGATGTGGTTCCCATGTGGTTTAGTGCTCCGGCAGCAGGCGGAGAGTCAACAACGATGAATACCTATGAGATGTTCCTCTATGGAACGGGGGAAAATCCGCTTTATAATGAAAGCACCGAAAAATGGGTAACCAGAAGCCAGGGCATCGAAGATTCACTTGGATTTATGAAAACTATTTTTGATGAAGAACTGGGCGGAGAAATTTCAGAGCGTATGGATGCTAACGAATGGCAGTACGGCGCAGATTATATGAGACAGGATAAACTGGGAATTTATCTGATGGGCAGCTGGTTTGCAACTTTCTTCCAGGAAGGCGGTAATTATCAGTGGGACGGATATGAGGAAAAAGTAGGATTTGTACCGATGCCGACTCAAAAAGGTGACAATGGCGGTTATATTACAATGTCAGGCGGCTGGGCTTGGACGGTAACCAAACTTTCCAAGAATCAGGAACTGGCATTTGAATTTATTACAGAGCTTATGAAACCAGATAATTTCAAACTGCATGTAGTGGGATCCGGAGCACTTCCAACCAGAGATATGTCCGATTATCCCGAAATCACCGGCAGACCATTTAATGATGAAGCAACCAAGCTGTTAGGAGAGGCAAAATTCAGACCGAAGAATGAAAAGTATGCGGAAGTTTCCACCCATATTGCACAGATGGTGGAAGCAGCTGTAACAGGAACCGAACCCAAAGACGCCATGGAAACATTTGCAACAAGTGTGGAGTCCATCGTAGGAAAAGAGAACATTCAGGAATAACACAAATTCCGCAGCAATGCAGAGGACGGGGGATATATGAAAAGAAAATCAAGCAGTGCAGTAATGTCAAAGTTAATTTATCTGGTGCCCGCTCTGGTCGTAATCCTCATTTTCTTTATGTGGCCAATCATTATGACAATTTACTATTCCTTTACGAATCTGGCGCTGACCGGAACGGCAGCTGCCAATCTGGAATTTGTGGGCCTGGAAAATTATAAAAAGCTGCTGGATGATCCGGCAGTGATAAACAGTATAATCATGACGTTGATTTTTACGGTTGGATCCGTGGCAGGACAGAGCCTGCTTGGATTTATCATCGCATATCTGATGAAACATAAAAATAAAACCTTCCGAAGAATTGTGGGACCTATTATTTTAGCCGGGTGGGTCATGCCCGAAATCGTGTGTGCGGTATGTGCATATTCCTTTTTCAATGACAAGGGAACCTTAAATGCAATACTATCCCTGGTGGGCATTTCCAAAATCCCATGGCTGTTTAAGTATCCGATGTTTGCTGTTATTCTCGCGAATATCTGGCATGGAACCGCATTCTCTATGATGGTATATCAATCGGCACTGGATAATGTGTCGGAGGAAGTACAGGAGTCGGCGAAATTAGATGGAATCAGCAGTCTGCAGAATATATTTTATATTATACTGCCGATCATCAAAGAAACCATAATGACCAATACCATGCTGATTACCCTTATGACACTGGGAGGCTTTGGAATGATCTACGTTATGACCGGAGGCGGACCGGGTACGGCTACCCAGACTTTGCCGGTGCTGATGTATATCAGGGCATTTAAGAACTACCAGCTTGGGTACGGCACGGCGATTTCTATGATTTTACTTGTGCTTTCTGTCCTGTTCAGTATTTTCTATACCCGGATTGCCGGAAAAGAAATGGAGGAAGGGTCATGAGGGAAAAAAGAAATAAAATCATTGCCTATGCGGCGTTAAGCATCATAGCAGTAGTATTTCTTCTGCCTCTCTGCTGGGTTGTGCTGGCGTCGGTTGACGCCACAGCCAACCTCTCTGTGAAGGCACCGGATTTTACGCTGGAGAACTATAAAAGTGTACTAACCAATAAGTCCAACTATCTGTCATTTTTAAACGGGTTTATCATTTCCTTTGGGCAATCCGTATTGGTGGTACTTCTTGCGGGACTGGCGGCTTATCCATTATCCAGGTATGAGATGAAGCATAAGAAACTGTTTATGCTTTCCATGCTGTTTATGACATCTCTGCCCATCGCAACAATTATGGTACCTGTTTACAAAATGTTTTTGACGGTAAAGTTATATGACAACCTGTTTGGTGTTATTCTGTTTATGACGGCATCGTCCATGCCCTACTCCATATGGATGATGAAGAACTTTATGGATGCAGTGCCTATGGAACTGGAAGAAGCCGCCTGGGTAGACGGCGCAGGTAAGTTAAAGGGAATTCAGAAGGTGATTGTACCCCTTATGGTACCGGGAATATTTACAATTGCCATTTATACGTTTTCTGGAAGCTGGGGGAATTTTCTCGTGCCGTTTATCCTCATATCCAGCAGTGAGAAGTACCCGGCAGCAGTTACGCTTTATCAGTTTTTCGGCACACATACCGTATCCTATGGTCTCCTGGCATCATTTTCCATTATCTATGCGCTTCCGTCCATCATACTATACGTGTTGACGCAGAGATATATGTCCAAGGGATTCAGCATGCAGGGCGGAACGAAAGGTTAAAGAAAGTAGGTGTATTAGTGAATACAATTGAGAAGTATCTGAAACTGAAAGAGAAAAAAGGAAAAAATTATTGGGAAGAACGTATTCTTGCCCAGCTGGGATACCTGATCCAGTTAAAAAATGGGGAGATTCCGGCAGATGCGGCGGAGGTAATCGAACATCTTTACCAACAGGAGAAAGAAGAGGGGGCAATTACAAAACAGGAAGCATCCGCTGCAGAAGAGAAACTGATCCATTATAAAGAGTCTGCTAAGAAATTAAGTGTCATCTGTGCAGGGCATGCCCACATTGACATGAATTGGATGTGGGGATACCAGGAAACCGTGTCTGTTACCATTGATACCTTTCAGACCATGCTGAATCTGATGCGGGAATACGAAGATTTTACATTTTCCCAGTCCCAGGCGTCTACCTATGAGGCAATTGAAAAATATTGTCCCGATATGCTGCCTGAGATCAAAGAACAGATCAAACGGGGAAAATGGGAAGTTACGGCATCCACCTGGGTGGAACCGGATAAAAATATGACCGGTACTGAGAGTATGGCTAGGCATATTCTATATACGAAGAAGTATCTGTCCAAGCTTTTGGAGCTGCCGGAAGAGGCTCTGGAGCTGGACTTTGAGCCGGATACCTTTGGACACAGCGCCTGCGTGCCGGAAATCTTAAATCAAGGCGGCATTAAGTACTACTACCACTGCAGAGGCTTTGATAAGTATATGCTCTACAACTGGGAAGCACCTTCCGGAGAAAGAGTTCTGGTATACCGGGAGCCGACCTGGTATCTGGGACCCATTGAATATGACATGATGCTGAACGTTCCGGATTTCTCCAGAGAGAATCATACCGATACCATGTTAAAAGTATACGGAGTAGGAGATCATGGCGGCGGACCCACCAGAAGAGATATCGAGCGTATCAGGGATATGAGCAGCTGGCCCCTGATGCCGGATATTCGTTTTGGAACCATGCATGAGTTTTTCCATGCGGTGGAAAAGGACAGAGAACGGTTCCCCGTAGTTAAAGGAGAATTAAATTATGTACTGACCGGATGCTATACAACCCAGGCGAGAATAAAAATGGCTAACCGCATCGGCGAAGATAAGCTTTATGATTCGGAAACACTCTGTACTATGGGGGCACAGTTAACCGGTAACCGCAGATTGACGGACCGGCTGGATCGGGCTTGGAAAAATGTCTTGTTTAACCAGTTCCATGATATTCTGCCCGGCTCCGGTGTCATTGAAACCAGAGAACATGCAATGGGACTGTTCCAGGATACGCTTACCATCTCCATGGCAAATGCAAACCGGGCGATGCGGGCAATCAGTGAACGTATCGATACCAGTATCTTTGGAGGGAGTGGGGACAAAGACTCTATGTCCGAAGGAGCAGGCGTGGGCTATGGTACCGGACAGACGGAAGACTGTTATGGAAATGAAGGCGATGACCGTTTTGGTTTCTCCAGTACCCATAGAGGAAGCGGAGACACAAGGGTCTATACCCTGTTCAATACCACCCAGTACAGGAGAAAAGAGCTTGTGGAAATTACCCTGTGGGACCCGGATTTCCCGGCGGATGAGATTAGGGTTCTGGATGAAACGGGAAAAGAGGTTCCCTGGGAACTTAAAGGAGAAGGACTTCATTACTGGCAGCACCATTACCTGAAACTGCTGTTTATGGCAGAGGTAGGACCAGTTGGATATGCATCTTACTGCGTGAAGCATACGCCTGCCCAGGCTGAAAAGCTTCCGGTAAGACAGGACCCGAGGGTTCATGATATGGAGGATGGAACTTATATTCTGGAAAACGATCAGGTCCGTGCAGTATTTGATACCAGAACAATGAAATTATTATCCTTCGCCGGTTTAAACGGCGGAAAAGAACTGATAGATGAGCAGAATCCATCGGCTTATTTCCGATACGTAGAAGAAAGTGATACCGAGGAAATGACCGCATGGATCGTTGGACGGTATTCCAGAATTACAGATGTCAATGAAGAGGCATTTGTCAAAGTGACCAGTAAAAAACTCACGGGTCTGAACCGGTACCTGGTTTATGAAATGGAATATGAAAAATTCAGGCTGAAGGTAAAGATCATTTTAAATGCAGGCGATACCTTAATTCGCTACAAAATAAAGCTGGACTGGTTGGAAACAGGAGAGAAAAATAAGAAAATCCCACAGCTTCAGTTTTATACGCCTTTTGGCTATGAAGCGGAAGAGTTCCTCTATGATATACCGGCAGGTTCCGTTTTAAGAAAAGAACTGGGGCATGACGTTCCCGCTATATACTATGGTGCCCCAATCCCGAAAATCGGAGATACTGCAATGATGGTGACAACTGATTGCAAATACGGCTACCGGGGCAAAAACCAGGCTCTGTCAGTCGATCTGGTAAGAGGATCATTTGATCCGGATCCGTATCCGGATCTGGGAGAACATTTTATCAATATTGGCATAGGTATCGAAAAGGATTACAGCAGAGAAAAGTTCTTAAAGGCAGCAATCCGATTCTCGCATCCTATTTATGCAATGTCGGGTACGATTCATGGAGGCACGGCAAAACAAAAAGAAAGTTTCCTGGAAGTTACCGGGAATGTAAAGATTTCTTCTGTCAAAGCAGCTGAAGATGGAATTAATGCTGTGGTAGTCAGGCTGTATAGCTGCAGTGATGTCCAGGAAAGGGTAAGCCTTAAATTTTTAGAAAAACCGTTATCTGCCGGGTTTACCTGCCTGACAGAAAAAGAATGTGAAGAATCAGCGGTTGAAGTAGATGGATGTGAAGTGAGGGCGGCACTGCCCAAATATGCGCTCCGTTCTATAAAGGTATGTTTTTAAAGCAGACAGATAATATTATCTGGGGATATCGCAGAAAAATCTGCGATATGCGGGAGGTATAAGTATGACAAAAAGAGAAATTTTAATCGATTATGTAAAAAACGGCGGGCAGAGATTTTTGTGCTCGCCGCAGATCGGGGCAGGCGCAGGATTTGATACGAAGATTGCAGAGAAAACCTGGATTGGAGATACCACAATTGAGGATACCAGAAATGCCTGGGAGATGTTTGACGTAATCCCTTTGTACAATTATGAACTGCCGCAGCTGCACGAACTCACTCCGAAACTGGAGATGAAAAAAGTGTCCGGACCGGGAAAAACAGCGGACAGAAGGCTAACTCATAAAAAGCTGATTACAGCGCTAGGGTCTCTTACATCAGAAATCATTGAAGATGAAGGAAAGGGTGCTTTGGCTGTAAAATATTTTATTACGGAAGAAGAGGAACTTGAAATATTTGAGTATTATCTGGACTGCCTTTTGGAGGTGAAAGATTTTTCTCCAATTACAGAGGGAGTGAGACATATACGCAAAATAGTGGGAGAAGACAGCGCCCTGGATCTGCAGTGGCCGATGCAGCCATATGAGCTGCTTTGTTTTCCAAATACAGTAGATACTGCCGTGTTTGCCCTCACCTGTCCGGATATTTTTAAAAGGCTGATGGATAAGATCTTAGAGCTTGATGAAAGGCTGCTTCTGGCGGTTTCAAAAGGGGGAGCTGACTTTGTTTTTCTGGGAGGACCCGGTTCGGAATTAATATCACCACAGTATTACCGGGATTATCTGGTTCCTTACTCGAAAATCGTCACCGAAATGGCTCATAAGAACGGGCTGCTGGTGTATACCCATATTTGCTCCAGGATCGAGCCGATGCTGTCTCTTGGGTTTTATAACGAAATGGGGATTGATTTGTTTGAAACCCTTTCAGAAGAACCGGTTGGAAATGTAAAGTCTATAGAAGATGCATTTGAAAAATTAGACCCCAAGATCTGCACCAGAGGGAATATCGGACTGGATAAACTTCTTTTGGGTACACCCCAGGAAATTAAAGAAATAAGTTTTCGAATTCTGGAAACTGCAAAACGGTTGGGCAGAAAGCACATTCTGGCAGCCAGTGACTATATGTTTTATGATACTCCTGTTGAAAATGTCAGAGCCATGGCAGAAGCAGCAGCCGAGTTCAACGGCTGCCCTTTGAATGATTTGGTGTAAAGAAATGTCCGGCGAAAAATTCGTTTAACAGACAGCAGGCGCTGCCGATCACCGGAGTTTTCATACCAAAGCTGGATTTCCGGATGGAAATATACTTGTGGCTGGCAGCCAGTATTTTGGCATTTACTTCCTGCTGGATGTATGATACGTAACGATCCGGCAGGTAGTAGCCTTCATGCCCCAGTATAATAATCTGAGGATCCATCATATTGCAGGTATTAATAATTGCATAGGAAAGTTTTTCAGCCATATCCTGAAAAATTTCATGACATGCCTCCTGTTTAGAGACAGAAATAAAATCGGAGAAGGTGAGGGAAGGGTCATTGCTGGCGAGCCGCAATTTTTCCAGAATTACCGGCATGTTAATATAGGCTTCCAGACAGCCTCTTCTTCCGCAGGAACACAGAGCGCCCTCATAGTAAATGCCCATGTGTCCGATTTCTCCCACAAAGCCGCTTTTGTTCTGAAACAGCTTCCCGTCCGATATAATGCCCGATCCAATGCCATTGGAGATGCCCAGGTAGACAAAGTTTTTGGTATCTATACACATTCCAAACAGCTTTTCAGCAAGTGCGGATGCGTTCATATCATTGTTGACAAATACAGGCATCTGAAAGCAGTCCTCCAGGATAGCCTTAATGGAGTAGTCTGAGATATGGAAGAAATTTGTGGGTTTTAAAATGACTCCTTTTTCCGCATCCAGAGGTCCGATGGAGGAAACACCGATTCCAAGGATAGTATCGGTTGTCACGGCGGAAGCATCCTGAATCAGCTTTATGATTTTCTGTGTGAGGGTATTAGCAGTCTCTTCGCATAAAGAGGTGAATTGGTGATATAAGATCTTGCCGGTTATCTCTGTCAGGATACAGTGAACCGCATCCCGGGACAGGTAAATTCCAATGACCTTAGGGGCGTCCGGTGCGATATCCAGTTGTACCGGATTTCGTCCGATATTGGTATTTTCCTTAATTTGAGATTCACAGACATAGTGCTCCTCGATCAGTTCATTTACGATGTTCGTCACAGTCATCTTGGATAAATGAATTTTAGAGGCAATCGCTGCCCTGGAATAGTCTTTTCCCGAAGCGATCAGCTGCAGTATAATGCCGCGGTTTGTATTTTTGACATCTGTGTGATTAACTCCTTTACGCAAGGTATTGTCCTCCATTAGTATATTGTCTTTATTATATTTTAGTAAAATATATTTACAAAATAATTCCATTAAAATGTTACAGAATAAAAAAACAGGCACCATATAAATAAAAACTCTTTATTAATTCAATTATAACAAATAGCGGTATTGAGAGTCAACCTATATTTCGTAAAAAAACCAGAGTATGTCAGGTAACAGAAAATCATATTCGTCAGATGAACACACCGCAAAGTGTGATTTTCCTGATGGGTAGAAATAGGAAACTACAGGCTCTGTCATCAGGAAAGGAAAACAATTATGAATAAGAAGGTTTATCAGGAAGTTAAGGAACAGGCATTAAAATATTATAAGGAAGCAAATATTGTTTTGACACCGGAAGAAGTAGAACGGATCGAGGTGGCGGATTTCGGGTTAAATGATATCTACCGGATTGGTCTGGAAAGTGTAGTGTACATAAATACGGACCGTTGCTGTGCAAAAGAAATGGTACTGCTCCCTCACCAGACCTGCCCGGAGCATCTTCACCCATCCGTAGGGTATAATTATGAGGGGAAAGAGGAGACCTTCCGATGCAGGAAGGGAGAAGTATACCTATATGTGGAAGGAGTTCCAACAGAAGATATCAAAGCCAAACTTTTACCGGAGCAGCCAGGGTTTACCGTATTTCATGAGATCTGCTTAAAAGAGGGAGAACAATATACCCTGTATCCCAATACCAGGCACTGGTTCCAGGCAGGAAGAGAAGGGGCAGTTATCAGTGAATTCAGTACCCATTGCTATGATGAGTATGATATTTTTACGGATGACAGGATTAAAAGGATGCCGGTGATTGAGGAATAAAACATGCCTATAGTATTCTCATATGAATTTACAAGCTGCTAACACAAATTTTGCATTTGACAATTGGACTCAAAAGTGATATTATATGAAACATAAAAGGAATAACCGCCCTAAGTCAGGTAGTTATCCTCATAATAAGGGTTTGTCCTTAATGGACGCTGCCTACCTTGTTGTTGTGAACAGGGTAGGCTTTTTTTATTTCTGCAAAAAACAAAACAAATTCTAATTCCGTTCTTCAAAAATAATCCCAGGAAACAAATAAAACCAACAAAAAACAAAAAGAAAACTTGCAAAACCACATCACTTTGTAGTATAATACTTATATAATTTTTAGAAACTTACAGTAGAGGTATTTTACAGACAATTACCCGGTACAACGGTTAAAAGGTGAAAACATGAAGAGGTCAAAAAGAATTGAAACATTAGACAAACGCCCGGTCAATATGGATGGATTTATCAATGAATGGCCGGAGATGGGTTTTATTGCTATGAAAAGCCCCTATGACCCGAAGCCTTCTATAAAAGTAGAAGACGGTGTCATTACGGAACTGGATGGAAAGAAAAAAGCGGAATTTGATTTCCTGGACCAGTTTATTGCAGAATATGCGATTAATGTGGAGAGAGGCAAGCGTTCCATGGCAGTGCCGTCTTTAGATATTGCCCGCATGATCGTGGATATTCATGTATCCAGAAAAGAGATATTAGAACTTGTTTCCGGGATTACACCGGCTAAAATGGTGGAAGTCATCAACTATCTGAATGTGGTAGAAATGATGATGGGTATGCAGAAAATGCGTGCCAGAAGGACACCGGGAAATCAGGCACATATTACGAACCTGAAGGATGATCCGGTACAGATCGCGGCAGATGCGGCAGAAGGCGCACTTCGGGGATTTGCGGAAGAAGAGACTACGGTGGGAATTGCGCGGTATGCTCCGTTTAATGCGATCGCACTGCTGATTGGTTCCCAGGCGGGAAGAAAAGGTGTATTAACTCAGTGTGCGGTAGAAGAAGCCACAGAGTTAGAACTTGGTATCCGGGGACTCACTACATATGCAGAGACACTGTCCGTTTATGGTACGGAAAAAGTCTTTGTAGACGGAGACGATACGCCTTATTCCAAAGCATTTTTAAATTCAGCATATGCGTCCAGAGGACTGAAAGTCCGTTTTACTTCGGGAGCAGGTTCCGAAGTATTAATGGGAAGCACCGAGAAAAAGTCTATGCTTTATCTGGAGTGCAGATGTCTCTATGTCACAAAAGGAGCAGGGTCACAGGGAATTCAGAATGGTTCCGTCAGCTGTATCGGTATAGCAGCCAGCGTGCCGGCTGGAATCCGTGAGGTTATGGGTGAAAACCTGGTAGCTGCACTTTTAGGACTGGAATGTGCGTCTTCCAATGATCAGAGCTTTTCCAATTCGGATATGCGCAGAACTGCAAGAACAATGCTGCAGTTTATGCCGGGTACGGATTTTATTTTCTCCGGTTATGCGGCTGAACCCAATTATGATAATTTATTTGCTGGTTCAAACTTTGATGCGGAAGATTTTGATGATTATAATGTAATCCAGCGTGATATGCAGGTGGATGGCGGGCTTCGTCCTGTTACGGAAGAAGAAGTCATCCGTGTCAGAATGAAAGCGGGTAAGGCTGTTCAGGCAGTGTTTAAATATCTGGGGCTCACTGAGGTTACCGATGAACAGGTAGAAGCAGTGGCATATGCACATGGAAGCAAGGATACCTTATCCCGTGATGTGGCAGCGGATCTCATGTCTGTAGAAGATATGATGAAGCGTGGAATCACAGGTGTTGATATTGTAAAAGCCCTTGCAGACAGCGGATTCGAAGATCTGGCACAGAGCATACTCAATATGCTGAAACAACGTGTCATTGGAGATTATATGCAGACATCGGCAATTCTGGACGAGCACTTTAATGTACTTTCAGGGGTGAATACGCCGAATGATTATATGGGACCGGGTACCGGATATCGTGTGGATGGAAAACGCTGGGAAGAAATTAAAGCGATTCCTCATATTATAGATCCGGATCAGTTTTAGGAGGTGGCAGAATGGAATTAAATGAAGAGTTAATACAAAGCATTGCAAAGGCGGTTATTACGCAGCTTGGCAATCATCCGTCTGCCGCATCTGCAGAAAAAAGCCATACTGTTGTAAAAACCGATTATTCCGGCTTTCCTCTGGCGAAAAAAGGAACGAATCCAAAGGAAGTAGTAATCGGAGTGGGACCTGCTTTTCAGAGAGAGATCAGCGCTACAATTGTTGGTCTGGATCTGAATGAGGTATTGAAGAATCTGAAAGCAGGTATTGAAGAAGAAGGTATGGTTCCAAGGGTTGTAAAGGTACTGAAAACTTCAGATGTTTGCTTTATGGGTCTGGAAGCAGCCAAGATCAGCGGTTCCGGCATTGGAATCGGACTGCAGTCGAAAGGAACGGCTGTTATTCACCAGAGAGACCTCTATCCGTTGTCAAATCTGGAATTATTTCCCCAGGCACCCCTTATGACACTGGAAACTTACCGGAAAATAGGAAGAAATGCTGCCAGATATGTAAAAGGGGAAAAGGTAACTCCCATTGAGAGCATTAATGATCCTATGGTTCGTGCAAAATTCCAGGTGAAGGCAGCGCTTATGCACATTCGAGAAACGGAACAGGTGGACAAGGAAATACCAATTATTGAATGGGAGGAAGCATAGATGAGATACCCATTAGGACAACATGAAGCAGAAAGTATTACTTCTAAAACGGGGAAAAAACTGTCGGATATTACTCTGGATCAGGTTCGAAAAGGAAATATTACGGCAGATGACATTAAAATTTCCAAGGATATGTTAAAGAAACAGGGCCAGGTGTCCAAGGAAGCCGGAAATGATCCGATGGCGCTGAACTTTGAGCGTGCCGGAGAACTGGTGGATGTTCCCGATGAAGTAATTCTGGAAATGTATAATAAATTACGTCCGAACCGTTCCACGAAGCGGGAACTGGTTGAGATGGCGAAGGAACTATTGGAGAAATATGGAGCGGTACACTGTGCAAAACTGGTTATGGAAGCTGCGGAGGTGTACGAGAAACGAGGGATTCTTCTGTGAAAATAGTTGCAGGTGTTGATATTGGCAATTCCACAACTGAAGTATGTATCGGTTCTTTTTCACAAGAGGGCAAACTGCGCTTTTTATCCAGTGCTTCCCGCATGACTACGGGAACCAAAGGCACCGTGGCAAATGTTCACGGGATAAAAGCAGCTCTTCTGGAGGCAATGGGCCGTATTGACCGGAAGGTAAGTGAGATAGAACTGATCCGGATCAATGAGGCTGCACCTGTCATCGGGGATACGGCGATGGAAACCATTACGGAAACCATTATAACAGAATCCTCTATGATCGGACACAATCCTTCCACCCCTGCGGGAGCAGGACAGGCAGTGGGATATTTACTGCCGCTGGAACAGATTGCATCTGCAAAAAGCGATGTCCCCTATATACTTACAGCTGTCAGCCGTTTCAGTTATGAGGAGGCTGCAGGAATTATTAATAAATACAGCGGACGCATTAACATCAAGGGGCTGATACTTCAGGCGGATGAGGCTGTTCTTGTAGAAAACCGGATTTCCATTGAAATTCCGATTATCGATGAAGTGCGTCAGATTGAGCGTGTACCGGCAGGAAAGCTTGCGGCGATTGAAGTGGCTCTTCCCGGACAGGGAATCAGTATGCTGTCTAATCCTTATGGAATCGCAACACTACTGGAACTTGGACCGGAAGAAACCAGAATGGTGACGCCTATTGCAAAAAGCCTGATTGGAAAGCGAAGTGCCGTAGTGATCAAAACACCACACGGCAACGTGAAAGAAAATATTCTGCCTGCAGGTGATATTTATATAGAAGGAACCACCTCTTTAACGGTGAATATTGATGCAGGAGCAGATGCAATTATGGATACCCTCTCCCGTGCCGGAGAAATCCGGGATATCAGCGGGCAGCGGGAAACTAATGTGGGAAATATGCTTTCCGGCATTAAAAAAGGCATGGAAAAAGTGACAGACGAGACAGGTCAGGATATTCGCATCACAGATATACTTGCGGTGGATACCCTGGCACCCGTACAGATTTCCGGCTCTCTGGCAGGAGAAATTTGTATGGAAAAAGCAGTGGGCATTGCGGCTATGGTTAAAACGAGGCAGCTGCCCATGGAAAAGATTGCAGATGAGTTAAAAAAGGAACTGGGGATATATACAAAGGTAGCGGGAGTGGAAGCCGTGATGGCTACGCTGGGTGCCTGCACGACCCCTGGAACACAGCTTCCCCTGGCAATTCTCGATCTTGGCGGCGGTTCTACGGATGCGGCTATGATTGATGAAAAGGGGACGGTCAGAACGACCCATCAGGCAGGAGCAGGAGAACTGGTATCCATGCTGATTCAGACCGAACTTGGACTGTCTGCAAGAACAACAGCTGAAAAGATTAAAAAATATCCGCTTGCCAGAGTGGAAAGTCTGTTCCATATGAGGCTGGAGAATGGCGCGATGCAGTTTTTTGAAGAATCCATCGATCCCAGATATTTTGGGAATGTGGTATTGCTGCATCCGGAAGAGCTCATTAAGATAGAAGAAGATATACCAATGGAAAAAATAGCGGCTGTAAGGCGGGAAGCCAAGAAAAAGGTTTTTGTACGAAATGCAGTCCGGGCTTTGACCCAGGTGGCGCCTGACCGGAATCTCAGGAAGATACCGAATGTGGTATTGGTAGGTGGTTCGGCAGAAGACTTTGAAATTCCCCAGATGCTGATGGAGGAACTTTCCAATTATAAGATTGTCTGCGGGCGGGGGAACATCAGACGCTGCGAGGGTCCCAGAAATGCGGTTGCCACAGGATTGGTGCTTTCCTATCTTGGAGGAAGCAGATGATTGCAAAAAAGCCTTCCATTCTAATTTGTGGAAATCAGCCGGACAGAGATCTGCTTCGGGAAATCTGTGCAGGCATTGAAGAAGAAGGCGTTTTATACGAAGTAATGGAACTGGAATCTGCAGATTTGGATGAACTGGCATACGAAGCGGCATCAGAGTCTATATTAGGAGCAGGTATCGGGATCATCGGTTCACGTGCGGCCATGCAGATGAGAGGCTTACATAGAGGACAGAATGTATTTGAAGTTAACCACCCAAGCTTTGCCCAGTGCAGGTCGCTGGGAGCAAATAGTGCCAGAGCAATTAAAAGAGTAGCTTTTAAAAAGGTATATGATGTATAATAGGACTGCAGCTTTAAAATTTGATTGAAATATCTGGAGGGATCACGTATGCTGGCAATTGAGAGAAAGAATGAGATATTATCAATTTTACAAAAAGAACAAAGAGTATTAGTGGCGGAACTCAGTCAAAAATACAATGTAACAGAAGAGACAATCAGAAGAGATCTGGAAAAATTAGAAAAAGAGGGTTTTGTGAAAAAAACCTATGGCGGAGCTGTGCTGAATAAGCATATCACAATGGACATGCCCCTGAAAATCAGGGAAAAGACCAACCGCAAGGAAAAACAGGTAATTGCGAAAAAGGTAGCAGGACTGATTGAAGAAGGGGACTGCATTATGCTGGATAGCTCTTCCACCTCCCTGATGATAGCACAGGAGCTTAAGAGGATGAAAAAGCTCACGGTTATCACCAACTCTGTGGAAGTTCTCATCGAATTATCCGGAAATGAAGGCATTCAGGTGATATCCACCGGTGGAAATTTAAGAGACTCATCTCTTTCCCTGGTTGGCAAAGCAACACAGGAGGTCTTGTCTCATTATTATGTGGATAAAGCCATTATTTCCTGTAAAGGTGTGGATATCGAAAAAGGAGTCACAGACTCTCATGAAATGGAAGCAGAAGTAAAAATCGCCATGCGCAAAAGTGCGAAGTCAACGATTTTAGCTGCTGACAGCAGTAAAATGGGGGAAGTCTTCTTCGTAAAAGTATTAAACCTGGAAAGCGGAGATATTCTTGTGACTGACAAGGTTCCGGAGGAATGGCGTAAGTCTTTGGCAGAGCGCGGTGTAAAAGTTTTATCAAATGAGGATGAATAAACTAGAAATTATTTAATATGGTTTCTATGATTATAAAAATACAAATTCTAAAATTTAAATGAGAGGTGCAAGACATGGGAGAAGTAATTTATAATTTGGCGTTTGACTTTGGAGCGTCCAGCGGAAGAATGATTTTAAGCAAATATCAGGATGGAAAAATAGAATTAGAGGAATTACACCGTTTCGCTAATGATCCGGTTCGTGTAGGAAAGAATTTTTATTGGGATACCTTCCGTTTATATCATGAATTGAAAACAGGATTAAAGAAAGCAGCAGCTAAGAAAATCCCGATCCAGAGCCTTGCAATTGATACCTGGGGAGTTGATTACGGTTTGATCGATAAAGATGGCAACCTCATCGGCAATCCGGTTAACTACCGTGATGACAGAACGATTGGTGTGATCGAAGAAGTGGGCAAGATTGTTCCTTTAAAAGATATTTATGCAACCACCGGAATCCAGTTCATGAATTTCAATACGCTGTTCCAGATCTATGCTGATAAACAAATGCGCCCGGACATTTATGATAAAGCAGTACGCCTCTTATTTATGCCGGAACTTTTTGGATATTTCCTCACAGGCAAGATGTACAATGAGTACACAATGGCAAGTACCGGACAGCTTCTGGATGCAAAAAACAGAGACTGGGATTATGAGCTGATCGAAAAAGTTGGTCTTAAAAAAGAGTTATTCGGAGAGCTGACAAAACCGGGAACCGTAATCGGGGATTTATGTCCGGAAGTAATCGAAGAGACTGGTCTTTCAGGTGTAAAAGTAATTGCAGTTGGAAGCCATGACACTGCATCCGCAGTAGCAGGTACTCCATTTGAAGAGAAAAATGCGGCATTCTTAAGCTGCGGAACCTGGTCACTCTTTGGTATGGAAATAGATGAGCCTATTTTAACCGAAAAATCATTTGAATATAATTACACAAACGAAGGCGGCGTAGAAGGTAAAATCCGTTATCTGAAGAATATCAACGGATTATGGATTATGCAGAACCTGCGTAAAAACTGGTGTGAGTTCGAGGGAGATGTATCCTTCCCGGATATCATCAAGGCTTCCAGAGAAGCAAAGAGACAGGATTTCATGATTGATCCTAATGATCCAAGATTTACGGCTCCCTATAACATGATGAAAGAAGTTATCGCATATTGTGAAGAACACGGACAGGGAACACCGGAAGGACTGGGAGAAATTGCGATGGCGATTTACAACGGCCTTACCAATGAATATGGTGCAACCATCAGAGGACTGGAAGTATTGACAGGCGAGACAATTCCATGTATAAATATGGTAGGCGGCGGTATTCAGGATCAGCTTTTATGCGAACTGACCGCGAAAGCAACCGGTAAGAAAGTAGTGGCAGGTCCGATTGAAGGTTCCGTTCTCGGAAATGTAGTAATGCAGTTAAAAGCTATGGGAGCTATTGATTCCTTAGAAGAAGGACGTAAGGTTGTTAAGGCATCCTTTGCACAGCAGGTACATATTCCGGCATAAGATCAGTTTTATAACATCGGTTTGACAATCCACAGACCGAAACAATGAAGTTTTTTACCCGGCGGTTGATAAAGTCTGAATTTATCCAGGCGTTAAGGACTGCCGGTGTCAGGATGATATAACTTTAGATTGCCGGATTTACAAGAACTCGGCATTGCAGAGGCGAGGTTTGAAAATATGGGCATTACGACAAAAAATGGCGATGGTGGTATGACCAACCTGATTAAAACTAAAAATGTGCCAAAGTCAGATGAGCGATTTCACCTGTTGGGAAGTATTGATGAACTCACCAGCCATCTGGGACTTGTAAAGGCGAAAGTATCCACCTCTTTTGTGAAAGAGATGCTTTCGTCTGTTCAGGATACGCTTATTACCGTGATGGCAGGTATCGCAGACCCGCACAATATGAAATATAAATTAAAAGAATCTGAAGTGACAAAGCTAGAGACAGAAATGGCGCGCATGGAAAGTGAGTTCACCATGCCTCAGGGGTGGGTGCTGCCTGGAGGGAATGCCGTGTCTGCTGAGGTGGACATTGCAAGAACGGTAACCAGGAGATGCGAACGCTATCTGTCCGGTGTAACCATTAAATACGGCTCAGACAAAGTAGCAAAGCAATACCTGAACCGTTTGTCAGACTACTTATTTATATTAGCCCGTTATACAGAGGCGGTCATGGCAGAGCCTGCCGCTGTGCAGCTTCAGATGGAACCCCCTATAGTGCGGGAACAGCCTGTGATGCCTGCTCCGGCAGATACCGGTTTCACATCTATAAAAATGGAAGAGCCAAAAGCTGATCCGGTTATGGAAAATACAGTTACGGTAAGTAAGGAAAAACTGATGGATATGACGAGTGAAGCAATCATACAGGAAGTATTAAAAAGAATGAACAAGCCGGAGAAAATATCTCTGGATGCAGCTAAAAAGCTGATTGAGAAGGTAGAAGAGTATTCTAAGTCCCAGGGAATGCAGGCTGTAATAGCTGTCTGCGGCCCGGATGGTAACCCCATTGCAGTGCATGTAATGGACGGCGCTTTTCTGGTAAGCTTTGATGTGGCTATTAAAAAAGCCTATACGGCAGCTGCAGTTAAGATGTCTACCATGGAACTGGGAGAATTAATCAAACCCGGAGCAACATTCCAGGGCCTGGATCATATTGAAGGAGACAAGATGGTATTCTTCGGCGGCGGCGTTCCGTTAAAATCAGGCGGCCGCATGATTGGAGCCCTTGGAGTAAGCGGCGGAACCGGAGACGAAGACGACAGACTTGCACAGTATGGGCTGCGGGTTTTAGAGGAAGTACTTTCTTAGAGCGTGCATCTGATAAATGATTTTTCAGAAGGGTTGCGTTTTCGCTTTAGATGAAAATAGGATGATAGAAAGGCAGCTATGACATGGCGGGGAATCGCTTGTTGTGGCTGCTTTTAAATTAGTACTTCCCACCCCCTTGAATAAATGTTATAATTAGCGCAATAATATTCACATAAGCTATTTTATGCGAGAAATGGAAATGGAGGAAATTTTATGCAGTTTACCACATTGCCGGAGTATGAACTTCTGATAGAAGATGATATTGCGGATATTAATTCAAAAGGTTATCTGTTAAGACATAAAAAGAGCGGCGCCAGGATTATGGTGATTGCTAATGATGATGAAAATAAGGTTTTTCATATTGCTTTTCGGACACCGCCCAAGGACAGCACAGGGGTAGCTCATATACTAGAGCACAGCGTATTGTGCGGAAGTGAAAAGTTTCCGTCAAAGGATCCTTTCGTGGAATTGGTGAAAGGGTCCCTTAATACGTTTTTGAATGCTATGACTTATCCGGACAAGACCATGTATCCGGTAGCAAGCTGTAATGACCAGGATTTCCGTAATCTGATGCATGTATACATGGATGCGGTTTTCCATACGAACATTTATAATAAGGAAGAGATTTTCCGCCAGGAGGGCTGGAACTATCATTTAGAGTCTCCGGAAGACGAACTGACTTATAATGGAGTGGTATACAATGAGATGAAAGGGGCTTTTTCCTCACCGGACGATGTGCTAGACCGGGAAATTTTGAATTCCCTGTTTCCGGATACACCTTATGGGAATGAATCAGGCGGTGATCCGGCATTTATACCAGATCTTACGTACCAGGATTTTCTGGAATTCCACAGGAAGTATTACCATCCGTCCAACAGCTACATTTATCTGTATGGAAATGCAGATATGGAAGAAAGGCTGAAATGGCTGGATGAAGAATATTTGGAAAAATACGATGCCATACAGGTTGATTCTGCAATTCCTATGCAGAAACCATTTGAGAGACCCGTTGAAATCAAGAAAAAATATTCCATTTCCAATACAGAGGAAGAGAAGGACAACACTTTCCTCTCTTATAATGTAGCTATTAAAACCAGTCTGGATGTTCAACTGGCGAATGCCTTTTCGGTAATAGAGTATGCATTGCTCACTGCTCCGGGAGCACCTTTGAAACAGGCACTGCTGGATGCGAAGATAGGAAAAGATATTCAGGGCTCCTATGACAGCGGCGTGTATCAGCCAATCTTCTCCGTTGTGGCGAAGAACTCCAATACGGATTCCAAAGATAGATTTCTGGAGATTATTCAAGATGTTCTGAAACAAACGGTAAAAGATGGCATTGATAAGAAGGCACTCCTTGCCGGCATTAACAATATGGAATTTAAATTCCGGGAAGCTGATTATGGAACTTATCCAAAGGGACTGATGTATGGAATTGATGCCATGGACAGCTGGCTGTATGATGATGCGGCTCCTTTTGATTATTTAAAGCAGCTTGATATTTTTAAATTTCTAAAAGATCAGACAGAAACCGATTATTTTGAAAAACTGATTCAGGAATATCTTCTTGATAACACGCATGCGTCTGTTGTAATCGTAGAACCCCAAAAAGGGTTAACTGCAATAATTGAACAAGACATAAAGAAGAAGTTAAAAGAATATAAGGAAAGTCTTTCACCGGAAGAAATTCAGGAACTGACAGACAAAACAGAGAAGCTCCGCCTGTTTCAGGAGACGCCTTCTACGAAAGAAGAACTGGAAGCGATACCTGTTCTGGAAGCATCGGATATTAAGAGAGAAGCAGGAAAGTTCTATAATGAAGAACATTTTCTGGGGGATACGATTGTTTTGCACCACAATATGTATACAAACGGCATTGGATACCTGAAGTTACTGTTCGATACAAAATATGTGCCTCTTGAGTATATTCCCTATCTGGGGATTTTAAAAGCAGTGCTGGGTATGGTAGACACACAGCATTTCAGCTATGGTGAATTATTTAATGAAATCAATATCCATTCCGGTGGAATTTACCCGGGGATCGAAATGTTTGTGGCTGATAAACAGGGTGGCTGCAGGACAATGTTTGAGATAAAGGCTAAGATTCTTTATGAGAAACTGGATTTTGCCTTTGATATGATAGAAGAAATGATCTTTACTTCTAAAATAGAGGATGAAAAGAGATTGTACGAAATTATTGCGGAAATAAAATCCCGAGTTTCGGTACGTTTAAATTCAGCCGGGCATTCTACGGCTGCAATCCGTTCCATGTCTTATTTCTCCCAGACAAGTGCATTTAATGATGCAGTTAGCGGAATCCGTTTCTATAAACTGGTGGAGTCACTGGAAGTACACTTTGACGAAAAGAAAGAAGAACTGATCCGCATTTTAAAAGAGCTGATGAAAATGATTTTCCGAAAAGATACCCTTCTGGGAAGCTATACAGCGGATGATGCGGGATTTGCCCCACTTATGGAGCGTTTGTCTGTATTGAAAGAAAAGCTGTTTGAAGAAACAGGGGTGACCCCTCACGGAAAATTAGAAACGGAACAGAAAAATGAAGGATTCCAGACTTCATCCAAGATCCAGTATGTGGCCAGAGCAGGGAACTTTGTACAGGCGGGGCTGAAATATACCGGTGTATTAAAGATCTTAAAAGTGGTTCTCAGCTATGAATACCTGTGGGTAAATATCCGTGTAAAGGGCGGTGCATACGGATGTATGAGCGGATTTGGAAAGACAGGTGATTCCTACTTTGTATCTTATCGGGATCCGAATCTTCGGAAAACAAATGAAGTATATGAAGGGGTTGTGGATTATGTCAGGAATTTTACGGTTGCTGACAGAGGTATGACAAAATATATCATTGGCACGATCAGTGAAATGGATACGCCGCTTAATCCTTCGGCAAAAGGCAGCCGTTCTCTTGGCGCTTATATCAGTAACATGACGGAGGAAGATCTGCAAAAAGAACGTGATGAGGTATTAAATGCCACCCAGGAAGATGTCCGCGCCCTGTGGAAGATCATGGAGGCAATTGTTGCGGCTGATAATATCTGTGTAATCGGCAATGAAGAAAAGCTGGCAGAGGAAAAAGATATGTTTAAAGTGCTGATTCCTTTTATCGGCTAAAGGATAGTTCCTCATTCTATTCAGATGAAAAGAGATAAAGATATACGCTGCCAGTGGCAGGAGATAGGAGTAAAAATGACAACAGCAAGTTATAAATCGGGGTTTGTTACCTTAATCGGCAGGCCGAACGTAGGAAAATCAACACTAATGAACTATTTGATCGGACAGAAGATTGCGATTACATCGAACAAACCTCAGACTACCAGGAACCGGATTCAGACGGTCTATACCTGTGAAAAAGGGCAGATTGTTTTTGTAGATACCCCCGGTATCCATAAAGCGAAAAATAAACTTGGCGAATATATGGTAAATGTGGCGCAGAGGACCTTAAATGAGGTGGATGTGATCTTATGGCTGGTTGAGCCGAGCACATTTATCGGTGCCGGAGAACGCCATATTGCAGAACAGCTTTTAAAAACCAAGACCCCGGTAATTCTGGTTATCAATAAAATTGATACGGTAAAGAAAGAAGAGATTTTAAAGTTTATCGATGAATACCGTAAAATATATGATTTTGCGGAAATAATTCCGGCTTCTGCCCTGAAAGGGCAGAATACCCAGGATATTATTGATACCGTATTTAAATATCTTCCTTATGGTCCTCAGTTTTACGATGAAGATACCGTAACCGACCAGCCGGAAAGGCAGATCGTAGCTGAATTAATCCGTGAAAAGGCACTGCGGAGCCTGGATGAAGAGATTCCTCACGGCATTGCGGTTTCCATAGACAGAATGAAAGAGCGGAATGGTGGAAAACTCATAGATATTGAAGCAACGATTATCTGTGAAAGAGATTCCCACAAGGGGATTATTATCGGAAAAGGCGGTACGATGCTTCGTAAGATCGGTTCCCAGGCGAGAAAAGAAATAGAAGAGATGTTAGAAATGAAAGTCAATCTGCAGCTTTGGGTAAAAGTGAAAAAGGATTGGCGTGACAGTGATTTTCTGATGAAGAACTTTGGGTATGATAAAAAGGATGTCTAGAGTGCCTCTGAAAAATCATTGCACCTGTCTGAGTGCCAGGTACAATCATAATTCAGACACGCTCTGACCAGAAGGTGTAAAATGGGACAGACAGTGACGTTGACGGGGATGGTGCTTTTAGCCGCCCCAATTGGTGATTATGATAAAAGGCTGGTACTGCTTACAAAAGAAAGAGGCAAAATTACCGCATTTGCAAAAGGATCAAGGAGACAGAACAGTCCCCTTCTGGCGGCAGCGAATCCTTTTTCTTTTGGGGCGTTTACCTGTTTTGAAGGAAGAACATCCTATAACCTGATGCAGGCAGAAATCAGCAATTATTTTTCAGGGCTGTCCCAGGACTATGAGGCAGCCTATTATGGTTTTTATTTTATGGAAATTGCGGATTATTATGCAAGGGAAAATAATGATGAGGCGGAAATGCTGAGGCTTTTGTATGCAACGCTTAGGGCGCTTATGAATGCACAGATTCCCAATGAACTGATCCGGTATATATTTGAGTGGAAATCCATGGTGATAAGCGGAGAATATCCCCAGATGTTTTGCTGTACAAGCTGCGGCGTGCAGGAGGATCTGCGGGCATTTGTACCGGCAGGTGACGGACTGGTCTGTAAAAACTGCCTGTCAGGATCGAAAGGTGCAGTTCTTTTATTAGAGTCAACCATCTATACCTATCAGTATATCGCGTCCTCTACCATAGAGAAGCTGTATAGCTTTACGGTTTCGGAGGAAGTGCTCCGTGAAATGAAACGACTTCAGAGCCGCCTTTGTAAAATTTACATGGATAAACAGTTTAAATCTCTCGATATTTTAGAGTCGATTGTTACATAAGTTTTAAATCGACCCGCCAGAGTGTTCTTCTCCCAATAATTAGTTGAAAATATCATACTTTAAAGGTATAATAATTAGGATTATACAAGGAGGATGCAGTAAATTATGAAAAAAAGGAGAATTCTGGCGGTGATGGTTGGAGTTATGTGTCTGTTAAGCGGGTGCAGTAAATTCTCGTCACCAGATGAGTCAGCAGTTTCGATTAGCAAAGATGGAGGAATCACAGGAACAGCAGTGGAGAGCCTGGATAAAGAGTATTATGATGAGACCGAGCTTAAAACCATGATTGAGAGCGAAATCGATGCTTATAAAACCAGTACAGGCAAGGATAATATAGATCTGGATAAATTCAGCGTCAGTGAAGATACAGCAAAATTGATTATAGATTACGCCTCGGCACAGGATTATGCGAATTTTAACCATGTAGAATTTTTTGTGGGAAAAATATCAGAGGCACAAAAATCAGGAGTTACCTTTGACGGAGGCTTCCAGTCGGTGGAAGATGGCAAGGTGGCGAAGAGCGGTTTAACCAGTGGTGATGTACTTAAGAAAGACTATCAGGTTGTTGTAATGGAAGAGCCTGTATTGGTACAAGTGCCGGGGAATATCCTTTTTACCAGCGACAATGTGGAAGTGAAAGGGAAAAGTGAAGCAAAAATAAAATCGTCCGGGGCAGAGGCGGTTACCGAAAAGCAGTCAGAAACTGCAAAGCAGGAAGAAACGGATTCTGAGACAGGCATGGTTTTATTGTCTCCTGAGAGCAGTAAAGAAGGGACTTCTTCAAAAGAGGTTGAAATTGGTAAGAAATTAGCTTATATTATTTATGAGCTGGGTTGATAGATAAATGCCCCCGAAATAAATTGAAAATAGAATGGAATGTGAGGAATTAACAATGGAAAAGACGATGGATAAAATAGTAGCATTGGCAAAGGCAAGAGGATTTGTATATCCGGGATCCGAAATCTATGGTGGACTTGCTAATACCTGGGATTACGGAAATCTTGGCGTTGAGCTGAAAAATAATGTAAAACAGGCTTGGTGGAAAAAATTCGTAACAGAGAACCCTTATAATGTTGGTGTTGACTGTGCTATTTTAATGAACCCACAGACCTGGGTTGCAAGCGGACATCTGGGTGGATTCAGCGATCCTCTAATGGATTGTAAAGAATGTCATGAGAGATTCCGTGCGGACAAAATTATTGAAGATTTCTGCGCAGAGAAAGAGATAGCAGTAGAAGGTTCCGTGGATGCATGGAGCCAGGAAGAGATGAAGAACTTTATTGAAGAGCACCAGATTCCATGCCCAACCTGCGGCAAACATAATTTTACGGATATTCGTCAGTTCAACCTGATGTTCAAGACATTCCAGGGTGTAACGGAAGATGCTAAGAATACCGTATATTTAAGACCGGAGACAGCACAGGGTATTTTCGTGAATTTTAAAAATGTTCAGAGAACATCCAGAAAGAAAATTCCATTTGGTATCGGACAGATCGGTAAATCTTTCCGTAATGAAATTACTCCGGGTAACTTTACATTCCGTACAAGAGAATTCGAACAGATGGAACTGGAATTCTTCTGTGAACCTGGTACCGACCTGGAATGGTTTGCATATTGGAAAAAGTATTGCCTGGACTGGTTGACAGCACTTGGCATGAAAGACGATGAAATGCGTGCAAGAGATCATGCGGCAGAAGAACTTTGTTTCTATAGTAAAGCTACTACTGACATTGAGTTCCTGTTCCCATTCGGATGGGGCGAATTATGGGGTGTTGCCGACAGAACCGATTATGACCTGACACAGCATCAGGATACCTCCGGACAGGATATGAGCTATTTTGATGATGAGAAAAAGGAAAAATATATTCCTTATGTTATTGAACCGTCACTTGGTGCAGACCGTGTAGTACTTGCATTCCTCTGCAGCGCATATGATGAAGAGGAACTGGAAGGCGGAGATAAGAGAACTGTACTCCGTTTCCATCCGGCACTGGCACCGATTAAGGTAGGTGTGCTGCCATTATCCAAGAAATTAAACGAAGGTGCAGAAAAAGTATTCACCATGCTGTCTAAGAAATATAACTGCGAATTTGACGATCGAGGAAACATCGGAAAGCGTTACAGACGTCAGGATGAAATCGGAACACCATTCTGTGTAACCTATGATTTTGAATCGGAGACAGACGGAGCAGTTACGGTTCGTGACCGTGATTCTATGAAGCAGGAAAGAATTAAAATTGAAGAGTTAGAAGCATATCTGGCAGATAAGTTTGAATTTTAAGAAGCTGTAGTATTAGACTAATTTGAATTTAAATAAGCTGTAGTATAAGACTATATTTGACCTTACACGCGCACAGAGGGAAAGCATAAATTCCTCTGTGCGCGATTTTTGTGCAGTTTTTTGAAAAGCACAACTTTGTACAAATATTCGCATTACTGGCAATTCCTCCGGAAAGGCTGAACGCTTATAATAAATATAAAGTAAAAGCTTTGGAGGAGGTTTTTTATGAGGTATGGATATTTTGACAATGAGAATAGAGAGTATGTAATTGAACGGGTGGACCTTTCTGCTTCCTGGACGAATTATATTGGGGTTGAGGATATGTGCGGAGTTGTGAACCATACGGCAGGAGGATATTTATTTTATAAGTCACCGGAATACCACCGGATCACCAGATTCCGGGCAAATGCCATACCGATGGACCGCCCGGGGCATTATGTTTACTTAAGAGACCATGAGTCTGAGGATTACTGGAGCATATCCTGGCAGCCCGTAGGAAAGTCTCTGGATGAGGCAAAATATACCTGCAGGCATGGATTGTCCTATTCCGTTTATGAATGTGATTATGAGGGAATTAAAGCCTCTCAGACCCTGGTAATTCCCATTGGGGATGCAGTGGAATTATGGGATGTGAAAGTGCAGAACCAGAGTGACAGGGTGAGAGAGCTAAGTCTGTTTTCTTACTGTGAATTTTCGTTCCATCATATCAACATGGACAATCAGAATTTCCAGATGAGCATGTATGCAGCAGGGTCTTCCTGTGAAGATGGAATTATAGAGCATGACCTGTTTTATGAAGAGTTCGGGTATCAGTATTTTACATCCAGTACCGGGCAGGACAGCTTTGAAACGTTAAGAGATCAGTTTATCGGAAAATACCGGACGGAAGACAATCCAATTGGTGTGGAAAAGGGGTATCTGGAGGGCGGATCTGAAAATGGCAATAATCACTGTGGTGCATTCCAGAAAAAAGTAGTGCTGCAGCCGGGAGAAGAGATAAGAGTCGTGTATATGCTTGGAGAAGGCGGACGTGAAACGGGAGCTGTTATCCGGGAAAAATACAGCAGCCCGGGTGCAATGGAGAAGGTATATGCCGACCTGCGTACATTCTGGAAAACAAAATTGGATAAACTTCAGATTCAGACGCCAAATGAAGGGATGAATACATTAATTAACACCTGGACTTTGTATCAGGCTGAAATAAATGTTATGTTTTCCAGGTTTGCATCGTTTATTGAAGTAGGGGGAAGAACCGGTCTTGGATACCGGGATACGGCACAGGATGCCATGACGATTCCCCATTCCAATCCCCAGAAGTGCCGCCAGAGGCTGGTGGAATTATTAAGAGGTTTGGTTTCGAAAGGATACGGTCTTCATTTATTCCAGCCGGAATGGTTTGATCCGGATACGGAAGTAAAACCCTTTAAATCACCTACCGTTGTGCCCACACCCAATGCAAAAGACATGATTCACGGACTGGAAGATACCTGTTCAGATGATGCGCTCTGGCTGGTCAGTGCGATCGTAGAGTATGTGAAAGAAACCGGCGAATTTTCTTTTCTGGATCAGGTATTTTCTTATGCCGACGGCGGTGAGGGAACGGTTTACGAACATATGATGAAGATTTTGGATTTCTCAGCAGAACAGGTGGGAGAGAGCGGGATCTGCAAAGGACTGCGTGCAGACTGGAACGATTGCCTCAACCTGGGCGGCGGTGAAAGTGCCATGGTTTCTTTCTTACATTACTGGGCGATCCAAAATTTCCTGGAAGCGGCAAGGTATTTAAACCGCACTGCTGATGTGAAAAAGTATGAACAAATGGCAGAGAAGGTAAAGCAGGTTTGCGATACCAGTCTCTGGGATGAAGAATGGTTTATCCGGGGAGTGACGAAAAATGGCAGAAAGATTGGCACGATGAAGGACAAAGAAGGTAAGATTCATCTGGAATCTAATGCATGGGCGGTTTTATCCGGCGCTGCGTCCGAAGAAAAAGGCAAAAAGGCAATGGACAGTGTTGACAAGTTCCTGTACACGCCATATGGCATTTTGTTAAATGGACCTTCCTATACCCAGCCGGATGATGATATAGGATTCGTAACCCGTGTATATCCTGGTTTAAAAGAAAACAGTTCGGTATTCAGCCATCCTAATCCCTGGGCATGGGCAGCAGAGTGCGTATTGGGCAGGGGAGACCGTGCAATGAAATTTTATGATGCGTTATGTCCGTATAACCAGAATGATCAGATAGAGATCCGGGAGTCGGAGCCGTATTCCTATTGCCAGTTTATTGTTGGACGTGATCACAAGGCTTATGGAAGAGCCAGACATCCGTTTATGACCGGAACCGGGGGCTGGGCGTATTTTTCCGCAACCAGGTATATGCTGGGCATTCAACCACAGTTTGACCATCTGCAGATCGATCCATGTGTACCGGCAGACTGGAGTGAATTCCGGGTAAGCAGAGAATTCCGCGGGGCAAAGTATGAGATTACGGTCCTGAATCCGGATGGTGTAATGAAAGGTGTTTGTAAATTGTATCTGGATGGAGTGGAAACGAAGCAGATACCGGTGTGTGAAGCAGGAAGCAGGCATGAAGTAACTGTCATTATGGGAAGATAAAAGAAGGTAGGCGAAAAGATTATGGTACATTTTGGAACAGGCGGTTGGAGAGCCGTAATTGGAGATGAATTTACAAGGGAAAATATACAGAAACTATCCATGGCAATGGTACTGAAAATGAAGGCGGAAGGAGTAGAAGAAGATGGCATGGTAATCGGCTACGACCGGAGGTTTTTGTCGAAAGAAGCGGTTATGTGGGCATGTGAAGTATTTGCGAAAGAAGGAATCCATACATTCTTTATCAACCGTTCCTCACCTACTCCGCTGATCATGTATTATGTGATGAAGCATGGCCTTCATTATGGTATGATGGTAACGGCAAGCCATAACCCTGCTATATACAATGGAATCAAGGTATTTACCCAGGGGGGCAGGGATGCGGATGAAGCGCAGACCAGAAATATCGAGGACTATATCGCAGAAGTAGAAGAAAGCTGCAGGAACGGGAATCCTATTGCAATTATTGAATATGAAGAGGCAAAGGAAAAAGGGCTGGTAACAGAGTTCAATCCTCTAAATGAATACCTGGATAATATCATTGCTGCCATCGACATAGATGCCATTAAAGAACGGGGGCTGCGGGTGGCATTAGACCCCATGTACGGGGTCAGCCAGACCTCTATTAAAACCCTGCTGTCTATTGCACGCTGTGAGCTGGAAGTCATACATGAACGTCATGACACCCTGTTTGGAGGAAAGCTTCCGGCTCCGAATGCCAATACGCTTCGTTCCCTCCAGAACTATGTACTGGACAGAGGGTGTGACATTGGTATTGCAACAGATGGAGATGCTGACCGTATCGGTGTGATTGATGATACCGGAAGATTTCTTCATCCAAATGATATTCTGGTGCTGCTGTATTACTATCTGGTAAAATATAAAGGATGGCACGGAGCGGTAGTCAGAAATATATCAACGACACACAGACTGGACCGGGTTGCCGAAAGCTTCGGGGAAAAATGCTATGAAGTTCCCGTAGGATTTAAATATGTCTCGGCAAAAATGCAGGAGACCAATGCAGTGATCGGCGGAGAATCTTCAGGAGGTCTGACAGTACGGGGGCATATCAATGGAAAAGACGGAATCTATGCAGCGGCGCTGCTGATTGAAATGATTGCAGTAACAGGTAAAAAGCTCTCTCAGATTGCCAAAGACATTGAATTGGAATATGGCTTCCTGCACATGGAAGAGCGGGCTTATAAATTCAGCCATGAGAAAAAAGAAGAAATCTATGATAATCTTATGATCCAGAAACTTTTGCCGGAGATTGAAACAGAGGTAGAAAAGATCTCTTATCTGGACGGATGTAAAATCTATTTCAAAAACGGTGGATGGATCAGCGCCAGGTTTTCCGGTACCGAGCCGCTGCTTCGAATTTTCTGTGAGATGCCTAAGCCAAAAGAAGCTTCTGACCTCTGCGGGATCTTTGAAGAATTTCTGGGGATTTCCTGTTAACCGCTGATATGTGGCTGTCTGATCTGGCGCTGCCGTCAGATCGTATTTACCAGGATGAAAAGATAGATAGGGCAGCTGCAGTACGAATATTTGTACTGCAGCTGCTTTTGGCATTTTTGAAAAAAGGTGCTTTATCCATAAATTTTCATCCAAAAGAAAAGATTCCTATGATACAATAGATCCAAGGGAGGGTTTAGATTATGGATAATCAGTTGACAAAGACACAAAAACCCAGGTCTTTGAAATCGCGGATGCTTTTTTTCATTGTGCTCTGCTGGGTAATACCGCTGCTGGTACTTTTTGTGTTTATGGTATTTTCTTATCGCAATGAAATACTGGAAAAGTCGGAGATGATGTTAAATCTGGGGATAGAAAATGTGACTTCTACCCTATCCCAGAGAATTGATGAGGCAATTACGGCATCTAAAAAACCATCTTATGAAGGCGTATGTGAAAAAGCCTGGAGAAAGTATCGCAGAGGCGAGACAAATAAGAATCAGTTTTACCAGGATATTAACAATGAGTTGAAAAGCAAGTTTTACATAGATAAGAAATTCAGTATGTTTACCTTCTATTTAGAAGGAGAGGACGAGCCATTATGCTATTCTGCCAATAATGAATTTTCTTACTTAAGTTATATGGAAGAGATTCATGGGAAAATGAAAGACCTGATTGAAGGACATTCTTCCGATGCGGTTCTGCGGGTTGTGGACGGACGGATTTATATTGTACGGAATATGTACACGGTTACAAAGTATATGAAGTTTGGCACCTTGATTGTAGAGCTGAACCAGGATCAGCTGTTTCGGAATATCCAGATGGATTTAAGTGTTAATGCTGCAATCTGTTTTAATGACGGTGAAGAATTCGTATTGGTGGGAAATCAGGATGAAGATGCATCTTTGCAGTATTTCCCGGTATTGTTCCGGCAATATGATAAGAACAAAGATGAAACCATCCAGATGAATTTGAGCAACAGCTATAAAGGTTTCTTAAAGGAAGAAAAATGCAGGGATTATAATATAGGAGTTGCATTTTTGGTAAGTAAGGCACTATTTTATGAGTCTCTTTATAATTTGTACAAGATTATAGCCTGTATCAGTCTGATTTTAATTCCGGTTTTAATGTATGGGGTAAAATTCTTAAACAAACAGGTGAGTATCCCTGTCAGGCGGATGATTCAGGCATCGGAGGCCATTGAAGAAGGGCAGCTTGGAACAGTGGTGGAGGGAGAAGATATGCCCAATGCCGAATTTTCTTATCTGATGGATTCTTTTAATCGGATGTCCAAACAGGTGAAGTATCTGTTTGACTATGCTTATGACGAAAAACTGGCACGGAGAGATGCTAAGATTATGGCGCTGCAGGCTCAGATCAATCCACATTTCCTGAATAACACCCTGGAAATGATGAACTGGCAGGCAAGAATGTCCGGAGACATTACCATCAGCAAGATGATTGAATCCCTTAGTACCGTTCTGGATTACCGGATGGACAGGGCAGGAAGCCGCCTGATTAATCTGGCAGAAGAACTTCACTGCGCAGATGCGTACTTCTATATTATATCCATGAGGTTTGGCAAGCGGCTGAAAGTAGAATGGAACGTTGATGAAAGCCTGCTCCAGGTAAAAGTACCCAGACTGATCCTGCAGCCAATTCTGGAGAATGCTGTGGTGCATGGAATAGAGCAGGTTAAAAACGGCATAATTGAAATACAGATATACCATGATGAAACAAAGATTTATGTAAAAGTTCTAAATTCCGGAAAACCCATGACCAGGGAAGATCTGGAGAAGATCAGCGCGATTCTCTCCGGTAATCCGGGAAGCATCAAAGCAGAACCCGGACAGCACACCTCTCTTGGCATCCGCAATGTCAATGAGCGGATAAAACTGATTTACGGGGAAGCTTTCGGGCTTTCCATTATTCCGGCAGCGGATGATAAAACAGAGTCTGTCATTACGCTGCCATATGAGAAAGAATTAGGCAAAGAAGAAGAAATTAATAGGCAAAAGGCACAAAAAGAATTGCAGAGCACCGGTAAAATTGGGGAATAAAACGGGTAACTTTGTCGCAGGATTTGATTATTCTTGTGAAGAGGGCAAGAATGAACAAATAATGTCAAGTAGGTCTAATGCATTTTGAGGTCATTGCAAGTATAATAGGATTATAAGAAATGAGAGAAATACTCATAGAAATAAAAAACTCATAGGGAGGAAAAAAAGTATGAAACTCAAAAAGGTATTGGCAGTAACCATGACAGCAGCGATGACAATGTCCATGATGGCAGGATGCGGAAGCACCACAAGCGCAGCAACAGAGGGAAAGAAAACAGAAGCAAGTGCAGCGTCAGAAGAAACGAAAGCTCCGGCAACGGATGGAGAAACCAAGGAAGCATCAGAAGGCGGCAGCGAAGAAACCGAAGCAGCATCTGAAAGTGCACCGGCGATAGAGACCGCAACATCGAAAAAGGCAGCAGAAGAAGTGGCAGGAGGAAAAGATGTTACCCTTAAGACCGTTTCCATGTTCGGCGGAACAGACCCCAATGCCATCGTTTATCAGGCAGTGAATAAAGCATTTATGGAACAGCATCCAAATGTAACCCTGGAAGATGATTCACAGGTATCCAATGAAGAGTGGAAGTCCAGAATTGCAGCAGACTTTTCCGTAGGAAATGAACCGGATGTTTTACAGTTCTTCGTAGATGCAACAGCAAATGATATTATTTCCACCGATAAATTAGTACCTTATGATGAGATCGTAAAAGAGTATCCGGAATATGCCGGTGATACATTACCGGATGCATTAGATAAAGTAAAAAATGCAGATGGCGTGAAAAGAGCGGTTCCCACAACAGGATATTGGGAAGGCCTCTTCTGTAATAAAGATGTTTTTGACGAGTGCGGTGTAGAACTTCCAACTGATTGGGATTCTTTTGCAAAAGCAATTGAAACTTTCAAGAGCAAAGATATCATTCCGGTAGCATGTTCCCTGAATGAAGTTCCTCACTACTGGGTAGAGTTCTGCATGTTATATACAGCCGGACAGGAAGAATATACATCCATGCCGGATAAGGCTCCTGCAAACTGGATCAAGGGCATTGAGGTTATTAAAACAATGAAGGAAATGGGTGCTTTTCCGGAAGATACCGACACCATTGACAACTCTTCCGCAGAGCAGTTATTTAACAGTAAAAAAGCAGCAATGCAGTTAGACGGTAACTGGAGAATGAATGGAATTGATGATAAAGAAAACGTGGTAGTAGTTCCCTTCCCGGGTGTTCCTGATCAGGCAAAAGATGTGGCAGGCTATATGGTCAGCGGATTGTCTTCCGGATTCTATATCACAAGAAAAGCATGGGATGACCCGGACAAGAGAGATGCAGCAGTTAAATTTGTTATGGCTCAGACCTGTAAAGATTCCCTGATGAAATACTGGAACGGCGCTGGTATCCCGACCTGTGAAATCTCTGAAGATGAAATGCCTTCTGACAACCTGGCAAAGAGCGGGCTTGAGTATGCCCAGGCAGCAAAGGGACTGGTACTGCCAACCGATGCAAGATACAACACATACAAAGCACTGACCAGCCAGATTTCCGGTATGGCAGCAGGTATGGTCAAAGCAGAAGATATTATCAATGATATGATTACACGTTATAAAAACGGTGAAATCATAGAGTAGTAGATTAAAAAATATTGTCCTTGTGAGCAGAGGGAGTTTCCAAAACCGCCCCCTCTGCTTCTTTATACCCAAAATTCAATGTATGATTTAAAACAGGAGGTAATTTACCATGTTATATAAGAAAAAATGGCCGCTTCTCATCTTTTTGGTTCCAGGAATTTTATTCCTTGTGATATTCCTGTATGTACCCTTCGTAGAAAATATCAAAAATGCTCTTTATGATATGTCCGTTCCCGTAGCGATGCCTGGCCGTGCATTCCGGTATGTAGGCGCTGAAAATTTCCAGAAACTGTTTTCTGATCCCATGATCCGTGTGGCTCTTGGAAACTCCGTTAAAATGATGTTCTTAACCGTAATTTTTGAAGTGGGAATTGCATTTGTCTTAGCAGTATTGGTGAGCAATATCAAAAAAGGACAGCAGTTTTTCAGAACGGTATATTTCTTCCCCATTGTAATTTCTGCAACGGCTATTGGTTTACTGTTTAAATTATTTTATAACTATGATTCCGGTATGCTGAATCAGATTTTAACCGCACTGGGATTTGCCAAGGTGAAGTGGCTGGGTGAAAGCCTTGCATTTATCATGGTATGCATTCCCACACTCTGGTCATATGTTGGATTTTATTTTGTAATTCTGCTGACGGGGCTTAGTGATATACCGGAAGAGGTATATGAAGCAGCATCCATCGACGGCTGCAGTAAGTTCAAACAGGTATTTTATATCACAATGCCAATGCTTCGCGGTGTGTTCTGTACCTGTATTACCCTTGCGGTAACGGGTGCTTTGAAGGTATTTGACCTCCCATGGGTAATTGCCAGTCAGGGTGCGCCTTACGGACTGACACACTTTATGGGAACTTATATGTACCAGACCACATTTGAATTAAATGATTATGGGTATGGCTCTGCAATCGCAATCCTGATCGTTATTTTAGGGGTTATCGTATCTAAGATTGTAACAAAAGTTGCCAGACCAGATGCAAACATGTAGGAGGACGGTTATGACAGAATTAAGATATAGTAAAAGTAAAGAATTTTCAATGGATCTGCAGATGCCAAAAAGAAAGTTCGGCATTGGAAAAATTGTAATTTATGCAGTGCTGATTTTATGGGCAGTTACCACAATCTTTCCATTTTTATGGGTATTCTTAAACTCATTTAAACCTTCTGCAGAGGTAATCAGCAATTCATTCAGCCTGCCTCAGGCATTTGATCTGGCTAATTATAAGAGGGCATTTGAAAGCCTTAATATTTTAAGGGCGTATGGATTCAGTATTACTATTTCAGGATCTGTAACACTTGGAGTTATGCTGCTCTCTACCATGATGGCATTTGCCATGACCAGATATAATTTCAAGGGAAAGAATTTCATGGACAGTTTTATCGTGGCAAGTCTGATGTTCCCGGTATTCTCAACGATCATACCGGTACTGAGAATGATGGTTAAAGCGGATCTTCTGAGTACGCCGATTGCAGTCATTCTGCCTCAGATAGCAGGAAATTTAAGTTTTGCTGCAATTGTCATGATGGGATTTTTAAGGGGACTGCCAATCGAGATGGAAGAAGCGGCATATATGGAAGGTGCAAATGTATTTCAGGTGTTCACTAAAATTATTATACCGCTGTGCAAAGCGTCCCTTTCAACCGTTGCAATCTTCAGTTTCTTATGGTCTTATAATGATTTGTTTGTACAGAAAACGATGATGCGTGATCCCAAAAATATGCCCATCTGTGCATTGTTAGAGATGATCAGTTCCAAATACGGAACAGATTTCGGACTCATGGCAGCTTCGGTAACGCTGATTGTAGTTCCGGTTTTAATTGTATATATTTTCCTTCAGAAAAACATTATTAAGGGATTGACAGCGGGCGCTATTAAGGGATAATATGGATATACGATCCAGGTAAAAGTATCGTTTCAGTTAATACTGTCTGTGGATGCGTTTTGTCTGGAAGAAAAGTACTGGGGGCCGTAGTTATGTATAGAGTAGTAATTATTGATGATGAACCAATCATTGTGGAAGGTATCTCTAGAAGTGTGGATTGGAAAAAATGGGATTGCAAAGTGGTTGCTACGGCAAATGACGGAATTGAAGGGCAGGAAGTGATCCGGGAGCATAAACCCAATATTATCGTGTCGGATATCTCTATGCCGGGATTAGACGGGCTGGCAATGGCAGCCGGATTGAAATCAGAATTTGAAAACATGGAAATTACCATCCTGACCGGATTTAGAGATTTTGATTATGCACAGAAAGCCATTCGCCTGGGCGTGACCAGGTTCCTGCTGAAACCTTCTAATATGAGTGAAATAGAGGAAGCGGTAGATGCAATGGTGCAAAATCTCCGGAAGAAGAAAATCACAGGAGAGGCGGATGCGGTGGAGGAGAGTTCCGACAGCGCAGCCAGCAGTTTTATTGTAAAAAATGCATTGAAGTATATTGAGGACAATTATAATCGAAAAATAACGCTTCTGGAGGTGGCAGAGAAGACTTACGTCAGCCAATGGCATTTGAGTAAGCTTCTGAACCGCCATACAGGGCAAAGCTTCTCAGAGCTGTTAAACCATACAAAAATACAACATGCGAAAGAGATGTTAACAGATCCTTCCCTTCGCATCGGCGATATAGCAGAAGCTGTGGGATTTCTGGATATGGCACATTTTTCAAGGGTGTTTAAAAAGCAGACAGGGATGTCAGCAAATGAATATCGAAATAATGAGGTTTAAAGGGCATGGGAGCAGGGCATTTTCCGTTGGCGGTGAACGGGAGATGCCTTTTTTGGGTTGAAATATGCTCTGGTAATATAGGGAATTCTTTATAGGTGGTTTATTAAATGAAATATATTGGGGTTTAGCTGAGGAAGGGACGCTTTGTATGCAGAGGTAGTGTACGGAAAGAGAAGGGGACGGACCAGGACATTGGTTTGGAAGGCTTAACGCAGAACTGGCATTTTCTAACCTTCCCGAAGCGCTTTTTGGCGGCACGCGGGCATTCGCTGCGAAATCCTGATGCATTTCGCAGCTCA
>UQGG01000048.1 GCA_900540475.1 uncultured Robinsoniella sp. | reverse complement strand
AAACAAGACTTTATAATGATAAAGTTTAAATAACAACTAGTTGCTACACTAGAGCGTGTTTTAAAATTGCTTTCTGGCAGCTGTGCGTCCCAGTTTGTGGGAGATTTGTCCCGGATGAAGGGCGCATAGCGGGCTATGTAACCTGAATTCGGGGCAAATATGCCGCAAAGTGGGGCGTGCAGATGACAGGAATGAATTTTAAAACACGCTCTAGGCACTACATCCAGTTAGTTTGGCTTCTAACCGGATGCAGTATCAGGCACAGATTTAAATAAGATAAATAAAATACCGGGTATTTAAAGCAGGCAGCTTCGTTAAAACCAGAGTCAGGTTTGGTTTTAACGAAGCTGCTTTTTATCTAAGGAAATCTGTATTATTGTGAAATGACAAATGAAAGATTTGGATACGTGCCATCAAAAATATATGTGAAATCCAGGCAGGAAGGAATTTTCAGCCACCCCCTTCTCTTTCCGGTATGCAGTTTATTGATACAAAGCTGGTTTTCTCAGCATGTTGGAACCCTGGGGTGTGACATGCTGAACGCGATCGGCGTAAAGCTACTGATATAAAGCAACTGATCTTGAGACTGTGCCTTGTTTTTTATTCTGTGATCAGAAAAAAGAGTAAACTGTAGCATAAAGCAAGTGAATTTATCACCGTGATTTGTTTCTTCATTCCAGAAAAAGGAGTAAACTTTCATCTTCTTTTACGCATAAACAGCCGAAACATACTGCGTTGTATCCAATAAAGAACAGCCTGCCACAGCCCAAGGGTTCCGCCATGCTGAGAAAACCAGCTTTGTTGCGATAAACTGAATCTCGGAAAGATTAGAAAATACCAGTTCTGCGGCCAGCTGACGGAGTCCATACCAGTTTCCCACGCCTATCTTTCTGTACACTACCTCCATCTACAAAGCGTCATTAATCAGCAAAACCCAATATAATGCATTTAATAGAACACTACGTTATTAAACCTCCGCCGCATTGACAGACCTTGTAAAATAAGTTAAACTGAAAAAAGATCTCTGTAATATAGTTGGAAAATAGATGAAAATAGTAATGAAAACACAGACAAAAGGGGGTATCAAAATACAATGCAGATTTTATGGCTGGTTTTAGGAATGGCATCTTTGCTATATTTTGTGATTTTAGTCAGCATCGGAATGGATTTTTCAATCATTTGGCTTTGCGGGGCAGCAGTGTTTTTTGGTCTCGTCTTTTTGGGACACTACCATAAAACTCATCCGGGGGCACATTTTTTTCCCACCTGGTGCAAAGCCATTTTAGGCGGCGTGCTGGCGGTAGGATTATTTGTTTTTTTACTAGTGGAAGTATTTATTTTCACGGGCATGTTCCAGCATGGGGAAAAGAATCTGGATTACGTAATCGTTCTGGGTGCCCAGGTTAAGGGGGAAGTTCCCAGTAAAGCATTGACATTGCGTCTGGATGCAGCAGCTGAATACCTGAAGGAAAATCCGGAAAGCAAGGCGATCCTGTCCGGCGGCAGAGGACCCGGCGAAGATATTACTGAGGCGGAGGCCATGAGACGTTACCTGACAGTAGCGGGAATTGAAGAGAACAGGCTTATTTTAGAAGATAAATCCACCAGTACCGAGGAAAACCTGAAGTATAGTGCACAGCTTATCGGAAGCAAAGAAGACAAAGTTGGCATTGTGACAAACAATTTCCATGTGTTCCGGGCAATGCAGCTAGGCAAGAAGCAGGGATATACAAATCTGTCGGGAATTGCAGCAGCTTCCGACCCAAGGTTCCAGATCCATTATCTGGTGAGGGAATTTTTTGCTTTGGTTAAAGAAAAACTGGTTGGAAATATTTAAATGAATTTCAGGTGTTGACAAATGAAGTGTAAATGCTATAATCAAGGATAGATATTGTAAATACGTTGAAGAGAAGAGTAGAATGCGGAATAACCCAGAGAGGGATTGGTGCTGGAAATATCCTGTTAGGAAACATTTGAAAACTGACTCTGAGTGGCCCTAATCCGGTCCGGTGATGCCGTTATCATCAAAATGAAGTGGTTTCTAAGAAACAATCAGGGTGGAACCGCGAGTTCAAATACTCGTCCCTGGATCGTACCGGCAGGTATGGTCCGGGGACTTTTTGCGTGAAGTATGTTGTAAAAGATGAAAAATGATAGAAAGGAAGCCGCATTGTTGTGGCTGTGCTGCAGAATAGCCTGGAGCACAAAATGGGTAACAATATGATTATTACATTAAAAGATGGATCAAAAAAAGAATATCAAGATAGCAAATCCGTATATGATATCGCATTGGATATCAGTGAGGGACTGGCAAGAATGGCATGTGCCGGAGAAATAAACGGTGAGGTTGTGGATCTGCGAACTGTTGTAGACCAGGACTGTGAGCTCTCGATTTTAACTGCAAATGATGAAAAGGGGCTGGCAGCTCTGCGCCATACTACCTCCCATGTGCTGGCTGAGGCCGTAAAGCGCCTGTATCCGGAAGCAAAACTGGCAATTGGACCATCGATTGACACCGGTTTTTACTATGATTTTGATCATGAGCCATTTTCCAGGGAAGACCTGGATAATATCGAAAAAGAGATGAAGAAAATCATCAAAGAAGGAGCAAGGCTGGAAAAATTTACTTTGCCAAGAGAAGAAGCGATTCAGTTCATGGAAGAAAAAGGGGAACCTTATAAAGTAGAATTGATCCGGGACCTTCCGGAAGATTCCATTATCTCCTTTTACCGCCAGGGAGATTTTACAGATCTCTGTGCAGGACCTCATTTAATGAGCACAAAGTCCATTAAAGCATATAAACTGACTTCTTCTTCTGGTGCATACTGGAGAGGTAACGAAAAAAATAAAATGCTTGCGCGTATCTACGGAACCGCATTTGCCAAAAAAGATGAATTAAATACCTATTTGTTACAAATGGAAGAAGCGAAAAAACGTGACCATAATAAACTGGGACGTGAAATGGAGTTATTCACTACGGTGGATGTAATTGGTCAGGGACTGCCGCTTATTATGCCTAAGGGCGTTACGATTATCCAGACTCTGCAGAGATGGATTGAAGACGAAGAAGAAAAGAGAGGCTATGTGAGAACCAAAACGCCATTAATGGCAAAAAGTGATCTGTATAAGATTTCCGGTCACTGGGATCACTATAAAGAAGGAATGTTTGTCCTGGGAGATGAAGACAAGGATGATGAAGTATTTGCACTTCGTCCCATGACCTGCCCATTCCAGTACTACGTATATAAAGCTAGCCAGAAGAGTTACCGGGATCTGCCGTTGCGCTATGGTGAAACTTCTACCTTATTCAGAAATGAAGAATCCGGAGAAATGCACGGACTTACCAGAGTACGTCAGTTTACTATTTCCGAAGGACATTTAATCATGACTCCGGAGCAGATCCATGAAGAGTTCAAAGGGTGTGTAAACCTGGCACTGTATTGTCTGAAGACCCTGGGACTGGAGAACGACGTAACCTACCGTCTGTCCAAATGGGATCCGAATAATACGGAAAAATATATTGGAGACGCTGCATACTGGGAAGAGTCCCAGGGAGTTATGCGTGAAATGCTTTTAGAGCTGGGACTTCCATTTGTAGAAGCAGATGGAGAAGCCGCATTCTACGGACCGAAACTGGATATCCAGGCGAAAAACGTATACGGGAAAGAAGATACCATGATTACGATTCAGTTGGATTTTGCACTGGCTGAGCAGTTTGATATGTATTATGTGGATAAAGACGGAGAAAAGAAACGTCCGTTTATCATTCACAGAACCAGTATGGGCTGCTATGAAAGAACGCTTGCATGGCTGATTGAAAAATATGCAGGTAAATTCCCTACATGGCTGTGTCCGGAGCAGGTACGTGTCCTTCCGATTTCGGAGAAATACCATGATTATGCCAAAAAGGTGGAAGACCAGTTAAAATTAAACGGTATCCGCTGTACAACCGATGAACGTTCTGAAAAGATTGGATATAAAATTCGGGAAGCCCGCCTGGACAAATTACCTTATATGCTGGTAGTGGGTGCGAAAGAAGAAGAGGACGGCGTTGTTTCCGTGAGAAGCAGATTTAAAGGAGACGAAGGGCAAAAAGCGCTGGATACTTTTGTAGATGAGATCTGTAAAGAGATCCGGACGAAAGAAATCCGTAAAATTGAAGTTGAAGATTAAAGCGTGACTGAAAATTCCTTCCCACCATCTGCACGCCTCACTTGAACTCTCATGATAATAAAATGAATAAAATTTAAAAAATAGCAGATACTATCCCAAATAAAATAAAGGAGGTAGTATCATGCCATTATTAGTATGTTCCGCTCAGAGTTGTGTCTATAATGATGCAGAGTGCTGTTGCAAAGGAGATATTCAGGTCGGAGGAGACCATGCAGAAAAGTGCCAGGAAACATGTTGTTCCAGTTTCCAGGAGAGAAAAGGTGACAATGCCAGAAGTTCTATGGGAACTCCCTGCCAGAAGATTGATGTGGACTGTGAAGCACGCAACTGTACTTTCAATGAATCATGCAAATGCAGTGCAGATAAGATCGGTATCGCCGGTGCAGCAGCAAAACACTGTGATCAGACAGAATGTGCAAGCTTTGAAGAAAAATAAAAAGTAATGGAAAAGGTAGCCTGAATATCCGGGCTGCCTTTTTTGAATCAGAAACACGATCGATTGAGTGTTTGAGGAGAATACAGATTATTACAAAAATCATTTTTAAAAATAAATTAATAGTTGACATTAAAATTTGAATGTGGTAAAGTAAATAAGGTTACAAGAAATCAAAGTAGAGTATCCACTCTCACCATAGCACAGAGGTGACTATCGGTTAATATGTTACATAGAAACGTTCTATGGGTATATTATGTGGATAGTCTGTCTATCCACTTTTTTTATGCGGATAATTAGCAGCGAAGTGGTATTTATTTCAAGCATTTTATGGAGGTGCAAGACAATTAGCGAATTAATGATTAACGAGCAAATCAGAGACAGAGAGATCCGTTTGATTGGTGAAAACGGAGAACAATTAGGTGTTATGCCTACAAAAGAGGCAATGAGACTGGCTAAAGAAGCAGAATTAGACCTGGTTAAGATCGCTCCGACAGCGAAACCGCCTGTTTGTAAGATTATCGATTACGGAAAGTATCGTTACGAACTGGTGAGAAAAGAAAAAGAAGCGAAGAAAAAGCAAAAGGTTATTGATGTAAAGGAAGTTCGTTTATCGCCAAATATCGATGTAAATGACTTGAATACAAAAGTAAGTGCTGCCAGAAAGTTTATACAGAAAGGCAACAAAGTAAAGGTAACACTTCGTTTTAGAGGCAGGGAAATGGCCCATGTCCAGAGCAGCAGACATATTCTGGATGATTTCGCAAAAGAACTTGAAGACATTGCAGTAGTGGATAAGCCGGCTAAAATGGAAGGCAGAAGCATTATGATGTTTTTAACTGAAAAACGCAGTTAAGAATTTTTTAGTTAAAATAGATAAGTCTAAATATAAGGAGGAACATATACAATGCCAAAGATCAAAACAAGCAGAGCAGCTGCTAAACGTTTCAAAAAAACAGGTACAGGTAAATTAAAAAGAAATAAAGCCTATAAGCGCCATATCTTAACCAAAAAATCTGCCAAAAGAAAAAGAAACTTAAGAAAAGCAATCATCACAGATGCTACAAATTTCAAAAACATGAACAAGATATTACCTTATTTATAAGAGTAGGCGAAGGAGGAAATAAGACATGGCAAGAATTAAAGGCGGAATGAACGCTAAAAAAAGACATAATAGAACATTAAAGCTGGCAAAAGGGTACAGAGGTGCCAGATCTAAACAGTATAAAGTAGCAAAACAGTCCGTAATGAGAGCGTTAACTAGTTCTTATGCAGGAAGAAAAGAAAGAAAGCGTCAGTTCAGACAGTTATGGATCGCTCGTATCAACGCAGCAGCAAGAATCAATGGATTATCCTACAGCAAATTTATGTATGGATTAAAGCTTGCTGAAGTTGAAATGAACAGAAAAATCTTAGCTGATATGGCTGTAAATGATGCAGAAGGTTTTGCAACACTTGCAGAACTGGCAAAAACAAAGTTGGCATAATAGTGTTTTAGATACCCCGGGGATGTTCAGTCTTCGGGGAATTTTGTCGTAAAAAGGCGATAGAATGATTGGAAAAAGTTCAAAAACCCTCTTGACATATTTCATATAAGGTTTATAATATGATTTGTATTCCTCGATAGCTCAATGGTAGAGCATTCGGCTGTTAACCGAAGGGTTGTTGGTTCGAGCCCAACTCGGGGAGTTTTTTATTACTTAATTTTTGAGTAAGGTAATTTAATAATGAAAATATGAGCGGAAGTCAAAGCATGTTTATGCGGTGACTTCTTTTTATTATGATGAAAAGCTGGCAGAAAGCAGAATGTATATCATATATATATGTTCAAATGGCAAAAATTCGAAAAGAAGATAAAATATTACCTAAAATCGATAAAAAATTCTATTTTATTTATGTAATTAGGTTGGTAAAATAGAAGTAAGAAGAAAGTAAACCTAACAAATGAAAACAGAAAATAACATAGTCAAGCGGGCAGAACAAGCAGATTAGACAGATCAAGTGGAACAAGCGGCACGAGCAGATAAAACAGATTAGACTAATCAGGCTGATCAAGCGGAACAAACAGATAAAACAAATTAAGCATAAAATACAGACAGGAGGACATCAAATGTACAGTCACGAAATTGATTCATATCTTAGGAGCAGAAACTGGGAATTGAATCCCATAGAATATATGAACATCATAAATGTCAAAGCAAGTCCTGAATTGGATCACATTACCTATAATCATAAAGATAATGACTATAAAGTCTGGACAAAGAATGGCTATGAATGGACAATTAAAGTAATTGCTTCTTAACTTTTAAAAGTGAAAATTTAAAATGAAATCCTGGGGACGAAAGCGGCATTCAAAGTCCCCGGGATTTTTGTGATTATTCTCAAAAATTAATTCTTTCGTTGATTAAGTATAAAAAAATATGTCTATCATATTATTATAAATAGAGAAGTATATTCTTACAGGGGGATTGTCATATGGGATTGGAGATATTGATGGGTTTTGGGCTGTTTTTTGCCGGTATGGCCAGTGGCGTTTTTGTAATAGCCTTATGTCAGGTATCCGGTAATTCAAAAGACAAAGATCAGGAAGATCGGGAACAGATCGAATATTTGCGTAAATACAACAGTAAATAGTCTGCTTGGATACTATATGAGGAAGAAAGCCATATTAGCACTCATTAAGTGCTGAAGAGGTGCCGGGGGGCTCCTGACAGGCAAAGAAGAAGTAAGGGAAAAGAAAAAAATATCGATTAAGCACAAAGGGAAATATCAATCAGACTGCCCTGCCGGAAAAATCGTATATATTACGACGGCAGGGTGATTTTATAACAAGAAAGTTTTTCACTTATAACATAAAATTTAATAAATTCGCATATTGTGAAATTTGTATAAATATGTTAATATACAAATTATATTAGCGATAGCTGGTATATTCCACAACTCGTTCAGGCTGGTAATGCCCCACAACATTGCCAGTCTGGCTCCCTCAAACATAATGTAATGTGGCTGTCATATATCTTTTAGATATACGACAGCCACATTACTATTTTTCTTTGTTAGATTGTTCGTAAGCAACAATGGCAATTTGTTTATTTAACTTATTGCTGATTGTATTTTCTAAAGCGTCAATTTCACTCTTGCAAGAAGCATTAATCTCTGCAAATTTATAATCGTTATTGTTTGTATTTTTAGAATCCATAATGCACACTCCTTTTTTGAGATATTATTTCTAAATCTCAGATTATTATGTATGGGAAAAAGTGGATTCAAGATAAAAAGATGCTTATAAAAGAGGGAGGCCAGTACTGATAACAGTACTGGCAGAGTTATGAAAAAGATTTTATATAAACCAATAATAGGATAGTTGTTTGTCGAAGTCCAGCGGCAGCTCACATAACGAGGTGTTAGGTAAAACCGCTGTTCTTCATTTATGTTCTTCATTTGATATATTTAGTATAACGGATATTTGTGTCCGAAGTGTGGCAAGGAAATAAATGATTTATAAAAAAGCTTTAGATTGTATTAAGAAATTGGTAGGGAAAAATAAAAGGTAAGGGTAAGGTAAAGAATGAATAGGATTCAATCTGATATTTTAATCATAGAATTCTGTTGACATATATATCAGACTGATATATGATAAATGTATCATAGTGATATATACAAATATAGAAACAGGATTGTTTTCAGAAATTGCAGAACAGTGGAGGGCGATATGCAATGGCATCAGAGAAAAAACTGGATTGTGTAATTTTAGGACTATTAAGCCATGAAGAACTAACGGGATATGAAATAAAGAAGAGAATGGATACTGCGTTAAAATACTTCTGGGGAGCAAGTTATGGAAGTATTTATCCCACATTAAGCGGTTTAGTGGACCGGGGACTTGCCACAAAAAAATCAGAAAAAGACAATGCAAGAAATAAGTGGATCTACACCATTACGGCGGACGGCAGACATTATCTGGCGGAATGGCTGAAACTGCCTGCAGAAAAGGATGAGCTACGGTATGAAACGCTGTTGAAACTTTTTTTCGGAAGCGAATCAGGGCCATTACAGGCTAAAATGCATATAGAAGCGTTTGAAGAAAAAATAGAGAAAGAAATGCCATATCTTATAGGTGCGGAACAGACGCTAGAAAAATATATGGACCGTGATGAGGCACACAAATATTATCTGCTTACCGTAAAGTTTGGTATTCAAACATATCAGGCATATTTACAATGGTGTAAAGAGGCAAAGGAAATATTGGGTACGGATCGTGAGGAGGAATCATAAATGACAGGGCATATTGGATTTTCTTATATGGGATTAATATTTTTACTGATGCTGATGATACCAAATTTAATCTGGACCAAAAAGCAGCCCCAGGGTTATGAGGCTCAGAATGAAAACAGAATATTATTATATATGGAAAGAACAGGTCAGGTATTAGTCACATGCACAGCGTTAATATTTGCGGATTTTAATCCTGGTAAATGGTCAGTGTGGTCATGGTGGTTAGTGGCGGCGATATTTTTAATGTTATTATATGAGTGCTGGTGGATACGTTATTTTCGAAGCAATCGCACATTGGAGGATTTTTACAGTGGCTTTTTTGGCATTCCGGTTGCAGGAGCGACCCTGCCCGTAATTGCTTTTTTACTATTGGGTATCTATGGAAAAGTTGTCTGGTTGATTGTCTCCGTTGTAATATTGGGAATTGGACATATAGGAATTCATTTGCAGAACCAGAGGGAAATTACTTCCCATAGTGAAAGGGAATAAGCAGGAGGATCAGACGCAGAGGTACTCTAATCCTGTAATATAAAGGAAACTTATTAACCAAGCCTGTAACCCCAGTTATGGGCTTATAATAATTAAAGAATTGAAAAGTATTGTGCTAATTTGGATATTTCACATACAATTGAAAAGATACAGTTCAGTCAATCAACGGTCAATCAAAAATTGAAGCGGTTTGATTGAACAAAAAAAGAAGAATACCCAGTAAATAAGGTATTCTTCATTCTTTTAACTATGCGGGAGATGGGACTTGAACCCACACGTACATGCATACACAAGATCCTTAGTCTTGCCTGTCTGCCAATTCCAGCACTCCCGCCTATGTAGTTATATCCGCTGTGATGCTTATCTATCAGCTGCGAACAGATAGAATTATAGCATTGGTTAGAACAGATGTCAACACTAAAATCGAAAAAAGTTGAAAAATTTTTATTTGTATAAATTTTTGAAAAAATTTAAAATTCTTGTTGACAAGTAGTGATAAATATTGTATTATGTAACATGTAAGTTACGCAAGTGACTACATAAAACGCGGAAGTGGCGGAATTGGCAGACGCGCAGGCTTCAGGTGCCTGTGGTAGCAATACCGTGTGGGTTCAAGTCCCATCTTCCGCATTTAAAAATTATCAGTTATTTATCTTTTGGTAGTCTTCTATTATGAAGGCTATTTTTTGTTATATAAAATTAAAAAGCAGGAGGAGCAGATAAATGTTAAAAGCCATTTCAGAAAGACGAAGTATTCGTAAATACAAAGATATTCCAGTACCACAAAATCTTATTGAAGAAATACTTCAGGCGGGGATGCTTGCACCATCCTCAAAAAACAGACAGCCCTGGAGATTCGTGGTTGTTTTCGGTGATGGGAAAACAGAAATGCTGTCTGCAATGGAACAGGGGCTTATAAGAGAAGCAAAGAATCCGATGCTTCCGGATAGCAGTCAGCATTTGAGTGCCGCCAGGCATACACTGGATATTATGAGGCAGGCTCCGGTTACCATATTTGTGGTCAATGCTTTGGGGATAGATTTATCATGTTCGATCGGTACGGAAAAACGTATATACGAAATATGCAATGCGCAGTCTATAGGAGCTGCAATTCAGAATATGACAATTTCTGCAACGGAGTCCGGTTTGGGTAGCTTATGGATCTGCGATACGTTTTTTGCTCACCAGGAACTTATGGACTGGTTAAATATGGAAGGGGAATTGTTTGCCGCTTTAACATTGGGCTATGCGGATGAAAATCCAGGTGCAAGACCAAGAAAAGATATGAGTGATGTGGTGGAATGGAAAAATGAAAAGTAATACCTTATGGTTGATATAAAGTACATGAAGACGCCCCCTGCGTAAGCAGAAATCATGCCTCTAAAACAGAAAAAAACCACATAATACGACATTATAACAGAAAAAAGATGCAAATATACCATTTTGCATCTTTTTTTGCGCCTAATTTTGAAGGAGTTTACAATTGATAATTCGATTGATAAATGATATACTTATGGATAAGTTAAATTGATAAGTCAAAAACCCCGCTGCAAGCAACATGGTATTTGACCCTCGCGGCAGTCGCCAAATGGACGCGCCAGCGTGTCCGTTTGGCTCGTTGCCCGCGGGAATAAAGAAGAATGATTGAATTTAGAATGGAGAACAGGATGAAGAAGCTAGACGATTATGTAAGAAGTATCCCGGATTTTCCGGAACCAGGAGTTATTTTCAGAGATGTTACCAGTATTTTGCAGGATGCGGACGGATTAAAACTTGCAATTGATTCCATGCAGGAATTAATTGGAGATATACCGGTGGATGTAATTGTTGGAACAGAATCCAGAGGATTCATTTTTGGAATGCCCCTGGCATATAATTTGCATACTTCCTTTGTACCTGTGAGGAAAAAGGGGAAATTACCCTGTGAGACAATTTCCGAGGAATATGACCTGGAGTATGGCAGTGCAGAAATTGAAATTCATAAGGATGCGATAAAGCCAGGACAAAAGGTTGTTATTATTGATGATTTAATTGCTACAGGCGGTACCATAGAAGCCAGCGTCAAGCTGATTGAAAGCCTGGGCGGAGAAGTGGTTAAGATTGTATTTTTAATGGAACTTGCGGGGCTGAAAGGCAGAGAACGCCTGAAAGGATACGATGTTCAGTCAGTGCTCTGCTACGAAGGGATCTAGCGAATATAACAATTAGAAGACGGTGATATGAATGCCAATGAATGGGACGAATAAAAATGAAAAATTAGATAAGATTAAAAAGGCGGATGCCATTATAAAGGGCATGGCTGATTTTACGAGCCCGGATATTCTGTATGAAGAGCTGATCAGCAGTGTCCGGAAATATCATCCGTCTACCGATATCTCGATGATCGAAAAGGCGTATCATCTTGCAAATGATGCCCACCAGGATCAGAAGAGGAAATCAGGCGAACCATATATTATCCATCCCTTAAGCGTCGCAATTATCCTTGCGGATCTGGAACTGGATAAAGAAACCATCGTTGCAGGACTTCTGCATGATGTGGTGGAAGACACGGTACTGACTTCCGACGAGGTACGCAGGGAATTTGGCTCTGAGGTGGAACTTCTGGTGGATGGCGTAACCAAACTGGGACAGCTGTCCTATTCAGCCGATAAAGTTGAGGTTCAGGCGGAAAATCTGCGTAAAATGTTTTTGGCTATGGCGAAAGATATTCGGGTTATTTTGATTAAGCTGGCGGACAGACTGCATAATATGCGGACGCTGAAGTATATGAAACCGGAAAAGCAGAAGGAAAAGGCAAGGGAAACCATGGATATCTATGCTCCCATCGCCCAGCGGCTTGGTATCTCCAAGATTAAAGTGGAACTGGATGATCTTTCTCTGAAATATCTGGAGCCGGAAGTGTATTATGACCTTGTGGAAAAGGTTTCGCTGCGAAAAACAGAGCGGGAACAGTTTGTGCAGAGTATTGTCGACGAAGTCAGCCTCCATGTAGAGAGCGCCGGGATCAGGGCGCAGATTGATGGCAGGGTGAAACATTTCTTTAGTATCTATAAAAAAATGGTCAATCAACAAAAGACGATTGAACAGATCTATGATTTGTTTGCAGTTCGGATCATTGTGGACACCGTGAAGGATTGTTATGCAGCTCTTGGGGTCATCCATGAGATGTATAAACCGATTCCGGGGCGTTTTAAGGATTACATTGCAATGCCAAAGCCCAACATGTACCAATCCCTGCATACCACCTTGATTGGCCCCAGCGGTCAGCCTTTTGAAATTCAGATTCGTACCTTTGAAATGCACCGGACGGCAGAATTTGGTATTGCTGCCCATTGGAAATATAAAGAAAGCTCCGACGGTAAAAAAGGAGTGGCTGAGCAGGAAGAAGAAAAGCTGAGCTGGCTGCGTCAGATCTTGGAGTGGCAGCGTGATATGTCTGACAATAAGGAATTCATGAGCCTTTTAAAAAGTGATCTGGATTTATTTGCCGAGAACGTATACTGTTTCACACCGGCAGGAGATGTGAAAAATCTTCCCAATGGTTCCACACCCATTGATTTTGCTTACAGCATACACAGTGCAGTGGGAAATAAGATGATTGGTGCCAGGGTAAATGGAAAGCTTGTGAATATTGATTACGTGATCCAGAACGGAGACCGGATTGAGATTGTAACTTCGCAGAATTCCAGAGGTCCGAGCCGTGACTGGCTGGGCATTGTAAAGAGTACCCAGGCGAAGAATAAAATCAACCAGTGGTTTAAGAATGAACTGAAAGAAGATAATATTATTAAAGGCAAAGAAATGTTCGCCCAGTACTGCAAATCAAAAGCGATTGTAGGAAGCGACATTACAAAGCCGGCATATATGGAAAGTGTGATGCGCAAGTATGGCTTCCGGGACTGGGAATCGGTATTGGCTGCCATTGGCCACGGCGGACTGAAGGAAGGCCAGGTAGTGAACAAACTTCTGGAAGAGTACCAGAAGCAGCATAAGAAGCAGATCACGGATGAGAATATTATTGAAGCGGCTGAATCAAAAGAAAAAGTCCGCATTGCCAGAACCAAGAGCGGAATTGTGGTGAAGGGCATTCATGATGTAGCGGTACGCTTTTCAAAATGCTGCAGTCCGGTACCGGGTGATGAAATTGTAGGGTTTGTCACAAGAGGCAGAGGTGTGTCGATCCACAGAACCGATTGTATCAATATCGTTAATCTGGGCGGAGAAGACCGGGTTCGCCTTATTGATGCCGAATGGCAGGAGTCGGAAGAGACCGGATCTAATGGACTTTACACGGCAGAGATTAAGATTTACGGCAATAACCGAACCGGGCTGCTGGTTGATATATCCAGGATTTTTACGGAGCGCAAAATTGATGTTACCAGCGTGAATTCCAGAACAAGCAAACAGGGAACGGCAACCATTGCCATGAGCTTTGATGTGCCGGGACGGGAAGTATTAAACAGTCTCATTGAAAAAATCAGACAGGTGGAAAGCGTGATTGATATTGAACGTACCACCGGATAAGGAGTAAATTGTATGAGTAAGCTGCATATCGAGAAGATGGTGCTGGGGATGGTGCAGACCAATTGTTATCTGGCAGTCAACGAAGAGAATAAAGAAGCTGTTATTATCGATCCGGCAGACCGGGCAGAGGTAATTATTCAAAAGGTAAAGAGCCTGCAGGTTAAGGTGGCAGCTATTTTATTAACCCATGGTCATTTTGACCATTCTGGTGCAGCGATGGATTTGAAGAAGGAGTTCCAGGTTCCGGTGTGTGTATTGGAGCAGGAAAAGGTAGTTACAGAGGATAACAATTTAAACTTATCCTCCATGTTTGGACTGCCGTTTGTCGTTAAAGCAGACCGCTTCTTTCAGGATCAGGAAGAAATAGAACTTGCGGGCTTCAAAATCAAAGTACTGCATACACCGGGACATACAAAGGGCGGGGCATGTTATTACCTGCCGGAAGAAAAGACCTTATTCAGCGGGGATACCTTATTTTGTGAAAGTATCGGCAGAACAGATTTTCCAACCGGAAACCAGGCGGAATTATCAAGATCGGTAAAAGGGCTGTTAAGCACTCTGCCGGAAGATACGAAGGTCTGCCCCGGTCATGAATCGATGACAGATATTGCTCACGAAAAAAAGTATAATCCTTTTGCTTAATATCGTTTTACAGGAGAAAAGTGTGAAACAAAAATCGTTTCAAACTTTCTATTGGTGCAGTACCGCAGACAGGTCTGTGGTATGCAGGAGGTATAATGATGATTGCAGTACAATTGAATAAGAGAGATTTCGAATATGATATCCATTCACTGGTGAGAGCATTCTATCCGGGGATGGATGTACCTGTCTATTACGGGGAAGATCTGCTGGAAGATACTTTTGAACTTCAGATAATCATTTCCTATAGTGACAACGACATTACCATATCATTTTATGGATCGGATCGTGAGAAGCTGGACGGACGCAGCACCAGGGTGGATTATTATGCAGACCGAAAGGATACAAAGAACCGGCTGAAACGCCTCCTTTATGAGATGCTCAGTGCCCGAACAGGGCAGGAACTGCCATGGGGGACACTGACCGGTATCCGTCCTACGAAGATTCCCATGGCGCTGTTAGAGAAGGGGCTTAAGAATACTGAAATAGCGGATTACATGCGTCATACATATTATTGCAGTAATGAAAAAACTTCACTGAGTGTGATGATTGCCAACCGGGAAAGCTACATTTTAAAGGATATAAATTATAAAAATGGTTATAGTCTATATATAGGTATCCCGTTTTGCCCAAGTATCTGCCTTTATTGTTCGTTTAGTTCCAGCCCGCTGTCCGTGTGGAAGCACAAAGTGGACGCCTATCTGGATGCTCTATGCAGGGAGATGGAGTTTGCAGGCAAACTTTATAAAAACCGTGAGCTTAACACGATTTATATAGGGGGCGGTACGCCTACTACACTGGAACCGGAGCAGATCACACGTCTCATGAACAAAATTGAATCCTGTTTTGATCTCAGCAAAATTCAGGAGTATACAGTGGAAGCAGGAAGGCCTGACAGTATTACCATGGAAAAGTTACAGGCAATACGCAAGCACCCGGTTACCAGGATTTCAATTAATCCCCAGACGATGAATGATAAGACGCTGGATATTATCGGAAGACGCCATACCGTAGCACAGACCAAAGAAGCTTTTGCTCTGGCACGGGAAGCAGGATTTGATAATATTAACATGGATTTAATTGTAGGACTTCCAGGTGAAGGAAAAACTGAGGTAGAGCATACCTTGCAGGAAGTCGTGGAGATGGATCCGGAAAGTATTACCGTACATTCGCTTGCTGTGAAACGCGCGGCAAGGTTGAACATGTTTAAAGACCAGTATAAAGAAATGACATTTACCATTAATCAGGAAATTATGGAAATGACTGCTTCCTATGTTAGCAAAAGCGGACTGTCACCTTATTATCTGTACCGGCAGAAGAATATGGCGGGGAATTTTGAAAATGTAGGGTATGCCAAGCCGGATAAGGCAGGCATTTACAATATTCTGATTATGGAAGAAAAGCAGAGCATCCTGGCATTGGGCGCAGGTGCAGCTACTAAACTTGTACTGGATGAGGAACATATAGAACGTATTGAAAATGTAAAAGATATTAAAGGTTATATCGAACGTATTGATGAAATGATAGAACGGAAGCGTAAAGGCTTCTTATTATACGAAGGGGAATTGTAATGACAGAAACTCGTAAACAACGAACATGTCACATCATACAAATAGATCTTGCAAAAGAGATTGCCCACGGAATATGTGTCAGCAATCTGGCTAGCCGTGTGTCCAGAGAACTGGGGCTGTGTGAGAATGATTGCCACGAGATGGCAATTGCAGGCTTTCTCCATGATATAGGCAAGATGGAACTTGCAAAATATATCTATGGCCGGGAAGAAGAAACCTTAACGGTTGAAGAGATGCGGTATGTTCGTACACACTCTACGCTCAGTTATGCAATTTTGCATAACGAGGGGTATTCCCCGGCTGTTCTGGAGAGTATCCTGCACCATCATGAAAACTATGACGGAACCGGGTATCCATCCAATCTGGCAGAAAAAGAGATTCCCATCGGAGCCAGAATTTTAAGAGTGTGCGATGTCTTTGCAGCTTTGACTTCCGACCGCCCTTACCGCAGATCTTTTGAAATGGATGCGGCTGTAGAGCTGATGATTGCGGAAGTAAAGAATTTCGATATGAAAATATTCCTTGCATTTTTAAGAGTCATACACGAAGATGGAATTGAAGAAATATTAAAGCAGGTCTGAAATATGATTGTGCCGGGCGACTGGTGCAAAGATTTTTAAGATATGCCTTTAGACAGAGAAAATATAGAGATTGAAATTAGGAGGATTTGTCATGATTACACAGGCACCCAGAGGAGTACAGGACTGGTACGGAGAAGAAATGCACAAACGTACCCTGGTAGAGAAAATAGCAAGAGACCTTGCTAAGACGTACCACATCTCTGAAATCATTACACCGATGTTTGAACACACGGTGCTGTTCCAGCGTGGAGTTGGTGAAACGACAGACGTAGTACAAAAAGAGATGTATACTTTTATGGATAAAGGTGACCGCAGTATAACCTTAAAGCCGGAAGGAACCTCACCGGTTATGAGAGCTTACCTGGAGCATAGCATGTATGCCCAGCCGGCACCTACCAAATTATTTTATGTGACCCCGGCATTTCGTTATGAAAAGCCCCAGAGCGGAAGACTCAGACAGCATCATCAGTTTGGTGTGGAATTTGTAGGATCCAAAAGCCCGCTGGCAGAAGTGGAAGTGATTACCCTGGTATCCACACTGATTCGTAAATTGGGATTATCTGATGCAAAGCTTCATATAAACAGCATTGGCTGCAAGGAATGCCGTAAAACGTATAATGATGCCCTCCTTGCGTACTTAAAAGAACATGAAGAACATTTATGTCCGACCTGCCGTGAAAGAATGTTAAAAAATCCCCTTCGCGTGCTGGACTGTAAAGTAGATACTTGTAAATCCATTGTGGACAAGGCACCGAGAACAATTGAATATCTGGACGAGGAATGCAGGGAGCATTTTGAGGAACTGCAGGCGCTTTTAAATGAGTTAAATGTTCCTTATGAAATAGATACCGGAATTGTACGAGGACTGGACTACTATACCAAAACAGTTTTTGAATTTGTAAATTCGGAAGGATTTACACTCTGCGGCGGCGGACGTTATGACGGATTGATCCATGAAATTGATGAAAAACAGGATATTCCCTCGGTAGGATTTGGAATGGGAATCGAACGTATTTTATATTTCCTGGAAAAAGAGGGTGTACAGCTCCCAGCGGAAGATAATGTTGAATTGTATGTGGGAATTCTGGGAAAAGAAGCCAAGGCAAAAGCTTATAAGCTTGTCAATGAAATCAGAAGCCATGGCATAATTGTGGAAACAGACTATATGGACCGCAGCGTGAAAGCACAGATGAAATATGCAAATAAAATCGGCGCAAAGAAAACCGTTGTTATCGGTTCCGATGAGCTTGAAAAAGGTGTGGCAAGAGTAAAGGATATGGAAAACGGAGAACAGACAGAGGTTGCATTATCGGATATTCCGGGATTATTTGCTTAGCACGTATTCTCATAAGAATAAAATGAATTTTCAGGTTTTGGATCGTATTGAAGTCAAAAACCCCGCTGTAAGCAACGGGTTTTTTGACCCTCGCGGCAGTCGCCAATTGGACGCGCCAGCGTGTCCGTTTGGCTCGCTGCTCGCGGGAATAAAAAGTAACAAAGTGGATTTAAGGGTCCGCTTTGATGATGGAGGATAAGTTAAATGGCAGAATCAATGAAAGGCCTAAAGAGAACACACAGATGTGCGGAGGTTACAAAGACCGAAATTGGTACCGAGATCATTGCAATGGGCTGGGTACAGAAAAGGAGAAATCTTGGAAGCCTGATCTTTGTGGATCTGAGAGACCGTTCCGGGTTACTTCAGATTGTATTTGATGAAAATGATATTGGAACAGAAGGATTCGAAAAAGCCGGAAAGCTGCGCAGTGAATTTGTTATTGCAGTCAAAGGAATTTTAGAGAACCGTTCCGGAGCGGTAAATGAACATCTGGCTACGGGAGAATGGGAGCTTCGTGCTACGGAACTTCGTATTCTTTCTGAATCAGACACACCGCCTTTCCCGGTAGAGGAAAACATCCAGACCAAGGATGAACTTCGTTTGAAATACCGTTATTTAGATCTTAGAAGACCAAATCTTCAGAGAAACCTGATGTTAAGAAGTAAGGTGGCTACTTCTGTACGTACCTTCCTTGCAGAAGAAGGCTTCTTGGAAATAGAAACGCCGATATTAATAAAGAGTACTCCGGAAGGCGCTCGTGATTATCTGGTACCAAGCCGCGTGCATCCCGGTAATTTCTATGCCCTTCCCCAGTCACCCCAGTTGTTTAAGCAGCTGCTGATGTGCTCCGGTTATGACCGTTACTTCCAGATTGCAAAATGTTTCCGTGATGAGGATTTACGAGCTGACAGACAGCCGGAGTTTACACAGATCGATATGGAGCTGTCTTTTGTAGACATTGATGACGTAATTGAAGTAAACGAAAGACTGCTGGCGAAGATCTTCCGGGAAGCCATTGGTGTCAACGTTCCCCTTCCGATTCCAAGAATGACATGGCAGGATGCAATGGATCGTTACGGCTCTGATAAACCGGACATCCGTTTTGGCATGGAATTAAAAGATATATCAGAAGTGGTTAAGGACTGCGGTTTCGTGGTATTTAAAGGGGCTCTTGATAACGGTGGAAGTGTACGGGGCATCAATGCCAAAGGGCAGGGAAGTATGCCACGTAAGAAAATAGATGCACTGGTTGAATTTGCCAAAGGCTATGGTGCCAAAGGCCTTGCTTATCTGGTGATTAATCCGGACGGCACATTTAAGTCTTCCTTTGCGAAATTTATGACAGAAGAGGAATTAAAAGCAATCGTAGCAGCCATGGACGGAGAACCTGGAGATTTACTGTTATTTGCAGCGGATAAAAATAAGGTTGTCTGGGATGTATTGGGAAATCTTCGCCTTGAGATTGCAAAGAATATGGGGATTCTCTCTAAGGACGATTATAAATTTCTCTGGGTAACAGAGTTCCCACTTCTGGAGTGGTCAGAAGAACAGCAGCGCTTTGCTGCAATGCATCATCCATTTACCATGCCTATGGAAGAAGATTTAGATAAGATTGATACGGATCCGGGTGCTGTCAGAGCGAAAGCATATGACATCGTACTGAATGGTACCGAACTTGGAGGCGGCAGTGTCCGAATCTTCCAGAATGATATTCAGGCAAAAATGTTTGAAGTTCTGGGCTTCACAAAAGAGCAGGCAGAGGAGCGTTTCGGATTCCTGTTAAATGCATTTAAATACGGAGTACCGCCTCACGCAGGACTGGCTTTCGGTCTTGACAGGCTGATCATGCTGATGACAAAAGAAGACAGCATCCGCGAAGTAATTGCATTCCCGAAAGTAAAGGATGCATCCTGCCTGATGACAGGGGCGCCTGGGGTTGTGGATGAAAAGCAGTTAGAGGAACTGGAACTGGAAATAGCAGCTCCCCAGAAGGAAGAAAAAGAAACAGAGTAAAAAACGATAGGAACTATCCGGATTGCCGGCGGTCATTTCATAGAAAATGATCCTGCTGTCAGCCGGATAGTTATTTTTTTACGAAAATGGGAGATAATAGAGAGGAGGAAAAGAGAGGGCATATACAATGAGAGAAAAAATCTTTAGAAAACCAGGACTTACCACCTGGATATTTATCAGTCTTTTGGCTGGTGCAGCAGCAGGTGTGATTCTGCATTACCGGATACCTTCCGGATTCATACGAGATGCGGTGATCATTGACGGATTGTTTTATGTGATCGGAAATGGTTTTCTTCGGGCGATGCAGATGCTGGTCGTACCTCTTGTTTTTTGCTCTCTGGTATGCGGCAGTATGGCAATCGGGGATACAAAAACCCTTGGTAAAGTAGGTTTAAAAACAATCCTGTTCTACCTGTTTACCACAGCAGTAGCCATTACCCTGGCGCTTTGTGTGGCGAATATCATAAGTCCCGGAAGCGGGCTGGATATCGGCAGTATTGAAAAAGTGGAAACAGCTGAGATTAACCGGGTGGGATTTGCAGACACCCTGCTGGGTATCATTCCGCAAAACCCGCTGTCTGCACTGGCTGAAGGAAATATGCTGCAGATTATCTTTTTCGCGCTGATCATCGGGATTATTTTGGCAAAGCGCAAAGAAAAGGCTTCCACAGTCTCTCAATTTTTGAGCCAGTGCAACGATATAATGATGGATATGACAGGCATCGTCATGAAAGCAGCACCCCTGGGCGTTTTTTGTCTCATAGCAAAAACATTTGCAGGCATTGGTTTTGATGCTTTTGTTCCTATGCTCAAATATATGTTTGCCGTGCTGCTGGCATTGGCATTGCAGGGATTTGGCGCCTATCAGATCTTATTAAAACTCTTTACGGGATTGAATCCATTTACCTTTATACGTAAGTTTCTGCCAGTCATGGGATTTGCTTTTTCTACAGCCACCTCCAATGCCACGATTCCGCTTTCCATTGAAACGCTGGAAAACGAAATGGGGGTGTCCAAGAAGATATCTTCATTTACAATACCCCTGGGAGCTACGATTAATATGGATGGCACTGCCATTATGCAGGGGGCAGCGGTGGTATTCGTTGCCCAGGCGTTTGGGATCGGACTGTCCATGCAGGATTATCTGACCGTAATCGCTACAGCCACGCTGGCATCCATTGGTACAGCTGGAGTTCCGGGTGTGGGGCTGATTACGCTGTCCATGGTTTTCCAGGCAGTGGGACTCCCGGTAGAAGGAATTGCACTGATTATGGGGATCGACCGTATACTGGATATGGCAAGGACCGCGGTTAACATAACAGGGGATGCTGTGTGTACTACCATTGTGGCACATCAGGAAGGGAATGTGGACAAAAGCGTGTTTTTGGGTAAGTCTAATAGATTATCTGGTAAAAAGTGATAAATATGGGTTTAAATTTCTGGAAACTATGTTATAATTTTCTGTGTAGAAGTGTGATAAGTATTTGATATTTGAAATGGTGTATCAGATATGGACACTTTACAGTACTATTGTGAAAACAGAGATTGTGCATACGATCAGAAAGGAAGCGTGGGTTATGAAAAGATGGAAACAAGGAAAACGTATTATGAGCATTCTGCTTTGTGCGTCGCTCATTTCTACTTCCGGTATCACTGCATTAGCGGATCATGCAGAATTGCCGAGCGAAGCAGACCAGGCAGCTAATGTGGGAGAGCTTAAGGAAAATGATGTTCTACGTGAGGAACCCGGGGAGAAAAGCAAGGCAGATAATAAAATGGAGACGGAATCCCTGACGGAGCCAGAATCCGGGGGAATTACAGAGGAAACGGAGATTCCGGGTGAAATTGAGACAGAAGAGCCGGCAGCTACGGAAGCTATACCGGATACAGAGGATAACACCAAGATCGATGAAACGGATACAACCGCACAAGGTAAAACCGAAACAGAAACGCAGTCGGAGACTAAGGGGAATGAATCCGTGGATCTATTACCGGAAGAAGCGCTGAATAAAGAAAGCGGGTCCGTTCAATATGATCTTACATATTTGCAGAAGAACTGGGATTATATTTTTAATAAAGATAATAATAAAGTGATTCTGACAAAATATAAAGGTACTGAGGTAAATGTAGTAGTACCGTCTGCTGTTCAGATTGAAGGTTCAGACTACGGTGTTATAATAAGAAAAGCACAATTTCAATTTGACGACCAGGAAATTGAAGATTATTATCTAGGTGCATTTTGCGGCAATAAAGATATTAAAACAATAAAGTTTGAAAATGGTGTCAGTATTGAAGACAATGATTTGTCGTATGCATTTTTTAGCTGCAGCAATCTGACAGAAGTAAGCGGAATACCTGGTGGTACCAAAAAGATGGAAGGTGCTTTTCAAAAGTGCAGCAGTCTTGTGAATGCGCCTGTGATACCGGATAGCGTTACGGAGATTAATTATATATTTTACGCATGCACCAACCTGAAACAGGTTACCGGGATACCGGCAGGAGTTACGAATATGGATTATGCTTTCTATGACTGTACAAGTATAGAGCAGATTCCGACATTGCCTGCAGGAATTGAAAGCTTAGAGTATACATTCAGCAACTGTACAAGTCTCACCAAAGCGCCTGTGATACCGGATAGCGTTATCAATCTGAATTTTGCATTTAACCAATGCAGCAGCTTACCAGAGGCACCAGCCATACCTGGAAGAGTGGTTAATATGGTATCGACTTTCTGGGGATGTGAAAAATTAGTAAAAGCATCTGCTATTCCATCCAGTGTCGTTTATTTAGAAAATACCTTTGTGCAATGCACGAGTCTGGTGGAGATACCCGAAATTAAAGACGGTGTAGTGGATATGCAGAATGCATTTGAAGGTTGTACCAGTCTGGTAAAAGCTCCTGTGTTACCGAATAGTGTGATCTATCTTCAAAATGCATTTAAAGGCTGTGTGAATCTTGTGCAGGCACCAGCCATACCGGATGCTGTCATCGATATGAGAAGTACTTTCGAAGGCTGCAGTAAATTGCAGGGAGAGATGGTTTTGTCCGGTAATCCCAGGGATTATTATAACACTGATGGAAAATTAGTCCATGGCGTGCAAAACTGTTTCCTGAATGCAGCAAAAGGCGGCAGCGGATTAATCGTTAACTATACGGCTGAATGTAAAAATATTGACCAGATTATAGCTACCCGTGGGGCAGGAAACAATCAGGTGACGAAAGGAAAGCTGGTTTCCATTCCAAATACCGGAAGATTTCAGCTTTACTTTGATGCCAATGGAGGTACAGTTAATCCGGACAGAAAGTCTGTCAAAACCGGTGACAAGTATGGAGAACTTCCCATACCGGTAAAAGCAGGTTATAATTTTGCGGGATGGAGTACCGATCAGATAGGTTCACAAATTGTCACATCACAGACTGTATACAGTTTAAAAGAGGATCAGAAATTATTTGCAGTCTGGAGATATGAGAATTTTTCAAGTAAATGGAATTATGACGTAAATGAAAAGACGAAGACGATTACTGTCCGTAAATATATTGGCAGCGATGTGACAGTGGTTGTTCCCAGTAAAATAAAACTCAATAATACGGATTATACGATCGTGGCAGGAAAAACAGGTGACCGGGCAAAAAATGGAGTATTTGCAAAAAACAGGCTGATCACATCCGTGCAGTTTGAAAGTGGTGTGAAGTTTGAAGATAATAATATGCAGTATGCTTTTGCAGGATGCAGCAGGCTGAAGACCGTAACCGGTATCCCGGACAGTGTCGTGAATCTGAAAAATGTATTTCAGGATTGCACCAGTCTGGAGAAATTTTATGATCTGCCTCAGAATAAAAATATCAAAGATATCAGCAGTGCGTTTACCGGATGTACGGCACTGAAAGAAGTGGCTAACTTACCAATGAGTGCGACTGATTTATCCCAGATTTTCTCAGGCTGCATTAATTTACTTGAGATTCCGACCCTGCCTTCAAAAGCAGAATATTTGGACGGAGCGTTCGAGGAATGCCGCAGTATAACCAAGGCACCGGCAATTCCTGCCAGTGTAAAAGGTGTACGGTATGCATTTTCCGGATGCAGCAATCTGGCAAAAGCGCCATCCATACCAAAGAAAATCAAAGATATAACCGGTTATCTGAAAAACTGTGAAAAGATTACGTCGGCACCGTCCATACCTTCCAGCGTAACAAATATGGAAGAGACATTTTTCGGATGCGTGAATCTCACAAAAGCACCTAAAATACCATCGGGTGTTACGAATTTAGACTGGACTTTCTCAGGATGTAAGAAGATGAAGACGGTATCGGAACTGCCGGGAAAAATAAAAAGCCTGTACCACACCTTCTCGGAATGTGCCAGTTTAGAAGCTGCACCGAAGATTCCGGCGACGGTAAGAAATTTATCGAATACCTTCAGTGGATGTGAAAGTTTAAAAAAGGCTCCGTCCATACCAAAAGGGGTTAAGTCTTTGTATACGACATTCTTTAATTGCAAGAGTTTAACAAAGACACCATCCATACCAAATGGTGTGACAGAGATGGTTCGTACATTCCAGGGGTGCAGTTCCTTAAAAACGGCAACCGAAATTCCGGATTCTGTAATTGCTATGCGCTATACTTTTTCGGGCTGTAGTAAATTAACCCAGGTCTATGCGATCTCAAATAATGTGAAAGACATGATGGGAACTTTTAAAGACTGTACCAGCTTACGCCAGGCTCCGGATATCCCGAAGAGTGTTTATAATATGATAGCTGCATTTGATGGCTGCACAAATCTGCAGGGAAAAATGACCATTAATGCAGATTTGAGAAAATCAATTTCTGAAGATGCGGCGTATGGGGAAGACGATGATATTGATGAAGTAGATGCTTATTCGAGAGCATTTCAAAATGCAGGAATTAATGGATCCGGACTGACCCTGGATTATGGGAAAAATTGCAGGAATATCAGCAAAATCGTAGCAACAAAGGGCAGCGGCAATAATAAGGTGAAAAAAGGTAAGAAGGTAAGCATACCCTCGAAACTGGATTATGTTGTGAAGTTTAACGGAAACGGCGGTAAGTCAAGTAAGGAATCCAAGACGATAAAATACGGATCATTCTATGGTACTCTGCCATCTGCTAAACGGGCAGGATATGAGTTTAAAGGATGGTACACCAAGAAAAAGGGCGGAAGTAAAATTACGTCTGATAAAAAGATTAAATCGGCAAAGAACCGTACGATTTATGCCCAGTGGACAAAGATTAAAGTGAAAAAGGTATCCGGGATCAGCCTGTCCAGTACAACGAAAACCCGAATGGTTGTATCGATAAAAGGGGTAAAGGGCGCAAAGGGACATCAGATTCTCTATGCAACGAATTCTTCTTTTACAAAAAATAAAAAGACCCTGAATACGGGACTGCTGAATAAAACCGTGAAGAAACTGAAAAGCGGAAGCAGATATTATGTAAAAGTGCGTGCTTACAAAATGGACTCTGCCAATAAGCGTATTTACGGATCTTACAGTAAAGCAGCCACGATAAAAGTAAAATAAAATAAAAAGAAACTGTATCAGATCCGGCATCCGGTCATTAGATTTTATCTAATGATCGGAACACCTCGATCTGTATGCAGTTTCTTTTTTGTTTCATGTAACTCCCCATTTACTGCAAGTCTTTGCAGGCAGTGCTGATTGCTTTATGAATTTTCTTCACTTTCCGGCTGGCTGAACGCGGAAACCGCAGAACTGATATCACCAAGAAGGACATCAGAAAAGCCGTCATTTAGCTGCAGTACCCAGCTGGAGCCGTCATTTATCAGCTTTAGTTCAATATTTTTGGTCAATGTCTGTTTGTTATCCTTTAAAGCCTCTAAAAGATAGGAAGAAGTCTTGTCTGACAATTCCGAATCCGTAGCACGGATTGCAGCGGTTGTATTGGCATATTTCATAAGCAGGTTTCGGTATGTATGAAGCACACTTTCCAGATCCAGGCTGGTAATATCCACGTTGACAGTGGCAGAGTTGTCGTCTTGTGTGGAGCTGTGTATCTTATAATCAAAATATTTTTCAATCTGAGAAGCCAAAGCCAGGTCGATGTCCGGATAGATCGTATTGCCGGTAGCGAAGATATCTTCCATGCCCAGATACTGTACCCAGGCTTTGGCATCCAGCTTTTTAAAGCTGTCCATATAAATCGCCAGTACTTCTTCCGGTGTAATCAGATAAGGATCTTTCAAATGGGAAACAAATCCGCTGACCAGAGCATCTTCCAATTCCGGTGAATTGTCAATTGACCAGACATCATCGTTTCTGGTAAGGGTAATTTCTGCAGTTGTTGTCATCAGGTCATAGCTGTTCCTGGATAAAAAATCGTGTAATAAAGTGAAATAGGGAGTTAAACCGGAGATTTCCTGGGATTCATTCTCTAAGGAAGCACTTTGGGCGATGAGGGCTTTGCAGAGATCCTTTGCCAGTGCATTCGTATCAAGATTTTTGATTTCGACAGCAACCGTGGCATGATCGCCGTCAATTTTTGTCGATTTGATTTTGTAAGTGAAGTTCTTGAAAAATAATTTAATGGTCTTTGCTGCTTCCGGGCTGATTTCTTCAGAACTGGAGTGGGTATGTACCATATCTTCATAGGAAATGAAAGATTTTATCGTATTTTCATCCAGGTTCTGGATCAGATTCAGTTCTTTTTTTACGGTTTTTTTGGGTGCACTGTCCGTACAGCCTGAAAGGACAAATATCACACATAAAAAAAGTACAGACAATAACAATCTGATGGAATGTTTCTTCATGAGAGTCTCCTTTAAAAAATAAAATAGTAACAAATAATTCCGGCTGCCTGCAAAATGAATATAGCAGGAATTCCAAAAACGAATGACCGGTGTTTTGTCTTATGTCTAAAAAAATACATACCACACAGGGAACCGATACTTCCGCCTGCCAGGGCGATGAGAAAAAGTGTCCGTTCCTTTATGCGCCATTTGCCGCGCTTTGCTTTGCTCTTATCCAGACCCATTGAAATGAAACCAATCAGATTGATCAGAATAAGATAAAATGTTGAAATTGAATACATGTGAAATCCTTTCGACAGTATTTGACAAATTTAGTAATAAGTTTCATCTCATACTGAATCTGTGTCATCTACTATAGTTTATACGAAAAAAGGCAGATTGTCAAACCTCTTGACAATTTTTGAAAAAACCGATATATTAATACTGCAATGTGTTAAAATATCTTAGGAGGATTTAAGTATGTATTCACTGGATGAAGTAAGGTCAGTAGACCCAGAAGTGGCATCGGCAATTGAAGCAGAACAAGAGCGGCAGAACAGCCACATAGAGTTGATAGCATCAGAAAACTGGGTTAGCAAGGCAGTAATGGCGGCAATGGGAAGTCCGCTGACAAACAAATATGCAGAAGGGTATCCGGGAAAGCGTTATTACGGCGGATGCGAATGTGTGGATATTGTTGAAAATCTGGCCATAGAAAGAGCAAAAGAGATTTTTGGATGTACCTATGCAAATGTTCAGCCCCATTCCGGCGCGCAGGCGAATATGGCTGTATTTTTTGCAATGTTAAAGCCAGGGGATACCGTGATGGGAATGAATCTCGCACACGGCGGACATCTGACACATGGAAGCCCGGCTAATATGTCCGGTGCCTATTTTAATGCGGTTCCTTATGGAGTAAACGATGAAGGTTTCATTGATTATGAAGAAGTGAGAAGAATTGCTCTGGAATCAAAACCTAAAATGATAGTTGCAGGTGCAAGCGCATATGCAAGAACCATCGACTTTAAAAAGTTCCGTGAGATAGCAGATGAAGTAAATGCATATCTGATGGTGGATATGGCACATATTGCAGGACTGGTAGCAGCTGGAGTTCATCCTAGCCCAATTCCATACGCTGATGTAGTAACTACAACTACCCACAAGACACTTCGCGGACCACGTGGTGGTTTGATTTTATGCAGTGAAGAAACAGCTAAAAAATTCAACTTCAATAAAGCAGTATTTCCTGGAATCCAGGGAGGTCCTCTGATGCATGTGATTGCAGCAAAAGCAGTCTGCTTTAAAGAAGCATTATCCGATGAATATAAAGAATATCAGAGAAATATAGTTAAGAATGCCCAGGCGCTGAGCAAGGGGCTGATGAGCCGCGGTATTAAGATTGTATCCGGCGGTACGGACAATCACCTGATGCTGGTTGACTTATCCGTTCTTGGACAGACCGGAAAAGCAGTTGAGAAGATTTTAGACAGTGTGAATATCACCTGCAATAAGAATACAATTCCAAATGATCCTCAGTCAGCATTTGTAACAAGCGGAGTAAGACTTGGAACCCCTGCAGTTACCGCCAGAGGTATGGTAGAAGCGGATATGGATGTGATTGCAGAAGCAATTGCAATGATGCTTCAGTCACCGGAAGGAAACCAGGACAAAGCTTTGGCACTCGTACAGAGTCTGACCGAAAAATATCCATTATCATAAATTTATTAGAAACCACCTTTTCCAGAATAAGTAATTTATTCAGGAAAAGGTGGTTTTTGAATTTTATGTGAAATTAATGAATTCTTAATGACACACATAGTGGCAGGTGGTATAATCAACATTATTATGGGTTTATGGAGGTAAACAATGGATAAGAAGAAAAAGAAACTTATAATTGTTATAACAGTTATCCTGGTTTTGGCAGTGATAGGTTTAGCGATATGGTTTTTCAAATTCAGAGGGACAGGCACCGCTTCGGGTAAGAATGCCGTATATGTGGATTCTGTGGCAAATCTTGCCGGATTATCCAGCGGAGACGGTTTAAACGGAAGATATTCCGGCGTTATTGAACCGCAGCAAACCTGGAAAATTGAAGTGTCCCAGGATAAGAAAATAAAAGAAATCTATGTGGAAGAGGGTCAGGAGGTTAAAATAGGGGATAAATTATTTACCTATGATACCCAGGAATCCGAAGACAGTCTGAATCAGTCGCAGATTGATCTGGAGCGTATTCAGTCTGACATAGATACCGCTAATAATAATATTGCAGAACTGGAAAAAGAGAAGAAAGAAGCCGCCGCAGATGAGCAGCTGAGCTATACAACCCAGATCCAGACTGCACAGAACTCAGTAAAGCGGTCGGAATATGAAAAGAAGACAAAAGCAGTTGAAATCGAAAATCTGAAGAAGGCCATAGCTAATGCTGATGTACTGAGTGAAATAGCCGGTGTCGTAAAATCTATTAATAAAGATGGAACGGCAACAACAAGTACAGGCGAAGCGGAACCCTTTATGACGGTACTGGCTACCGGAGATTACCGGGTAAAAGGAAAAGTCAATGAACAGAATATGTCCTCCATTATCGAAGGCAATCCGGTTATTATAAGGTCCAGAGTGGATGAGAATAAAACATGGAAGGGTACACTTACATCAGTAGAGACAGATAAACCGGAATCCAGCCAGAACAGTATGTATATGAGCAGCGGAAGTTCGGATACAACCTCCAGCAACTATCCGTTTTATGTAGTTTTGGACTCAGCTGACGGTTTAATGCTGGGCCAGCATGTTTATATTGAAATGGATAATGGACAGGAAGACCACAAGGACGGAATCTGGCTGGACAGCTATTATCTGATCCTGGATGAAGAAAAACCGGAAGAAGCCTATGTATGGGCAGCAGACGGGAAGGATAAACTGGAGAAACGAAAAGTTACGCTTGGCGAATTTGATGAAGATCTGCAGAAATATCAGATTACAGAGGGATTAGCAGCAGAGGATTACATTGCTTATCCGGATGATACTATTGAAGCAGGAGCGCCGGTAACCAGAAACATCAATGATCTGTCAGGACAGAATGGCGAAGACGGTGAAGAAGGCGGCGACAGCGATCTTCAGGGCGGTGAAGGTGTTATGCCGGGAGGAAGCATGAACGGCGACAGCGGAGCTGGCAGTATGGATATTCAGAGCTTTGATGAAAATGATGCAGGCGATGAAAGTGGTTCGGTGAATATTACGCCCGGAGATGAAGAAGGACCAGATGATGCAATGGATGAAAATGATGCTGAAGGAAGCGTATCAGCGCCGGGACCTGTAACAATTGAAGGTGATGGTTCAGCTCCGGCTTCAGCAGGCAATTAAGAAATGGAGGCAACAAAGTGATTCTTGAGTTAGATCATATCTATAAAGATTATATTCAGGGCAAAATGGTTGTCCCGGTATTAAAGGATGTTTGCCTTCATGTAGAAAAAGGTGAATATGTTGCAATAATGGGACCATCCGGTTCCGGAAAATCAACGCTTATGAATATTGTCGGATGTCTGGACAAGCCGACAAAAGGAACATTTTTGCTGGATGGACAGGATGTACTGGGATTAAAAGAGGAATCGGTAGCGGATGTACGTCTAAAGAGCGTAGGATTTGTATTCCAGACCTTTCAGCTGCTTCCAAGGCAAAGTGCACTGGAAAATGTTGCATTACCTTTGATTTACGCAGGTGTGCACAAGAAGGAACGTTTGAAAAGAGCGGCGCAGGCGCTGGAAAGAGTGGGACTGGAAGACCGTATAGAGTTTAAACCGACTCAGTTATCCGGCGGACAGAAGCAGAGGGTTGCCATTGCCAGAGCACTGGTAAATAATCCGAAAATAATTCTGGCAGATGAACCTACAGGTGCATTAGACTCCAGATCCAGCAAACAGGTTATGGAGTTATTTGAAAAGTTGAATGAGGAAGGGGTAACCGTTGTTATGATTACCCATGACCCGGGGATTGCAAAATGTGCAAAAAGGACGGTATATATATTTGACGGAGAACTCTCTGAAAGCAATCCAAAGGAGGAGGTTACCAAGTGAAAAAAATTACCATAGCAGGTATATGTATAGCTTCTGTCCTCGCAGTCGGTGCCGCCGGGTTTGGAGTATTTAAGGTAGTAAAATCGGGTGGTGATCCGGTAGAAGTCATCCCGGTTTCCCAGTTTCAGGGAATGGGGATGATGGGAGACGGTAGTACACTGTATGCCAATATCGTATCTGATGTCAGTCAGGAAGTACATCTGGCATCTGATCAGATAGTAAATGAAGTATATGTAAAAGAAGGCGATAAAGTTAAAGTAGGCGATAAGCTGCTTTCTTACGATACGACTCTTATGGAACTGAATCTGGAGATGTATGAACTGGATGGAAAGACACTGGATTTAAAAATCCTGGGATCCAAAAATGATCTTGAGAAGTTAAAAAAAGTTACGCCTCTCCCAAATTCAACCAAGAACAATAATATACCAAAACAGACACCTGGTAATGACTCGGATGACGACGATGATGATGATGACGGTCCTGGTGATGAAGCAAAGGCAGTCCTGACCGATCATTTCGTGACGGCTTCCATGAGCCAGATGCAGGGAAGTACCAATAGTACCAATCCTACAGATAGCACGGACAGTACCGGAAGTACAGGAGATACCAATACTCCTGAGACTCAGGCAAGTGAAAGCAATGACAGCACAGATGCCCCGGAGACAAAACCAACAGACAGTCCGGAAACGCCTGCAGATACAAACCAGCAGACGGATGCACCATCCACAGAGGCTCCCACAGAATTAAACAGTGTGATTGTAAATATTGGATGGGATCATGGAACCAATGCACTGGCGGAGTATCCTTCCGGAGTGAAAGTTACCCTGATGAATGGGGACAAGCAGACAGATGTCAGGACACTGACTGCAGATAATAAATGGAGTACTACGTTTTCCAATTTAGATCCATCCGGAACTTATACCGTTAAGGGTGAAGAAGTTGCAGAATATACGCTGATCACAAAAGAGAAGCCGGCAGGTACCTTTACCTTGAATTACCATTATAATGAACCGGCTGATTCACCGGCAGCTACGGTTAAGCCTTACGATATACTGGATTATAAGTCTGAACCCTATAAGGGAGAAGGCACAAAGAAAAATCCCTACGTATTTTTCTGTAAGGAAGGAACCATCGTAAAAGGATCCTTTATTAATAAAATGCTGGGTTTTGATGAAAAGGGTGAAAAGTCCATCCGAAGCGGATATCATGCAAAACTGGAAATCCGTGAAGCGGATTCCCTGACGGGAGGATTTATTAAGTCCATAGGATTTGACGGAACCATTAAAGTGACTCATGGCTATGCACCGGGAACATCCTGGATATTCACCAGTGATGGAATCAAAAAGCAGGAAACCGATATCAATGATCCGCCTAAGGATGATGATAAGAACGGTAACTGGTCAGATCCGGGTGATGTTGACTGGAGTGATCCGGGTGATTTTGATAATGGTTATACCGAAGATGAATTAAAGCAGGCAATTAAGGAAAAAGAAGCGGAGATCCGTAAACTGGAACTGGACAAACGGGAATCAGATCTGAAAATTGAAAAGTCCAGAAGAGAAGTAAATGAGGCTACGGTTTCCTCTACCATCAACGGAGTTGTAAAAAGCGTGGGAGATCCCAGTGTTGGTGAAGTTGACGGAAAAGCTTTCATCGTGATTACCAGTGATGAAGGGCTGTACGTAAAAGGTGCAATCAGTGAACTGAATCTGGATACCATCAAAAAAGGCGATGTGGTCCAGGGAATGGGAAATGAAAGCGGAATCAGCTTTGCGGCAACCATTACCGAAATTTCTCCTTATCCGGAAGACTCCAATAACTATGGATTTGGTGAGGGTAATTCAAATTCCTCCTACTATCCGTTTACGGCATATATTGAATCCGCAGACGGTTTGAGCAATAATGAATCGGCGCAGATAACAATCAGCGGAGGTTCGGGAAATGCGGATACCATTTATTTGTACAAGGCTTATGTAAGAACTGAAAACGGACAGAGCTATGTCTACAAGGCAGACGAAAATAAACGGTTAAAACAGCAGTTTGTTAAGACCGGCAAAACATTATTTTCACAGTACATTGAAATTAAAGAAGGTTTAACCAACGAAGATAAAATCGCATTCCCATATGGTAAAAATGTTAAGAACGGTGCAAAAGTAAAAGATGCTGATGACACCAGTGAAATGATGTACTAGGAGGTGGAACAGTGTTAGAAAATATACGATTGTCCTTTCAGGGCATCTGGTCACATAAGATGAGGTCATTTTTAACCATGCTGGGTATCATCATTGGTATCGCATCTATTATTTCCATTGTTTCCACAATCCAGGGAACCAATGAGCAGATTAAAAAGAACCTGATCGGCGGAGGCAACAATACGGTAACAGTAAGCCTGAGCCAGGGTGACTGGGATGATTATTCCCTGTCCGATTACGACTCTCTGCCTAAGGGAGTGCCTGTAATCTCAGAAGAGACAAAAAAAGAAATCAGTGACATAAACGGCGTCGAGAAAGTATCATTATATACAAGAAGAGCGTATGCGGATGGAATATATCATCAGAATACCAGCCTGGATGGCGGCGGAGTCTACGGAGTAGATCTGGATTATTTCGCTACCTGCGGCTACATAATGAAAACCGGACGTCCATTTTTACAAGAAGATTACAAAGATTTCCGTAAAGTTGCAATCCTGGATGAGTCGGCTGCTACCAGCCTGTTCCAGGATGAAGATCCCCTTGGACAAACCATAGAAATAAAAGGAGAGCCATTTACCGTAATCGGTGTGGTGGTGAAAAGTGATCAGTTTGAGCCTGTTATTAATTCTATGGAAGATTATACGAACTATAAAGGGAATGAAGCAAGCGGTATTGTTTACCTGACCACTTCAGCCTGGTGTATCCCATATCAGTATGATGAGCCTCAGAATATTGTCATGAAAGCGGAGAATACAGATGATATGAGCACGATTGGCAAGAAGTGTGCAGACATTGTAAATGCATCCGTTACAAATACCGATAATATTAAATATAAAGCTTCCGATGTATTGCAGATCGCGAAGGAAAAAGAAGAACTGAGCGCAGCTACAAACAATCAGCTGCTGTGGATTGCAAGTATCTCCCTCCTGGTAGGCGGTATCGGTGTTATGAATATTATGTTAGTATCGGTTACGGAACGAACCAGCGAAATCGGTTTGAAGAAAGCGATTGGTGCTAAGAAAAAGAGCATTTTAGGACAGTTCCTTACCGAGGCGGCGGTGTTGACCAGCCTTGGAGGTATTATCGGCGTTATAGCGGGAATTATCCTCGCTCAGGCAATATCCAAGATATCGCAGATTCCGGTGGCAATCAGTGTTCCGGCAATTATCGGTTCTGTTATTTTCTCAATGCTGATCGGAATTATCTTTGGTTTGCTTCCGTCTGTTAAGGCAGCGAAGCTGAATCCGATTGATGCACTGCGTCATGAATAAGTTGTTATAAAGAGAAGTAAAGAGAATTCAGATCTCCCCAAAGCAGCTCATGCATATGTAAATGGCATTGCTGCTTTGCGGGGATTTTTTGTTTTAGCAACAGCAAAATTTGAAAAGATATAACATATTACAAAATAATTCTCAATATTCAAAAAAAGTCCTTGCTTTTCTTTGCCATAATATGCTATACTACATAGGCAAAAAATAACACACGTGCATGGATTCCGAAGACGGTGCCGAATGTCCGGTTTTGGAGGAAGAGTGAAGTGCACGGAGGAATTTAACCAAAAAGGAGAAAAAAACATGAGCGTAATTTCAATGAAACAGTTACTCGAAGCAGGTGTACATTTTGGACATCAGACAAGAAGATGGAACCCTAAAATGGCTCCGTACATTTACACAGAAAGAAACGGCATCTATATCATCGACTTACAGAAATCTGTAGGTATGGTTGATACAGCATACAAGGCAGTTTCTGACATCGCAGCAGAAGGCGGCACAATCTTATTCGTAGGAACAAAGAAACAGGCTCAGGACGCTGTTAAGAGCGAAGCTGAACGTTGCAACATGTACTTTGTAAATGAAAGATGGTTAGGCGGTATGCTTACAAACTTCAAAACCATCCAGAGCAGAATTAACCGTTTAAAAGAAATCGAAACTATGCAGGAAGACGGAACATTTGATGTTCTTCCTAAAAAAGAAGTAATCGCATTAAAGAAAGAATTAGATAAATTACAGAAAAATCTGGGCGGAATCAAAGATATGAAGAAGATCCCGGATGCAATCTTCGTTGTAGATCCTAAGAAAGAAAGAATCTGTGTACAGGAAGCTCATACACTGGGAATTCCGTTAATTGGTATTGCAGATACAAACTGTGATCCGGAAGAACTGGATTTCGTTATTCCAGGTAATGACGATGCAATCAGAGCTGTAAAATTAATCGTTTCTAAAATGGCAGATGCTGTTATCGAAGCAAACCAGGGTGCAGAAGCAGATGTTGCTGAAGAATTCATGGATGCAGAAGCAGAGACAGAAGTAGAAGCATAAGAGCGATAATGATAGAAAACGGAGAATGCGCACTAATTTAGTGCGCACTTTCTTAAGTAAAGTAAATTTTAAGATAGAAATTAATGTAATTATGCAGTTAATTTCAAGTGAATTGAATATTAACGCAAATGATAGTTACAATATAAATACAAATTCAGGAGGAAGAATAAAATGGCTATTACCGCAGGAATGGTAAAAGAATTAAGAGAAACGACAGGCGCTGGTATGATGGATTGTAAAAAAGCGCTTACAGCAACTGAAGGCGATATGGACAAAGCTGTTGAGTTCTTAAGAGAAAAAGGACTTGCTACTGCTCAGAAAAAAGCAGGAAGAATTGCAGCAGAAGGTCTTTGTAAAGTTCTTGTATCTGATGATGATAAGAAAGCAGTTGTAGTAGAAGTTAATGCTGAGACAGACTTCGTAGCTAAGAATGAAAAATTCCAGGCATACGTTGCAGATGTTGCAGCACAGGCTATGGATACAAAAGCAGCAGATATCGAAGCATTTATGGAAGAACCTTGGAAAGCAGATGCTACAAAGACTGTAAAAGAAGAATTAGCAGGACAGATCGCAATCATCGGCGAAAACATGAACATCAGAAGATTCAAACAGGTTACTGAAGAAAACGGATTCGTAGCATCTTACACACATATGGGTGGAAAGATCGGCGTATTAGTAGACGTTGTAACAGATGTAGTAAATGATGATATCAAAGAGATGGCTAAGAACGTAGCTATGCAGGCTGCAGCTTTAAAACCTGTTTATACTTGCAGAGATGAAGTAGATCAGGAATACATCGAAAAAGAAAAAGAAATCTTAACCGTTCAGGCTAAAAATGAAAAACCAGATGCAAATGATAAAATCATCAGCGGAATGGTAATGGGACGTATCAACAAAGAATTAAAAGAAATCTGTCTGTTAGACCAGATTTATGTTAAAGCAGAAGATGGAAAACAGAACGTGAAAGCTTATGTTGATTCTGTTGCAAAAGCAAACAACGCTAAGATTACAATTAAGAGCTTTGTTCGTTTCGAAACTGGAGAAGGTATCGAAAAGAAACAGGAAGATTTTGCTGCTGAAGTTGCAAAACAGATGGGAAACTAATCTAAAATTCAATAATTAAGTGTGAGGGTATATTGCGAAAGTGATATACCCTTAATTTTATAGTTACTTGAAAATAATTAAAAAATATAATGAAAAGTCATTTTGGAAGTAGGTGGCTGATAAATGCAGAAAATAATGATTGTTGAAGATGATGTGGAAATAAACAAGTTGTTGACAGATTTTTTGAATAAAAATGGATATGAAGTGTTTTGTCAATATGATGGACTTCATGTGTTGGATTGCTTACTTGAGAATAAAATAGACTTGCTTCTGATGGATATTATGCTTCCTTATCGGAGTGGAGATATTGTTCTTTCGGATATACGCAAGCATTCGACTGTTCCGGTTATTATTATATCAGCGAAAGAAACAACGCAGAACAAAATTGACTTTTTACGTCTTGGAGCAGATGATTATATTACAAAACCTTTTGATATGGAAGAAGTTCTTGCAAGAATGGAAAGCAATTTGCGTCGCACTCTAATACAAAATGGATTACAGAGTTTTTTTCAGCATGAGGATTTAATATTGGATTTTGAAAAAAATACCGTATTCCTGCAGGGCAAAGAACTTTTTCTGACGGCAAAAGAGTATGCAATATTAGAGTTATTAATGAAATATCCGGATAAAGTATTTTCAAAGGCTAATCTTTTTCAAAGTATATGGGGAACGGAATATATCAGTGAAGATAATACATTGAATGTGCATATAAGTAATTTGAGGAATAAGTTAAAGAACATCAACCCAGAAGAAGATTACATAGATACGATTTGGGGGATTGGTTATCGTTTGCATAAGGCTAAGATATAATTTCTTAGCTTTATGTTTTTTTTATGCTTTTTGACGGCTATTTAAGAAATTATTTATAATTGCTTTTTATACTGAAATATAAAAGGAGGTTTGAATATGAGTTCCATTATTTTAGAAACACAAGAATTGACAAAGGTATATAAACACACGCTGGCATTGGACCATATAAGCTTAAAGATAGAAAAGGGGAAGATATACGGCTTTATAGGAAAGAATGGTGCAGGAAAAACCACATTTTTACGACTGGTTACAGGGCTGGCATTTCCAACGGACGGTATGCTGGCGTTATGGGGAAAGTCGGGGATAGCAGAGTTACAGAAGCAGAGAAAACGAATTGGGTGTATGATTGAAACACCAGCCTTATACCCTACAATGACAGCTTATCAGAATATGGAGATCCAGCGTATTCAACGAGGTATTCCAGATAAAACAATTATAGATAAAAGCTTAGAGATGGTTGGATTAAAAGATACTGGGAAAAAGCGTGTCCGCAATTTTTCCTTAGGTATGAGACAACGTTTAGGAATTGCGATTGCTCTTTTAAATACACCGGAATTTTTGATTTTAGATGAACCCATAAATGGACTTGACCCAGCTGGAATTGTGGAAGTCAGGAATCTTCTAAAATCATTGAATAAAGAATATGGGATAACAATTTTAGTATCCAGTCATATTTTAGAGGAATTGTATCAAACTGCGTCCGATTTTATTCTGATTGATGAGGGGAAAATAATAGAAGAAATATCCGATTATGAGTTAAATGAACATTGTAAACGTCATCTTGCGATTAAAACAGCAGATACACAAAAAGCGGTACTTATTCTGGAAGAAAAACTTCATACAGATAATTTTAAGCTAATGCCAGACGGTACAATACGTTTATATGACTATCTAAACGATATAGAAAAGGTTGCAGTTGTTTTGGCAGAAGCACAAATTCTTGTTACAGGACTTTCAGTATCAGGTGACACGCTGGAAGACTATTTCCTGGAAAAAATAGGAGGTGTCAAAAATGTCAAATCTCCTAAAGGCTGAATTTTATAAATTGACTCATAGCTGGTACTTTTGGGGAATAGGATTATTTAACTGTTTTTTGAGTAGTGTGTTATTACTGGATAGCAAGAGAGAGACTGCCAATTTATTTTTCGCTTCTCTATACAATACTCCTTTACTTTATTTTTTGATTATAGTCTTTTCTGCTTTGTTTGTAGGAAACGATTTTGCACAAAAAACGATGTATCAATATGTTAGTTCAGGGCATAAAAGGGGACAGATCATTTTTGCAAAAACTGTGGTTTATCAAATTGCCTGTGTGATAATTTTATTGATCCCCCTTATTCTTCATGGATTAGTTGGCAGGTACTATTTGAAAGAGACTTTTGCAGCTATTGACGATATAGCTGTAGTAATGATTACGATAGGATTTTCCATATTGGCAATGTGTATGCTGCCGCTCTTTTTTTCGTTTCTTTTTCAGGATATGGGAAAATCACTAACAGTTCCAATGCTTACGTTCTTGATCATGATTTTCCTTATGAATGGAAGACAGGCACAGTATATCACTAAAATATTACCAATGGGACAACTTCGACTTATATCTTTGCAGGAATTATCTTTGGATAGTGTACATTTTATTACGATAGATCTTTTATGGATTTTTATTTTATATTTGGGAGCGTATTTTATTTTTTGTCATTCAAATTTGAAGTAAGCAGGAGGTTTTGAGTGTGAGTAATTTATTAAAAATGGAAAGATACCAGCTATTACACAATTTTTTTTATTGGTGTGGGTTAATAGTGGTATTTTTCCTGGGATTTTTAACAGCAGACACCTATGTGCCAGAAACGATGGGACCGGAAGGAAGAATGGCTGCCTCTCTTGCAGACATTTTTAACGGAATGGTTTACGATACAACATTTCTCCTTATACTTCTCTCCAGTATACTTGCGTTAATTCTGGGACAGGAATTTTCTTGCAGAACAATAGATTTGGAGATAAGTGCCGGACATTCCAGAAAAACAATTTTTATAAGTAAAATAATTAATTATTTGGTTGCTTTTAATATAATGGCTTTAATTTATCCTGTTGCCGGGTGTATAAAAGAGTTTGTAAATTTTGGAATTGAAGATATAAGTGCATTTATTTATAATGTAATGAAAGCAGTTGGATATTCATTTCTCTTAAATAGTACAACTTTTCTTATTGCAATATTTGTTTGCTGTTGTTTACAAAGTGCAGTAAAAGCTACCGCAGTTACAGCAATTACCAATTTTTCGTGCTTAGTCTGTATCTTGGTTATGGAATGATGTTAAAATTGCCAGTGGCTTTTTTAACCACTTTTCAAATAAGAGAAGTTGTCAGCAGCACAAAAGGAATTATGCATCTGCCAGCAATATTAATTGGTATGGCGTGGGCAAGTATACTGATCTTTCTTTCATGGATAAGATTCCGGAAATGTGATTTAAAATAGGCAGGGGGGACTGGATATAGAAGTTCTATTCGTTATTTTAGCAATATTTTTTTTGATATTACTGCTCAAATATATACAAGTGAAAGGTCAGATTCATAATCTCTCTAAGCAAATGGAAGAACTTATTTGTAAAGATACAGAAAAGATGCTGGATATTTCTTTAATTGACAATGATTTGGAACGATTGGCAGGAACACTAAATCGGTATAATAGTCAGCAAAGGCAAACAGTAGCAAGTGCATTGCGTCATGAAGAATATTTAAAAGAATCTGTTGCAAATATATCGCATGATTTGAGAACTCCTCTCACAGTTATACTTGGACATTTGCAATTATTAAAAAAGGAAGATCTACCAAAAGAGCAGGAAAATCGTGTGGAAACGATTTTAAATAAAGCAGAGAGGATGAAAGAACTGATAGAAATTTTTTATAATCTTGCGGTATTAGACACAGAATGTACAAGTACGCAAAGAGAAAAATTTAATTTTACAAATTTACTGATAAATCTTATTACAGAAAATTCGCCAGCTTTAGAACAAAAAAATATTTGTCCAGAAATAAATTTGCCAGAGTTCTCGGTCTTCGCATTTTCTGATAGAAACATGGTTGAGCGTATTTTACAGAATTTGTTGACAAATGCAATACGGTATACAAATGGAAATATTAAAATAAATCTTGAGCAACAAGCCCGAAATAAAATTTGCTTTTCCATTGAAAATTCAGTCAGTAATGTATCAGAGATAGATGTTTCTCGTTTATTCGAAAGGTTTTACATGGCAGATAAATCAAGGCGAGGTGGCGGAACTGGATTAGGGCTTGCGGTTGTAAAAGCACTTGTTGAAAAATTGGGAGGAAGCGTGAAAGCTAATCTGCAATCAGATACGCTGGTGATTATACTTGAATTATAACCCGGGGATTTTTGCCTCTAGAGATGTAATATGCAACCCCCACTCCACAGTAATCCATAAAAAGTATTAAAAGCATAAAATATTACAAATTAGTTCTCCACACCAGAAAAAAGTGAAAATTCTGATTAAATTATTCCTAATATTTGTCTGATCTGCCGTGCTAATATAACGATAGAAGCATAGCAGAAGAACCTGAGAAGGAGAAAGTCATGAGAAAGATAAAAGCGGAAGGAAAAAGAGTGAGGAATAAAAAAAGAGGAATTTCATTGTGTCTGGCGGTCTGCATGTCCGTATTGCCAATACTTAATAGCAGTAATACGGTCTTTGCACAGAATGCAAGTTATTTTGATATGTCTGCAAGCGCTGCAACAGAGCAGGAAGACTGGTCTGGTTTACGCTTAGATATGAAATGGGCAGAAGAGCAGGAGACGTATGGCTACTGGGGGACACCTCTTGGTAACGGTTTGTTTGCGGCAAAAGAAAATGGAGGTGTCCAGGAAGATGTATTTGTTTTAAACCACTCTACCTTCTGGTCCGGAGATCCTGCATACAGGGATTTTATGTATGATGTGGGAAACTCGGGAAATACACCGGAGGAACGGGCAGCAGGATACACAGAGCTGGTTGATACATTAAAGGAGGCATATGCAGAGGATACGTCCACAAGACGGAGAAACGAGTTGATGCAGTCTCTTAACGGTACAACAAAGAAAATGTGGGAGTCAGATCAGCAGAGTGCGTTTCTGTCGGCAGGCCGCATGCGGATGAAATTTCCCGAGTTGACAGATACCACGGATTATAAGCGTACCCTGGACATGGATAGAGCTGCATCGGAAGTAGCGTTTAAAAAAGACGGAGTAGGTTATCTGCGTGAGACATTTATCAGTAATCCGGATAATGTTATGGTGACCAGGATCAGTAATGAAGAGAAACGCGCCATGAACATGGAAGTTAATCTGGAATTACCTTCTGAGATGAAAGGAAAAAGCAAGGATAATAAAGTCTATGTGGACAAGGATAATAAAGAAGTAGTTATGACAGGACGCGCTCCTTATGACTTTCGGGCAACCCAGTGGGATGACAATAGAGGCACCATGTTAGAGACCAGGGTGAAAGTCATTCTGCCAGAAGGAGGAAAGGTGACGGCTGGGGAGACCTCTCTGCAGGTATCAGATGCAAAAGAGATTCTTGTTCTATATACCAGTGAAAGCAGTTTTAAGGATGTACTGACAGATCCTTCCCACAGTGGCGTGGATTATAGCGGTAAAGTCAGAGCAACTTTAGACCAGGCAGCAGAGATGTCCTATGAGGAACTTCTGAATAATCATCTGGAGGAGTACCGCTCTTTGTTCAGAAGGTTTTGGATTGATATGGAAGGAAGTGATATTCAGGCAGCAGACGGGAAGACCTATGTAAGCCCTCAGGAGTATGCCATGCATTACCAGTATGCAAGATATCTGAATATTGCATGTGAACGGTCTAATTCAGTCTTACCTCATGGGCTTTTGGGCATGTGGTCAACAGAGTGGGTAGGAGTCAATGAGGGCGCTTATTTTCTGAATGAAAATCTGGAGAAGACACAGGCACTTAAGGGAGCTGCGAACCTGGCGGATTCCTCAGACGGGCAGTACAATCTGATCAACAGCTGGGCACAGGACAGTACGGGGAAGAGGACAGCACAGAACATATACGGGGCAGAAGACGGAGCATGGATGATGTCACATTCCACCGGACTGTGGGCAAAATCCGGCATGTGGGAAGGCGAGGTTGAGTGGGGATCCTGGCTGGCAGGCGGTATCTGGGCATTGGATTCCCTTTATGACAAATATAATTATACGCAGGACATGGAACTACTGAAAAAATATTATGGCCTGCTGGAAGGTGCGGCTAAATTTGCCTTAAGCACATTAATCGAGGTGGATGGAGTTGACGGAGAATTAAAGGGCTATAAGGTGGTCGCTCCGGCGGGATCCCCCGAACACTGGTACTGGGTGGGGGACACCAAAGTTGGATTTGATGTGGCTTCCGCCTGTGACACAACGTTATACTACAATCTGTTCAATATGATTGAAGCAGGAGCAAAAGATCTTAAGCGCGCCGGAATCTCATATGATACAGATCTGGTGGACCGGGTTTTGGATGCCAGAGAACATATGATGCCGCTGGAAATGTTTATTGACGAAGAGACAGGACGGATGCGAGAATGGTATAATGAGTATCCGGTAGGCGATGAACGGCATCGCCACGCATCACATCTGCTGGGACTGTTCCTTTCTAACATGGATATCAATCCGGATGACACGCCCGAATTATATGAAGCCCAGAAAAAAGAAATGTACCGCTGGATGACGGCAAACGGAGGTGCACATCCGGACCGGACATTGATGGCTGTAAGAACCGGCTATCAGGATTTTGGATTCTCCCATTTAGAGGTTGTGGGAACGGATTATGGACATGATGCTGTTATGAAGTGGACAACACTTGCCAGCTCCATTACAGAAGCGATCGTAGACAGTCGGTTTGATCAGATAAATCTAATGGAAAATCTGCCCTCGGCTTGGAGCAGCGGAACGGTAAAAGGCATTCGGGCGAGAGGCGGATACCAGTTGAGCATCACCTGGGAAGACGGTGAACTTGTAAGCTGTGTGATCGATTCTCCTACCGGAGAAACTCCGCGGGTGCTGTATAAAGGGAAACCGGTTGTTTTATCGGAAGACAGCCGCTTTACGGTAAACCGGGCGGATACCTCCATTCAGAATTTAGTATACGAAGCGCAGGACAAACTGGAAGGAAAATACACCGGGGAGAGTAAAAATGTTCTGCAGTCCGCACTGGATGACAACGATTATGATAGCATCTCAGCGGCGCTTTATAGTATGGTTCCCGTAAACTATTTAGAGCGTGAGATATCTGTCCAGGCTGAAAATGATATTAACGTTTTGACAGAAAAAGGCCAGACACTTCAGATGACGGCGGACAGCGATAAAGAGAATGCACAATATCTGTGGAAAATAGAAGCGCCAGGCGGAGGAGGCGCGAGGGAGATTGCATCCATTGATGAAAATGGTGTTGTAACGGCAATCAGCGGCGGAAGAGTTATGGTGACCGCCTCAATAGACGGAGAAGCACGTTCAAAAGGAAGTACAGAACTCCTGGTGGAGACTGCGTCACATGAATTAAAGGAAAGTATAGATGACAGAGACAGCAGGATGGAATATTCTGCCGGATGGCTGACCTGGGATGAGTCCAAACATAGAAACGGGACGATTACTTATTCCCAAAATACAGGGGCAACGGCAGCTCTGCGTTTCACAGGAACCGGATTTGATTTTATCGGAAGCAGCGCAGAGCATATCGGAAACTTTAAAGTTACGCTGGATGGTGAAGTCATAGCTGAGAATGTAAAGTCTGGGGATAAGGGATATAATGCTGTGCTGTATTCCAGAAGAGGTCTGGAAGACAAAGAGCACAACGTAATCATAGAAGGATTAGGTGACCGGATTGATCTGGATGCCATAGACATATACGGAAATGCCGCGCCGGCGACTAATCGCAAAGCACTGCTTGCAGAATATCAAAAATGCAGTGAAGTTCTTGCGGGAGCGGCAGATACAGAAGAGCTTGGGGCGGAGATGGAACTTGCACTTGCGGTAATCAATCACTTTGAAGCAGGGCAGGATGAAATTGACCATGCACAGAGCAGCCTGCAGTCAGTCCGTGAGAGCCTGGAAGAGTCAGGAGCAGATATCAACAGCCTGAAACTGGCAGTTGCTATGGCTGAAAAGCTGGAGCAAAGACAGCTGGATACCGGATGCTATACATATGACAGCTGGTTACCGGTTCAGGAAAAATTAAACAGTGCAAGAGCCCTTATGGAACATGCACAGATCACACAGGAAGAGGCAGACAATATATTCCTGGAACTGCTTACAGCCTGCAATCTTCTGGAAAATAATGTACAGCGTGTGGGATTAAAGGCAGTAATAGATGGAACAGAAGCCATACTGGCGGATACAGAAGCACTGTCCCATTACACCCGGGAAAGTGTGGATGCTGTGAGAACGGCTCTGGCAGAAGCCAGGAAGGTATATCCAGAAGAAAGTGCAGACCAGGAAACGGTCAATGCAGCAGCCAGAAGCCTTATGGATGCCGTAACCAGCCTGTTAGTAACAGAAGAGAATACGAGACTGGATATCCTGATTATGAAGGCAGAAGAAATACTTGTAAACAAAGAGCAGTATACAGAGACCAGTGTGAAAAATCTGGAGATCGCGCTGGAAAAGGCAAAAACTACAGCAGGCAATGCTAAGCCCCCACGGGAGGAGATCGATCAGGCATATGAGGATTTGGCACAAGCCCTGACATCACTGGTAAGAAAAGCAGAGAAATCCGAACTGAAAAATGCGCTGGACAAAGCAGATGAGATTCTGGCAAATACAGAAAAATATGTAGAACACACCATAGCAAATCTGAAGACAGTGGCAGAGGAAGCCCAGGCGGTCTACGGGAGGGAAAATGCAGATGCATCGGAAGTAGGAGAAACTGTAAAACGTCTGGTTCAGGAAATTCTGAAAGCACGGCTTGTGGGAGATGTAAATATGGATGGAGCAGTGGACAGCACAGACTCCGCTGAAGTACTGCAATATGCGGCAGAATACAAAGAGCTGACCCAAGAGCAGCACAAAGCGGCAGATGTAAACGGAGATGGATTATCGGACAGCAGTGATGCAGCACAAATTCTTCAGTATGCAGCAGAGACCATCGCGTCATTTAGTCAGATACAATGTCCCGGGAGCTGATCAAACAATTCCATTACCTTTTGTATAAAAGGCGATACAATAAAATCTTCGTATTTCCCGGAATGGGATTACGGGGATTTTTTTATGGAATTTTTAAATTAATCTTGACTTTCACGGTACGTGATAGTGTATGATAAAAAAAGAATAGAACAAAGATATTCGCCGGCAGATTTTTGTATACTATTTCTTAATTATTTCCAGGAGTTGATTACGATGAGAACGATAAGCCAGATTGCAAAATTAACAGGAGTCAGTATACGCACGTTGCAGTATTATGACGAAATTGGACTATTAAAGCCCAGTGAAATAACATCATCCGGTTATCGGTTATATGATGACGATGCATTAGAACGGTTGCAGCAAATTTTATTTTTCAAAGAAATGGATTTCAAATTAAGGGAAATCAAAGAATTTGTGGAAGAACCGGGGTTTGATAAAATCGAAGCTTATAAGAAACAAAAGAAATTACTCTGTTTGAAACGCAGCAGGCTTGACAAACTGATAGAACTTTTGGAGAAACTGGAGAAAGGGGAACAGTGTATGAGTTTTAAAGAATTTGATTTGAGTGAATATATCGGAGCATTAGAGCAGTTCAAAAAAGAAAAGACGGAAGAGGTTATTAAATACTGGGGAAGTGTGGATAAGTTTAATGAATTTATCCAAAAAGTGAAAGATGACCAGGAAACCTTAGCCCCGATCGCGATTAAACAATTTGGCAGTGTTGAAAAATACACGGAGGCCATGAAATACAATCTGGAGCATTTTCAGGAATTAATGGAGCAGATAGAAGATATCGGCGGGCAGAAAGATGATATCCTGAAAAAAAATGATGATTTGCAAGTGAAACTGACCTCGGATTTGACAAAGGATCCCACTTCAGAAGAAATCCAGGATATTATGCATGAGTTGATGGAACTGTCAAAAGAGACGAGTATCGATGTGGATATGGGGGAAGGATACTGGGACATGGTGATTGATATCTATACCGGTGAAACAGGCAGAAAAGTCATGGATGAGAAGTACGGTGAGGGTGCTTCTGAGTTTATGGCAAAGGCACTGCATTATTATATTCATAAACAGGAATTATAATCTGAACAGAGGGGCTGTGCTTTCGGGCATATCCCCTTTATTCAATTCAGTCCCGCATATGGTAACAACTTACACAGAGAACAATCTATACAATGGCTTCCGTAATCTGTTATAATAAGGTTAATTTCAGATTTATTTTTACAATAGAGGAGGATTTGAGATCAATATGGAATTTCATAAAATATATAGACCGTTGACCGCAACTCCTTTTAAGAAGGACGAAACGTATATGGAAATAGAGCCCTGTGAAGCGCTTAAACCCTATATCAGGTGCTTTTGGGGGACGTCCGGTCCCATTGTCCGGTCCGAATGCCGGGAGTCTGTGAGCAGCGTTGTGACGCCGGACACCTGTATGGATATTATGTTTGATATTGATTATACCAACAACAGGATCTGCAATGATTTTGCAGGGATTAATATCAGTTCTTTTCAAATACATGCAATGCCTGGAAAAGAAAGGAAGATTTCATCCTTTGCAATCCGTTTTTACGCATGGGCAGTGATTTTGTTCTCCGGGGAATCCATGAGGGATGCTAAAGACCTGTATTGTGATGTGGGATACTATTTTCCCAAGTTAAAGAAATTACTGGAAGATAGATTGTTTACCATGGACAGCCTGATGGAACGCAAAGCAATTGCGGAAAAGTATCTCCTGGAAAATTTTCATCCGGAGCGCATGAACCATGTTGTTTCGGATGCACTGTATGAAATTTTTCAAAATAAAGGAAATATAAGGACCTTACAGCTTGCCAGGGAAGTGCATATCAGTACCAGGCAGTTAGAAAGGCTGTTTAAAGAGAACATCGGTATTTCTCCAAAACAACTCTCTTCCGTAATCCGCTATCAATATTTGTGGAATGATATTGTGGGGAGCGCAAGGTTTGACGTATTGGATGCCGTGATAAAATATCAGTATGCGGACCAGGCTCATTTACTCCATGATTTTAAACGTTTCCACTCGATGTCCATTCAGGAGGCAAAGGAGTTGGCATTTAAAAATGTCGCTTTTTTACAAGATCCCGGTCGGGCATGAAAGTATAATGGATAGTGGAAAGCAGTTTAATCTTACTTATATGCAATTACGAAATATGGATATTAATTGTATGTAAACTAAAAATATGGAGGCTAATGATATGGAAGCTAATGATATAAAGGCTAATAATAGGAAGCGTGTAGATAAGAGACACATTGAAGTCTGGATACATAGAAATGCCAGGGAACTGGAACTGGCAAAATGGAATTATTATTTTGCAAATGGAAGCAAAGAGGATGTCGTAAACGCATTGATGCATTATCAGAATGCAGATGGCGGTTTCGGAAATGGGATTGACCCGGATAACTGGAATTATAATTCTATTCCTTATGGATTATATTATGTTTTGGAAATTATGGATGAAATCGAGTTTTACGATATGCAGCATCCCATTTATACCGGTATTAAAAAGTATCTGGATTGTCACAGTAATTTTCCGGAAGGATGGATCTTTACGGTTCCTACAAATGGGGATTATCCACATGCCAGCTTCTATAATTATGATAAAGAATATAATAGTATAGAAAGCAGGGGGATTCACCTGCGCTTTTGTGCCTTTATTCTTGAGCACTATCCGGAGTCCATAATTTATCCATCTGTTTTAGATTTGATCAAAACAATGATGGATGGATTAAAGGACGATCATCTGGGGGATATGGGACCCAGCGGATATATTTCATTAATTAATGCCATGAAACGTGTAAATTTAGAGGGATATGATTATGACCAGTTAGAAAAAGAGCTGATAGAAATCGTAAACAAGTCGATTCAGAGAGATCCGGCACAGTGGCCATCTTATGGTTACCGGCCATCCGATTATATAAAATCAAAGGACAGTATCTTTTATCCCGGCAACGAGGATCTTGTGGAAACAGAATTGGATTTCCTTGCGGATACCCTGCCGGAACATGATGTATGGCCGATTTCCTGGTGCTGGTTTGAAAACTATGAAAAATATCCAAAGGAATTTGTAATCAGCGAAAATTGGGCAAAAGCCTATAAAGCAATTGAAAAAACAAACTTCTTAGAAAGATTCGGCAGATTGCATCCGTAATCGGAAATGATGGAACAGCTTTGAAAATAACTATCGGATTGACTGTCTAAATGACAGGTGGAAAGATCGTGAATGCATAAATTGGAACACTGCAGTACAAAATATACAGGAGCATATTTATGCAAATATTATGAAAGGCAGATACCGTCTGAATCATCATGTGCCGGTATCCAAGTACAGCAATGCTTGTACGAAGTATAAATGAGAACACGAATTATAGATTTCCACACACATTTAGGTGATATTTTTCATGAGAATAAGAATATAAGTTTCAAAGCACCACAGCATTTACCCCAATATAAGGATCCTTTCAGGCAGCTGGGGGAGAACGGTTATCAGGCGCCGCTTATTGCAGACGATCCCGATGCCCTCAATACACTGATTGATGCCGGACAGTTCCGGATCTGGGAAAAAGGGGGCTTACAATCTATCCGTGAGGAGATTGCATCGAACCAGATGGATTATATGGTTTCCCTGCCGATTCTTCCTAATACCAGCTTTGAAGAGACCCTTGCCGCATCAAAACTGGAGCCCCGAATTTTGCCCTTTACCAGTCCGGATTTCACACTTCCGATAGAAGAAATGCAGGAAAAGCTTCGAAAAGATATTAGAATGGGCGCAAGAGGCTTAAAACTGCATCCGATTCTGCAAAATGTAAGTCTTACGGATGAGCGCACTTATGCAGCAGTTGAGGTCTTTGGGGAATTAAGGCTGCCGGTAACTGCACATTGCGGAGTAAATGATTATTATAAACAAGGCAGCCCCTATCAGAATATAGCACCAAAGGAGTATGGAGCCCTTCATTATATGCTGGCATTGATTGAACGTTATCCTCAGTATATTCTAATACCGGCACATGCTGGCGGGGAATGTGGAAAGGAATATCTGGAATTAGCGGAAGCGGTTCGAAAGCATAAATGGGAGCATGTATATACAGATACTTCCTTTAAGGGAGCAGAGGTAATGAAAGAACTGACAGAATTAATGGGAGAGGACAAGATCCTGTTTGGGACAGACTATCCTTTTGGAGAAGTAGAAGCTTCTATAGCGCTATGTAAAAAGGCATTTACCGGCAAAGAAGATGTGGCAGATAAAGTGTTTTACCGGAATGCCGCAGCTCTTTTGGGGTTAATGTCATAAGCCATATTCACAGCCGGTTCTGCCCATGCTACCGAAAGACAGTATAGACTGCATAGAGAACCGGAATGAGTAAGGCTGGCAGCATATTGCCGACCCGGAACTTCTTGCCAAAAGCAATGTTGATGCCCACGCAGAAAATCAACGCAGACCCTATGTAAGAGAGATTGGCGATCAGCTCTTCTGCCACAAAGTATCCGGCAAAATGGGCAGCCAGAGTGATGCAGCCTTCATAAACCAGGATGGCTAGTGCGGAACACATTACGCCAATGCCGTAAGTAGAAGCCAGAACTACCACAATCACAAAATCCAGTACGGCTTTGGCAGCAAGCATGGAGAAGTCTCCGTTTAATCCATCCTGTATGGAGCCTACAATTGCCATAGCGCCCACGCAGATGATCAGAGAAGTATTTACAAAGCCTTCCACAAAACGGCTGTCATTTTCAGCATGGAAGGCATTTTTTAATTTATCACCCAGTTGTTCCATTCGTTTTTCAATATTGATGATTTCTCCCAACAGGCTTCCAAGAACCAGGGAAAAGATCAGCATCATGCTGCCTTTGGTCTGGATCACACCGTTTTGGAACTCCAGCATTCCCTGTAATGTGCCGCTGATACCGATGAATATGGTAGCGACTCCACATGCACACATCAGAGATGCCTGCAGTTCTTTTTTTATGCCCTTGTGCAGAAAAAGACCGATTCCGCTTCCGGCTATCACAGCAATGGTGTTAATCAGTGTACCTATACCAAACATGAATGTAATCCTCCAACTTTTGTAAACATCATAAGGAAGATTATAACATCAGTCTTGATGTTTGGAAAACAAAATTTAGATTATGCATATAAAAATTTTATACTTTTTTATGTAAAATATAATTTTTTATAGGTAGTATATGAAGTTTTTCCATACTATAATCATAGAGTAGGAATGAACGGTGTAGGTCAGAGCAAAGGAGTACAACATGACGAAAGAACAGATGGCGGTTTTTGAACTAATCTGGAATTTAATAAATGGGAAAACGGATCGCAGTAAAGTTGAGTTTGCCCCGCAGAAGATTCCCTTTCCGGAGGAAATACCTTATGAACAGGCATTTATGCGGGCGGTTCCGGAAACCCAGGGAATTTCATCTGCAATGATCGGGGATCTGATAGAAGAGCTTAAAAGTAATGAAGGAATTAATATGCATCATATCATGATATTGAGAAATGGCTATGTCATCGGAGAAACCAGTTTTGCGCCATACAGGCAGGGGATGTGGCATGTCACCCACTCCATGTGCAAGAGCATTACCGGAATGGCAGTAGGATTGCTGGTGGCTGAGGGCAGACTGGAGCTGGATGACCGGGTTCATGATATCTTTTCGAAGAAAAATATATTGGGAGGGCTGTTCCGCCAGAAAAATGTTACGGTAAGGGATCTGCTGACCATGACCAGCGGTGTTGTCTATAATGAGGCAGGTGCACTATCCGGTAATGAATGGACGAAAAGCTTTCTGGAGTCCTCCGTTAAAGGGACACCTGGGACAGCGTTTGACTATAATAGTATGAATACCTATATGCTGTCTGCGATTGTAACCGAGATTACCGGTGAAACGCTGACGGAATACCTGACGCCCCGGCTGTTTGAGCCACTTGGAATCACAAAGTTTTTCTGGGAGACCTGCCCGAAAGGGATTACAAAGGGAGGCTGGGGACTTTTTCTGCTGCCGGAGGATGCAGCAAAGCTGGGACAGTTATACCTTCAGCAGGGAAAATGGATGGATCGTCAGATTATTCCGGCTGAATGGGTGGAGGAATCCACAACGAAACAGGTGGATACGCCCCCGGAGAAATGCGGCAATGGATATGGTTACCAGATCTGGATTGGAGGCAGACCGGGAAGCTTTTTATTTAATGGGATGCTTGGTCAAAATGTCATCGTATACCCCGACCTTCAAATGGTCATCGTGGCACATGCCGGAAGCAGGGAAATATTTCAGAAGTCCACCCTTATGGATGTGATCGGCAGATATTTTGAAAATGATTTTGTACCGGGAATCGGTAAGGAAGCCGTTTTGGCAGAAGAAAACATGGATTATAGCAGGCTCTTAAGTATTGAAGAGGCAGCCAGAGGCGACAAAGAAAATCTTCCGCTGATTGAAAAGGGAGGATGGAACCGCAGCTGTATACATAAAAAGAGAAGACAGCCCAGGCAGAAGTTTGTACCTGATGACAGGCAATGGGCTGCCGGCAGGGTATTCGATATGGAGCAGAAGCATGTGGGGCTTGCACCTTTAATGCTCCAGGTGCTCCATAATAATTATTCCGAGGGCATTAGCCGGATGGGATTTCGCATGGACAGAGGAAGATTTTATCTGGAAATACAAGAAGGTGAAGACAATCACAAAATTGAGATTGGATTTCAGGGTGCCAGAACAACAGCCATTAAACTGCATGAAGAAGAATATCTGGTAGCTGCAGAGGGGAAATTTTCGACGGATGAAGAGAACCGCAGGGTTTTGAAAATCAGGATTACCTTTTTGGAAGAAGCAGTAAGCAGGGAAGTAAAATTTTATTTTAGAAATGAGGAAGCTGAAATCCGCTGGAATGAAACTCCTGGGAAAGACGTCATCATGAAGGGGCTGGATTCATTTGCGGCTATGCCTACGGATAATCTTATTATTAATAATCTGAGAGGGATGGTAAATCCGGAACTGTTTTATTTTCTGATAGAAAGAACCATTCAGCCAATTGTGACGGGGCATCTGACTGGTACCGTTTAGTCCGCTGAAACACACGGTACTACTTCAGCGATCGTTTATAGGTGCTCTATTAAATGCATTATATTGGGGTTTTGCTGATTAAATACGCTTTGTAGATGGAGGTAGTGTACAGAAAGATGGGCGTGGGAAACTGGTATGGACTCCGTCAGCTGGCCGCAGAACTGGTATTTTCTAACCTTTCCGAAGCGCTTTTTGGCGGCACGCGGGCATTCGCTCCGAAATCCTGATGCATTTCGCAGCTCACTGCCCGCTTA
>UQGG01000047.1 GCA_900540475.1 uncultured Robinsoniella sp. | reverse complement strand
GCCGCATTTCTGCGGTTTTCAAGGGTTTTTATTTCGTTCAACTGTCAAACGCCCGAAACACCTGTTCATGGATGAAACCTTCTTTCTAAAAATTCTGGGAGAAATACCAGAAACTCCCTTGACATTTTTGTTCTATCGCGGTAGAATTTCATTATAGAATTCTATTACAATAGAACATTTTACCTCGCTGAGTTTCAGCGTACTATAAAGGAGTGCATGCACATGGAAATGAAATTATTTGATTCTGAACTAAGGGTTATGGAGATTCTATGGAAAGATGGGGATACCACTGCCAAAGAAATTGCCAGGATCCTGAAAGAACAGGTGGAATGGAGTAAGACCACCACCTACACCGTAATTAAAAAATGTATTGATAAGGGAGCGATCCAGCGAGAAGATCCCAATTTTGTCTGTCATCCTCTGGTAACCCAGGAAGCGGCACAGGAAACAGAAACGAACGAACTCATTAATAAAATGTTCGATGGATCCGCAGACCGTCTGGTCGCGTCTATTCTCGGAAGAAAAGATCTTTCCAAACCGGAAATCGAACGCCTTAAAGAGCTTGTACAGGATCTGGAATAGGAGGCCGTTATGACACTATGGGAGATGAGTATATATGCAGCTGTTTTAATTATTGCCATCCTGGTCATTCGAGCCGTGGCCGTAAATAAGCTGCCGAAAAAGACTTTTTTAGTACTGTGGGGAATTGTCGTCATAAGACTTCTAATTCCATTTACCGTTACATCCCAGCTAAGCGTTTATACCTTAGCCAATCATATACAGCAGAGGTCAGCAAATTTTCAGGTATTCGGCAGTCATGAACCGGATGCTGCCGAATCGGACTTAGAATCATCGGCAGCTGCTTCCTCCGCTGGAAACGACTTAGAATCATCGGATGCTGCTTCCTCCGCTGAAAACGATTTTCGCTTCCTTGGGGAAACGGTAACGAACAACTCGATCTATACACCGGAATCCTCCATCGTGGAAAATCAATCCATTTTGGAAAACACTGCTGTCAGTACGCCGGACAATGGTAATCATACTGTTGATTTCAATAGCAATACTTCTGATACGAATGACAATGCTGCAAGCAGTACCAACGTTGTGAATGCTGCAAGCGCTGCTCCTTCTGAGAAGGATATTTCCATGGAGAATGCTGTAGTTCAGGAAACTCCGCCGCCCATTCGTATACAGTCCGTCCTGCTTATCCTGTGGCTTGCCGGAGTCCTGATCAGCGCATTAATTTTTATGGTTCCCCACATTCGCTGCCGTCTGGAATACCGCACAGCTGTACCGGTTGGCAATGAGTTTCCGAATTTTATGATTCAGACCGGTTTTATCCGCCGGAAAGTACGGATTAAGCAATACGACCAGATTAAAACCCCCTTTACATACGGGATTCTAAAGCCGGTTATTCTCCTTCCCAAAGAAATGGTAAAGCTTGGAAATGAGCAGCTGCGATACGTATTGATTCATGAATACATCCATATCCGCCACTTTGACGCTGTACTCAAGTATATTTTTGCATTTGCAGCCTGCATCCACTGGTTCAATCCGCTGGTATGGGTAATGTATCTTCTGGCAAATCGGGATATAGAGCTTTCCTGCGATGAATCCGTGGTACGTAGTTTTGGGGAAAGTCTGAAGTCTGATTACGCCCGGACGCTGATCAGCCTGGAAGAGTCAAAAAGCCGGTTGAACCCTCTATGCAGCCACTTCTGTAAAAATGCAGTAGAAGAAAGGATTAAAGCAATTATGAAAATTAAGAAAACTTCCCTGGCAGGCTCTGCTGTAGCCCTGGTATTAACCGCCAGTATTGCCATAACATTTACAACCTCTGCCGCTGAGGCACCCACAGAAACTGCTCTGGCATCTGAAGCCTCTAACCAAAATTTCCAAACAGCTACCGCAGCCGAAAGAAGTTTGAATGACAGTACATCTGATACTGCAGCTGACAGTTCATCCGGCAGTAAAGCTGGCAGTGAAGTTGAAACCACCGCCGACAGTTCAGCAGCAGCAAAAATTGATTTTACGAACATGAGTGAAGCTGATATTGAAAAATTAATGTCAGGCATTAAGGCGGAATACGATGCTGCCAGAAAAGACATTGAATCCAATTATACCGATCTTGAGAAACAACTGTCCGATTCATTAGTGAAATTAAAGAAATTAGCCGAAACGGAGACGGATTATCTGGATCCCACATTTTTAGAACAATGGTATAAGTTTACAGATGAGGTATATGCCAACTACAATCAGTATATGGAACAATGCGCTTCCAGTTATGAAAAAGTAAATGAAAAATATGAGGATACCATGGACTCATACTGGGACCAGGTCAGCGAACAGTACGCTAAGGTTACAGCCTCTTATTCCGCGAAGCTGGAAAAGCTGTATCAGGAATCTATGACGAATGAAACGAATGATTATGATTCTTCCATCGATGGATATGAAGCCAAAATCGATGAACTTCAAAAAGAATTGGATGCCGCCAACCAAAAATATGACAGTTTTACAAAAGTTCTGGAAAGCTCCAATAAAATTCTGGATGACTATTATACCAAGGCAAATGCAAAGATTACTGAATTTGACAAAATAGCAGATCCCATCTTTGAGAAGATATCCACTGCACGTCAAAAAGATTATTCTAAATATGGACTGACCAGAGATAAGAAAACCGGAAGATATTATTATAACGATAAACTGGTGCGGTATTTTGAAGACCGGATTTCCTCAAAAGATGATAACCAGACATATGGTCCCTGCTTTTCAACATCGGAAGGCGTTATCGATGTATTTGCCCTTCGCGATAAAGACGGGAATCTGACAGGATTTGAGACTTTTGCACCGGAACACACCAAAGATTATGTCAAAAAATGGTTTAACCACTCTTGACAACTTCCTTTCCCCTGTAGTATATTGTTAATGGTTCATCGGAGGGCATTTCGATTGCGAATAATAATGCTGGATAAGATGGCAGGTTGATACCTGCTGCTTATCCAGCTTTTTTTATTCGGACATATTTTTTGAAAACTTTATGTACTACTAGGAGGTAATATTTTGAAAGAACATTCTTTAACCGAAGGCCGTATTGGAAGCACTCTGCTGCGTTTTGCCGTCCCCTTTCTCATTGCCAGTCTGCTGCAGGCACTATATGGCGCCGCTGATTTATTTGTGGTGGGACAATTCGCAGATTCTTCCGCCGTATCGGCTGTAGCAATCGGAAGCCAGGTTATGCAGACCATTACCGGCATTATATTGGGTATTTCCATGGGGGGAACCGTCCTGATCGGAAAGCGCATCGGAGAGCAAAACGAAGAGGGGGCGGCAACCGCCGTTGGGAATCTTGCTATTCTGTTCCTGCTGCTGGCTGTTCTCATTACACCGGTCATGATCATATTTACAAACCCGGCTGTCACTCTGATGCACACTCCTGTGGAAGCTGTCCATGCCACCCGCCAGTACCTGCTTATCTGCGCATGCGGAATCCCATTTATTATCGGCTATAATGCGGTAAGCGGTATTTTCAGAGGACTTGGGGATTCTAAAACTCCAGTGTACTTTATCGCAGCCGCCTGTGTAATAAACATCGTCGTAGACTTTATTCTTGCCGGTGCACTTCATATGGGTGCCAAAGGGGCAGCAATTGCCACAGTCCTGGCACAGGGTATCAGCTTTATACTTGCATTTATATATATGAAAAAGAAAGGGTTTTCTTTTCCCTTTCACCGATACCATCTGCACCCGGACCGCTACTCCCTGCTCTATATCTTAAAAGTAGGACTGCCTTTAGCACTGCAGGACGCACTTGTAAATGTTTCGTTTCTGATTATTACTGCAATTATAAATACCATGGGAATTATCGCCTCAGCAGCAGTTGGCGTTGTGGAAAAACTGATTGTTTTTGCCATGCTGCCGCCCACCTCATTTGCTTCCGCTGTAGCTACCATGACCGCACAGAATATGGGGGCAAAAAAACCGGAACGGGCTTTACGCGCACTTTACTGCGGTGTGGGCTTTTCCCTGATTTTCGGTTTCGCCGTTTGCCTGTACTCCCAGTTCCTGCCGGAAACACTGACCGGCATGTTCTCCAATGACCCCCGGGTAATCGAAACAGCTGCACAGTACCTGCGCTCATATTCCATAGACTGTATTCTGGTAAGCTTTATATTCTGCATGAACTCCTATTTCAGCGGATGCGGAAAATCCATTATTTCCATGATTCACAGTATGATTGCCACGTTTGCCGTAAGAATCCCCCTGTCCTATTTTCTGAGTCAGGCAGCCGGATCTTCCCTCTATTCCATAGGCTTTGCGGCACCTGCTGCATCTCTGGTTTCTATTCTGATCTGCTTTGGATATTTTGCCTGGTCCCGCAGGCGGACTACTTCGGCATATCCACATAGCTGATTACATGCTCTAAAAATACTCTGCCATCCAGATGCTCAATCTCATGGCAGAGACATTTTGCCATAAGATCCTCACCCTCCAGCAGAATTTCTTCTCCCACTTCATTTAATGCCTGTACCGTCACTTTTTTAGGCCTCACGGTTATGCCTGCCTTATCCGGGAAGCTTAAGCATCCTTCGATGCTTTCCTGTACGCCGCTGGTTCCGACAATCTTAGGATTCACTAATTTAATAACGCCGTCTCCCATGTCAATCACTACCAGCCGTTTCAGAATACCAACCTGACATGCTGCAATAGCTGCCCCGTTAGGCATCGTATGAAGCGTATCCAGCATATCATCTAAAAGCTCCCGGATTTTATCATCCACAACCGTAACCTCTTTACATTTTTTACTCAGTATCCCGTCTCCTTCATAACGAAGCTGCCTTACCGCCATTTCCCTGCTCCTTTCTGCTGCTCTCAGCCCTAGATTTTTTCAGACTTTCCTCAAATAAAAAAACATCCTCAATACTGCATTCAAATACTCTTGAAATATCATATGCCAGCCAGATAGACGGCTCAAATTTCTCTGTTTCAATCGCATTGATTGCCTGTCTGGAGGTCCCAACCATATCCCCCAGCTGTGCCTGGGTCAGTCCTTTTCTTTCCCTTAATTCTCTGATTCTGTTTTTCATAGATTTCTCCCTGTTTTACACTTGAATCATTTTGCTCAAATACTTATGTAATGTTTACCTTACACCATAGTAGCATAGCGATCCCGGCATGTCAAGTTAACATGACACCCTATATTTCTCCTTGACCTTTCATCCAATACATGCCATGATATAAAAAACATATCTGTGGTAAAAACCAATTGGATTCACAGGAGGGCTTCTATGCAAACATATGAGGAAAAGCGATTTGAGACATTAAATCTGGAATCAACACTGTTGGAAGATGCACATTTTATTGAATGTACCTTCTCCCACTGCAATTTTTTTGAATTGAAAATCAAAAACTGCATTTTTGACCGGTGCTCTTTTTGCAGCTGTACCTGCGCAGGCACAGAATTTCAATATACAGACTTTAAAAACAACGATTTCCACCACTGTTCCCTGGTTGGCATCAGCTGGGATGAGTTAAAAACCAAAAACGGAATTACTCTACCCTTTACTGGCTTTGAAAACTGTGTCTTAAAATATAATTATTTTGTAAAGCTGAAACTGAATCAATTTTCTTTTCAGGGAAATGTCATGGAAGAATGTTACTTTGAAGACTGCCGCCTGGAAAAGGCGAACTTTCAGGGATGTCAGCTGAAAAATACGAAATTTACAAAAAATAACCTGGCATTCTCTGATTTCAGAGACGCCAGGGATTATATGATTGATGTTCAGACGAACAAAGTAAAAAATGCACGTTTTTCGTATCCTGAAGCCGTAAATCTTCTGACGGGGCTGGGTATCATACTAGATTAGCTCCTTTTTCCTGCTGTCAAAATAGACAAACCGGTCAATGGAATCTAAGATATCCGCAAAATCATCCCGGGGAGCCAGATCTATATACTTACGAAGCAGCTCTGTCTCCTGGCTGCGGTATCTTCCGTAAAAAATATCATAGAGGTTATGTCCTCTCATATAAATTTTAAAACTTTCTATATGATCTTTTATATCCTGGATACTCTCCAGGTCCCTGCCCAGTACTTCCACCAGTTTCCTGCCACTCCGAAGCCGATACAAATACTCTTTCCACTTTGTAAAAAGAATCTCATAAAACGATTCCATACTTTCCAAAATTCCAAGCTGAACCATAATCTTAGGATTTAAAAAGTAATTTTCAAAGGAATAGTATTTTAATATCAACACATTTCTCTCAGTCACTTTCGGCAGCTGATCCACATCCTCCAGATTTCTCTGATCATAATACCTGCACAGCTGGCCCGCCAGTTTATCCGGATCCATGCCATCCCCATCCCGGATCATCAGAAACTGATCTCTCAGATAGATTCGGTTCATATACTTCAGATTGGCATAGGTTTTGATATTCGTACAGCTGTTTGTGGTAATAATGGCGATCCTGGACAGCTTTCCATGCTCATCGTAAACTTCCGAATAATACTTTTCCAGCAACAGCGGAAGTCTGCTCTTATCCTGCTTTCCCTCCACAATAAATACAAAGCTCACGTCCAGTAGATCATTGGCGGAATAGCCCAGGTCATCCAGAATATTACCAATGTCCGTATGCTCCCTTACAACTGAAAAATACTCGGAATCCAGTACGATCTGTCTGATCTGCCTGCTGTTAAAATTAAAGAGCATATTGGGTGAATGAGTGGTAAAAATCACCTGGTTTTTCTTGGATAACCGGTAAAGGATTTCACTGGCTGCCTTTTGCAGCTGAGGGTGAAGAAAAATCTCCGGATCCTCCACCAGTATAATACTGGACAGATGATTCTCCCCCTCTACATATGCTTCCAGCAGAGACAGCATGTAGATGCTCCTCATACCTTTCCCCAGGTGCTCGATTGGGCTTGTAGTCCCTCTCTCCTTACTGTAAGTCCTGGCATTCACTTTAAATAAACGGTCAACATCGCACTCCATTGTATAATGGATTTCTTCCATAAACCCGCCGTTTCTGTGAAAGATCCGGTTCACTCTTTCTGAAAATTCACTGAGGTTCAGCTGATACAGCTTATATTCCAACAGCTTGGATGTCTCATATGCATTTAGCTCATCCGGACTTTTCTGGTTAATCAGACCGATACACTGAAAACAGTGGTTGCACTGCTTTGCCTGATCAAACAGACAGCACCCTGAGCGCATCTGAGTTAACAATGCATCTTCCTGGCACATTAAAAGATCTTCCTGTATCTGTTCTAAATCCCTCTGGACATCGATGTAATAAATCTGAGGCATCACTTCCTTTATGTAGCGGTTATGCTTTTTCACGCCGTCTCCATACCGGATCTGTCCATCCCGATTTACAGTAAATAAAAATGTCATTATTTCCCCGTCATAGGACGGCAGCTTTGTAAGGAAATCCTTTTCCCAGATATCGTAACGTTTATACTGGCTGACAATCCCGTTTTTATGAAGCATCTGCCTGTCATCCGCTGTAATTTTCACCGATACCTCTATTTCTATATTCTGCTTTTTTTCATTAAAATCTTCATCCGTCACTACATAAGATCCGCAGACTGCACGTATTGCGTCCAGAATCGTCGTTTTTCCGGTATTGTTCTTCCCCACCAGGATTAATGCATGTTCGATATCCTGGATATTCATATCCCGTATCCACTTAAAATTGCGGATATGCAGACCTGTGAACTGCATATGGAGCACCTCTTTTCTTTTGCACGCCTTCCCATCTTCATTTACGCCCCGAGAACAGTTACATTTCGGGTTCCTTTTGACCGGCTCTGCCATTTCATCCCTCTTCGGTTTGACGCTGTTAGTTTCATTATAGCAATAATATTGGGGAATATACAACAAATTTACGTTAGATCTGTGTAAATAAGAGTTTCCACAAAAAACTTTATTTTTACTATTGACATTACCACAATGCTAAGGTATATGATAATCTCAGAACCGGTTCTGATTATATTACACTTTTAAAAAGGAGACAGATATGTTTACCATTGGAGAATTTTCAAAATTATGCTGTATTTCTGCAAGAATGCTGCGTCATTATGACAGCATCGGACTGCTGCATCCCGCTGCAACAGGTACGGATAACGGATACCGCTATTATCATGCTTCCCAGGCAAAAACCCTGCATACCATAGAGAAGTTAAAGGCATACGGCTTCACCCTCTCTGAAATTAAAGTTTTGCTGGAATTGCCGGAAGATGCATTATGTATCCAGATTCGGCTGCAGCATCAGAAAATAAAGGACCAGATTCATTCTTTAAATTCAATACTCCGCCAAATGGAGCAGGATCTGTCTCTGCCTAAGGAGGAAACAGCCATGAAGCAGAACCAATATCATGTCATTACTATGGATACACCCCCACAAAATGTGTTTGGGATCCGCCGTACAATTAATATAGATGCCGACAGTATTCACCATCTATTTGCCAATCTGCACCAGGAGATGAATGCAAGGGGACTTAAACCGGCAGGTGCCTTTCAATTAATTTATCTAAATGAAGAATTTTCCCATGAAAATGTGGATGTGGAAGCCCAGGTGCCGGTTAACAGTACCCATCCGGATGTTCATACACTTCCGCCCACACTTTGTGCAGCCGTAACTCATTATGGCTCCCATGAGCATCTTCATCAGGCGTATGACGCCGTCTTAAACTGGCTTGCAGAACATCCGGAATACCAGATCTCCGGTCCCAGCATCGAACGCTTTATCAAAGATGAACACAGTGCTTCGGATGAAAGCGAACTGGAAACCGGAGTTTTGTTCCCATTAGTTAAAATCAAATAAGTACAAAAAAAGGAAAAGCATAGATCACGCTTTTCCTTTTTACTTACTATATCTAAACGACTTTATTTCTTCTTCCCCAGTGCCAGAGTCGCCGTAAAGAAACTGTACAACGCAGCTCCTGCCAAAGCTCCTGCACCCAGAATGGTAAGAATCTGTTCATTGTTCTTATTTGCTTTTACAATAAAGTAACGGATGATCAAAGCTACGATAATCGTAACACCATTCACAGTACTTCCAACCAGCAAACCGGTTGCGAACAGAATACCAATCTGTTTCTTTCCGCCGATAAACTGAATCAATGCGCCTGGGAATGCCCAGATAATCAGACATTTTGCTACTTCTGCGCTGGTACCAGCTTCAATGGTTGTAGCAAAGGTCTGTGCTACTGGTGCAAATAATCCCTGGTCAAAATATTTATGTGCTAAAATAGCAACCATAACGAATGCTACGGTAAATGCCAGAATTTCACTTAAGTACTGCTGCTTTCTGCCTGCCTTTTCCAGCTCCGGATCCGCCCCGTTTCCTCTTAATATGTAACCGCATTTCAGATCATATGCCATATCTGAAAACGCCGGTCCTGTTGCAGATGTATAACCTACCATAAGTGCCAGCGGTACAGGCGGGAATCCCAGAAGTAAACCTACCAGCAGGAAAATAAGAGCGGTTGCAAAACCGGGGAACCATCCGGAATGCATTGCAGAAATACCAACGATCAGCTCGGATCCAATTGCTGCAAATGCCGCATAAATAACCCAGAGCACAAATTGAGGAAATGACATCTGTGTTACCAGACCGCTGATAACCGCCAGTAACAATGCTACCACAAGGTATGCCACATATCCCAGTCCGAGAGCCTGTTTCATCTGAGACATGCTGGTGGTAAATTTACCTGCGTTGCTGGCTTGTTTACCCTTTCTTTTAAAGAGCATCATTCCTACCTGAATGAGTGCAACAATTCCGGCACCGATCATAATTCCATGGGGCATGTATTTCAGCAGTGCAACATTGTCAAAGCTGTATCCCTCGCCGAACAGATTACCGGCTATGACAAAGTCACGCTGAAACAGGTTTAAAGAAATTGCATTTGTCTTTACGATTCCGATTACAATACTGCCGGCTCCCAAAGCACCCATGGCAAAAAAGTCACCAAACCAGGATACACCCAGCAAATCCATAGGTATCCCAATCCATTTGCCTACAATTCCCCCTGCCGCACCTACGATCAGCAGCATTGCCTTTCTACCTTTTTCCACAACCGCCAGGATTGCCTCGGCTGCTGCTACTCCGGGAGGCCATGCTCCGGTGGCGGGGAACATCTCCGTATCGAAGGTCTTATAAAGAATCGTTGCATCAATAATCGTTGCCAGAAATACTCCTATCAGCATTGGGAACATCAGCTCCGGATGCCCCATAAGAACAGGAATACCAATTGGCAGTATTAAACTGTTGGCAGCTGAAAATGTCGCCCCTGAGATCGCTGTCTGGATCAGGTTCTGGCTATGTACATTCCGGTATTTCTGCAGCAGCTTAATGGGTATCCTGGATAGTATAATGGCAAACAGCGCCCCAATAATAGAAGTATTGGGAGTTACACCCGTTCTCACAATCAGCTCCAGCCCAATGATGGCACCAATCGCACACATAATCAGATTTAAGATCAGAATATGCGGGGAAAATGCTTTCGGGTGCTCTGATGCAGAAATCTTAACTTCTGTCTGCAGGTCTTTGTTGTCATTCATAGTCTCTTCCTCCTTTTGTGTCTTTTGCACAATATGTCATTAATAATTGCAAAAGAAATTTCCTGTGAGATTCAAAACTTTACCGTTTTAAATCCCTGAATTAATTGCCATTATATTGATTTTTCCAGCAATTGTCAAGTTGTTTTTATTAATTTTTTACAAATACTTTATTTTTATTTTACAAATGCAAAAACCGGTTCTATTTTCTTTTATTTGTGCTTAATGCACAATATAATGGAGATTTTTTTGGTCACCAGATGTATCGACTTTCCACTTTTTCAATGCTATACTTTTGTTAAATTTTCAGGAAAAGAGGTATAGCATTATGTTGATGAAACAATTAATTGAAGCATTTGATATTTTAGACAGCAGTACCGTAACCGGCTGGGACGTGGCTGCTTATCTGCGAGGTATCCGTGGGGATGCCAATATTGAAGTATATGAATTAAAAGGACCGAAGGGTTCTACCGATATGGTAAAAGTCAGAATTCCGGGAATCAAAGGCAAAACAAACGAAGGTACCGCTCCAACCATTGGACTGCTGGGACGCCTTGGGGGAATCGGTGCACGTCCGGAACGTCTGGGATATGTGTCCGACGGTGACGGAGCCCTGGCTGTGACAGCCCTTGCCGCTAAGCTTTTAGATATGCAGAATAAGGGAGATTTCCTGGATGGGGATGTCTTCATTTCCACTCACATCTGTCCCGATGCCCCTACTGCTCCCCACAAACCCGTTCCTTTTATGGGCTCACCGGTGGAAATGTCCCAGGTAAATCAGGAAGAAGTTTCTCCCGAACTGGATGCCATCTTATCCTGTGATACCACCAAAGGCAACCGTATGATCAATACCCGGGGATTTGCCATCTCTCCCACAGTAAAAGAAGGTTACATCCTGAAAGCTTCCGAAGATCTTCTGGAATTAATGCAGATCACCACCGGCAAACTGCCCTATGTCTTCCCGCTGTCCACCCAGGATATCACGCCATACGGCAATAACCTGCATCATATTAACAGTATCCTGCAGCCTGCCACCGCTACAGATGCCCCGGTAGTCGGCGTAGCCATCACCGCAGAAGTAATGGTACCCGGCTGTGCTACCGGCGCAAGCCATATCACAGATATCGAAGAAGCCGCACGCTTCATGCTGGAAGTTGCAAAAGCATTTACAAAGGGCGAATGTGAATTCTATGATAAAAAAGAATATGAACTAATCCAGTCTCTGTATGGTTCCATGAAGCATATCCAGACACTGGGACAGATCTGAAAAACAGAAAGGATGCTGCAGATATGAAAATAGGGGCAATAACAATTGGTCAGGCACCCCGCGTTGACGTGACCGGTGATATCATGGATATATTTCAGGGCAAAGCCGAATTATTACAGGGCGGCGGCCTGGATGGTCTGACCCGGGAAGAAATAGAAACATTCAAGCCAGAAGACGGGGATTACGTATTAGTATCACGCCTTACAGACGGCAGTTCCGTCACTTTTGCAGAGCGGCATATTCTGCCCCGGCTGCAGCAGCGGATCTATGATCTGGAAGAGCAGGGTGTAAAATTTATTATGTTTTTCTGCACCGGAGATTTCCCGGATACCTTTCAATCCAAAGTACCTCTTATTTTTCCGTGCAAAATATTAAATCATATCGTCCCCCTGCTGACGAAAACCTCAAATATTATTACGGTAACGCCCTCCCCCCTGCAGGTAGCACAATGCGAGAAAAAGTGGCGGCAGTATGTGCACCAGGTCACTTCTATCCCCGCATCTCCATACGGTGACTGGGCGTCATTAGAGGAAGCAGCATATAAAATCAAGGATATGGATGGTGATCTGGTAGTTTTAGACTGCATTGGATACACACAGGAAATGAAAGAGATGTTTGCAAAGATCACAGGCAAAATGATCATTCTGTCCCGCACTATCCTTGCACGGGTTGTGTCCGAGCTGACGGATATCTGACCTTCACAAATGATTTTCAAAACATGCTAGAGCGTGTTTTAAAATTGCTTTCTGGCAGCTGTGCGTCCCAGTTTGTGGGAGATTTGTCCCGGATGAAGGGCGCATAGCGGGCTATGTAACCTGAATTCGGGGCAAATATGCCGCAAAGTGGGGCGTGCAGATGGCAGGAATGAATTTTCAAACACGCTCTAAGGAGCGTGATTTAAGATTTTCCTGACACCGTTCAAACTTTCTATTGTTGCAGTACGCAGAACTGTCTGCGGTATGCAGGAGGTATAACTATGAGTTTAAAAGATAACGCAAAAAAAATATTAGTGAGCTGTCTGGATGCCAAACCGGAAGAAACGGTGCTGATCGTTACCGACGACTCCCGTTTTCCCATCGGGCAGGCGCTTTATGAAGCCGCTAATGAGCTGGGCTGCGAATCACTGTTTCTTACGATGAAAGAACGCACCGTATCCGGTGAAGAGCCTCCAAAAGCCGTCTCAGAAGCGATGAAATGGGCTGATATTGTAATCTGCCCCACTGCTAAATCCCTGACCCATACCAATGCCCGGATTGGTGCAGTAAAAAATAATGCCCGGGTTGCAACTATGCCCGGCATCACAGAAGCAATGTTTGAAAATGGTGCCATGACTGCGGATTATGCTGCCGTAGAGCGCCTGACCGAAAAAGTCTCACGGCTGTTAGACCATGCCTCATTTGCCCGCATAGAAAAAGACGGCTGCACTCTGGTCATGGATCTGAGAGATCGAAACGGCGTCCGAAGTCCGGGTGTCTACAAAAACCCCGGGGAAAGCGGAAATCTGCCCTCCGGAGAGGCTTATATTGCACCACAGGAAAACGGTTCTGAAGGAGAAATGATCATCGACGGCTCCATGGTTGGAATCGGTAAGCTGGACTCCCCGCTGCACGTGAAAATAAAGAACGGGAAAGTCCGGGAAATTACCGGCGAAAAAAGCGAACTGCTCTCAATATTATTAGAGAATGATAACAACGCCACACTTGGTGAACTGGGTATCGGAACGAATGAAAAGGCAATCCTGAGCGGGATTATTCTGGAAGATGAAAAGGTATTTGGTACGGTTCATATCGCATTTGGCACGAATACTTCCTTCGGAGGAACCAATAAGGCAGACTGCCATATGGACGGCATTATTTTAAAGCCAACGCTGTACCTGGATGATATCCTGGTAATCAAAGATGGTAAATTTATTATTTCCTGACAGAAATCGTTTCTAGCTGCTAATTAAGGAACAACACATACTTGGGCTTTTCAGGGGGGATAAAAATGAAAAAAAATTTTAAAATCGGTCTGATACGGGTTCTCACAACAGATAATGAAGAACTTATGAATATACATGGCCGCATCATAGAAGAAAATTTCCCAGGGCTGGTGGTAGAATCAAAATGTATTCCCGGCCAGCCGGAAGGAATCCACAGCCATGAGCTGGAACAAACCGCCATTCCCAAAATAGTGGCAACGGCAAAAAGTTTCCAAGAGCCGGATATGATTATTGTAAGCTGTGCCGATGACCCCGGCGTAGCGGAAATCAGGGAGGCACTCCCCGGCATCCCCGTTACCGGAGGCGGGGAAACCACAGCTGCTCTCGCCACAAAATACGGTGACAAAATTGCAATCCTGGGTATCGTAGACTACGCTCCCAAAGCATACCTGCGTATGATTCCGGAAAAATTAATTGCCGTGGAAAGACCGGACGGGGTCAACAGCACCCTGGATCTTATGACCGATAAGGGACGTGCCGCCTGCATGGAAACAGCGCGGAAAATCAAAAAAATGGGCGCCCAGGTCATTGCCCTTGGCTGCACCGGGCTGACCACCATCGGCATTGCGAAAGAAATCGAAAAAGAAACAGGACTCCCGGTTATTGATCCGGTTCTGGCGGAAGGCCTGTTTGCCTGGTTCGAAGCGCTGCGTCGAGAATGACGCTGATATTGAGCATATTACAGATTCATGAATATAGCGCTGCCACCGATTATATCACTGATATTCAGCTCATCACTATACCGGGCATATCACTGATACCGGCTATGCCATATATAATTCCTCAAATGTAATAGCGCATCTTCAGCGCAAGACCCAATTTAAAGAGATTATCGCTGTCATCCAGGCTGTAGCCGCAAAGGCTCTCTATTTTCTTAATCCGGTATGCAAGTGTGTTGCGGTGCAGAAAGAGAGCCTCTGCAGTGGTATTGCGAACTCCCATATGCGCAATTAACGTTTCCAGGGTTTCCAGAAGATGTCCTTCATTTTTCCTGTCATATTCCAGAAGCTGGCTTAGCATCCCATTGGTATACTCTTTGTAAAAAGGATCCTTACAGATACGCTTCAGCGCCTGTTCAAACCGGATCTCTTCGATATACATAATTCCGGCGTTTCGTTGATGGCGCCCGATGGATATGGCATCTCTTGCCTCTTCATAGAGTTTCCCCAGATCTATGAACTGCTCTGCCACGGAAGATAATCCAACCGATACCCGAAGTCCGCCCTTGTCATGAATCCTCCGGGCTATATCTGCAAATACCTGTTTCAGCATTTCTACGGTATATGACTGGGAAATAATGCAGGTAAAACTGTCATTTTTATTCACCACTGTGCATTTTACCTGTTTCCTGCCTACAGATTCTTTAATCATGTTAATAACGGCATCTTTTGTATTCTGGATGTCTTCTTCATTTTTATTCTGGATATAGGATTCAAAATCATCGATATCCATAACGGCAAGACGGAAAGGCGGTTTCGTCCAGTTCAGGGCATTGGCTCTATTATCCGCCTCATCGGGAATTTTAATATTTCCCGTCAGAATATCCACAAAAAGGTTATTATCCATAACCTGGGTACTGTATTCAAACAGTTTCAATTTGGTAAACTCCAGCAAGTTATTCTGTTTTTCCACAATTGCCACCATGATCGGATAGCTCAGTTCAATGAAGGGCAGGTCATCCGGCATAAGGATCAGCGGAAAGTCCAGCTGTTTCGCCAGTTCCACCACTGTTTCAGGAAAACTTTCCATAAATCTAGACTTAATTGCAAGTGCTGCCGCATCTTTTTCATTCAGAGCCTTAACGAGACTGCACAATTTATCTGCATCATCCCGAAATGCATAACCGGTTGTAATATAAAAGATATTTTTGCGAATCCATGGTTCGATATCGGGCTGTTCAATGGAATCTATAAAGGAAACATCTCTTGAGAATCCTTTTTCTCCTGCCAGCAGCCTGCAGCCAAGCCTGGATGCAATCTCATAAGCCTGTGCAACGGTAATTGCCATACTACACCACCTTTTCTTTTGATGTTACATTTTCTTATTTATCCTCCTGAATAGAGCAAGCTGGCTTGTGCTATTCCTTAATAAGTAATTTGAACGATTTTTGTTTCGAGCTTTATACCTTTTATTATAACAAGAAAAACTGGGTTTTCCCAGACTTTTTTAGCAAAGGAGGTCTCCATGACTGATGATTTATTAACATTGATAAAGTCCCGGCGCAGCTGCAGGCATTTTCTGGATAAAGCAGTTCCCATCCACCTCTTGGAAACACTGATAGACGCCGGGCGTTTTGCTCCCTCCGCCAGTAATGTACAGGCCTGGAAATTCTGTCTGATCACCGAACCGGACCTGGTACGAAAAGTTGACCTCTTCAGCCCCGGCTTAAGCGGCAAACCGCCCGTAATCCTTGCCATCTGCTCAGACCGTGAATATGCCGGAAAGCGGGGAGGAATAGCGGCAGGTGAAATTCTGGCAACCATAGACGCTTCCATGGCAGCAGAAAATATCATGCTGGAAGCAGTTGCCCTGGGACTTGGTACCTGCGCCATCAAATCATTTCATAATGCTGCCGTCCGTAAGCTTTTAAATCTGCCCCCGGAAATCGAAATAGAACTTCTGCTAACTATCGGCTACCCGGATTCCGATCCCCACATTCCCAAACGGAAGCCCCTGGAAGAGATTTTATTTTACAACAAATGGAAGGAGAACAACATCGATGAAGGACCCAATCAATAATGAACGATGTTTTGAATTATTAGTATATCTGGTGTCCAGTGCTGCCGGACTAAAAAAAGAGCCGCATATTTACGGCTCGCTCCGGCTCATCGAAGCCTCCAGACTACTGGGGCAGATCCTGGCTGACTCAGATGAAACAAAAAGGGCAGCTTTTACTGAACTGGTAGACACCATTGAACGCTGCAAAAATAAATGCATGACAGACCAGGATGCTTTTTATGAAATGTTAGATGAAGCATCGCTGAAACTGGTAGACTGCTGCTAGAGCGTGTAGTAACCAGTTGAGAATCCGTGTTCAATGCCTGCCAGTCATTCGAAATGCAAGGAAAGCTTACGAAAAATGAGATTCGAACCATTCTGCAGATGTAGCGGGCTACATCTTAGAATGGTTCGAATTTCCTTGTGCGGATAGCCTAAGTGTACCGTCATAACTTTTCGCAGACCTCGCAGAGTTCTGTAAATTCAATGTTAATATGGTCATAGACATTCAGTACCGGTTCGCAGATATTTCTCACGTTTTCCATAATTTCATCAAAATGCCGGATCATAACATCCACTGTCTTTTCGCATAACAGCCCGTCCTCTTTCATCTCTGTCAAAATCCCCACGATCTTGTCTTTCCCAAATGCATCTTTGTAGCTGCGTCTCCCATTCAGTGCGCTGACGATATCTGCAATTGCGACAATTCGTTCGCTGGGTGTCAGAACCTCCCCTTTCAAGCCACGGGGATATCCCGATCCATCCATTTTTTCGTGATGCCGCAAAGCAATATTGGCAATCACAGGTTCCATTTCCCCGTTCATAATCTGTTCCGTGATATCTACATGGGTTTTCATAATCTTCATCGCCTGAGGGCTCAGTTTTCCCGGAAATTCCAGTATTTCTACCGGTATTCCAATCTTCCCCAGATCATGCAGCAAAGCCCCATAATAAATCTGTGTAATCTCTATCTCCTGCATTTCCATCAATCTGGCCAGTTCCTGGCTGATACTGGTTGTGGTAATTGTATGTATCACCGTAAAAGGGCTTCGAAAATCAATGGCATACACAATCATTTTCAGATAAGTTTCAATCTCTTTCCTGGAAAATGAAGGATTTCCCAGAGCCTCAAACACCTCTTTGGATATCTTGCGCTGATTTGCACTGTCGCCTAGCTTCTCTAATATTTGATCTCTTTTCTGGGCTTTTTTATATAAATCAATTACTTCAGAAGAAAACTTTCTATCGCAAAACCTTTCTAGGTATTCAATGATATTCACTCCTTCACCTGTTTGTATACACACATCTACCCGATCTGACAAATTTACCATCTGTGCCCACTTCAGGAGATCCCTTTGTAGACCGGGTATCCCTGCCAGCTTATCGTAATCCGTGTGATGATACAAAATCACGGGAGCAAGTTCAGAAAAAGGTGAAAGATATTTTAAAAACAGGTAGCCATAGATTGAATGATTCCAGACATTCCCGGTTTCAAATTGCACCATATTATTTATCTCTTCTGTTTTGTATGCCCCAACATCATGCACCATCGTCAAAAAACACAGATCCCGAATACTTTTCTGGTCCGAACATCCTTCTGCTTCCAGCATTTTCAGCGTAATATACGCCACTCTGATTCCATGGTCCACCAGACGCTCATCCACATGATTCAGCGTCCGGCATACAATCCCCGCCATATTTTTACTGCTAATCTGTTTCATTCCACTTACCTGCAAGCAACACTTTCATGTTGATCATTTCTCTTTCCTCAGATATATAAATTTATTATATATGATATTAATTGCACTTACAATTAAAAACTTGCAGGTATAGAACTTTATTTTCACACAAATATTAACCTAAGAAAATGTTCACAGAAGAACCAGGGTGTGTGTAAGATACACCCCCTGATCCCTAGCGTACTATAGTGTCACCGAATCCAGAAGGTATCAGCCATCAGCAGCCAGTTTGCCCGAAAAAGCTGCATAAGCTGCCAATAGCCCGCCCCCACCAGACCAAACTCCTGAATCAGCCCAAACTTCGCCCTTATGCTCCGTACATCCTCAAACCATACTTCGTGTTCGATCCCTTCCTCTGTATAGCGGAAAAACGGGGACTGTGCCACTTCATCAAACTGTATGTTTACTCCATGCTCAATTGCTATCTGAACTGCTTCTATATTTCCAATGGTACGGGCTCTGGTCACTCCCCGCTCATACGGGAGCGGCCAGTCATATCCGTAATTTGGTATTCCAAGCTTAATTTTCTCCGGTGGAATCTCAGTTACGGCATATTCCACAACTCTCCGTACCATATTTAGGGGAGCAACGGCCATTGGCGGGCCGTATGTGTTGGGACGCTTACGGTGCAGGTGATTTAATACTGCTCTTTACCATATGGATCAGAAAAATCACATTCCCTGCCATAAGTTCTGATAAAAAATCCGCCGCTTCGCCCGTGTTTCGCCGTAGAAAAAACATAACCCTGCCACTTTTTACTCCAGTTTTTCATATCTGCTTCATGTCCAAGACTTGTAAAATAGTCTTTTGCAGTACTAACGGGAGTTGGCGCCATCGGGTTATCACCACCGTAAATATTTGCCGATACACAGAATTTACTAGCCTTTACTGCATTCAGAAAATCGATTGACATATTATTGGCAGTTCCGTGGTGGCCTTTCTTCAGGACAACCGCATCCAGATCTTTCTTGGTAAATCGTTTTAATTGAAATCTGGTTGCAGCTACATCCGCTGTAATATTATTTGCTTTTGCAAGATCTCTTGCCAAATTAATTTTATTTACCGTACTTGAGACTTTTACATTCCAGTCACTGGTATCTGCTGCTTTACCCAGAAGGAGTTCTTCTGTAAAAAATTCTGCATCGCCCATAAGCAGGAACTTTCTTCCTCCACAAATCACTTTCATTACGATAGACTGGTTGTTCAGGGATGAAGTTCCATCCGAAGGATTATCTTTCCCAACCGCCTGGCGGATATAAGTAAGCCCCTGTTCATTATCCGATGGATTAGAAAGCCATTGAAGCGGTACCGCATCTGCTTTGTAAGGGCTGAAAATATTAAAGATAAGACCATCACAGGCAAGGTAATTTCCGGCACAGACAGTAATTAATTTGCCTACATTTTCTGCATAAAAAATGACATTTTTAGCCCATGAAGATTTCTGCATTAACGGTTCCCGGTAATTCTTGCTGAGGACGATATTGGTAAACTGGTACCGCACATTTTTATTTGCCAGATTAGACTGGCTGTAAACTACTTTATTTTGCGTATCTGACCAGTTATATCCGGTAAGTCCGGCAAATCCTGATTCATGGTCATGATGAGGATGCGTGTTGAAAAAATAATCAATTGTAATCACACCGTTAACAGGCTTTAACCCCACCACATTTCTTAAGTAGGTATCAATTTTGCCTGCACCATACGAAGCACCCGTATCAATTAAAACCGTCTTTCCATTTTTGGTCTTAATGAAAATACTGTCTCCGGCTTCCTTTTCCCCTTTTGGATTAAAACCATTAACATTAATCATATGCAGGTCCATCATATGGCTCTTCATACTTGCCGGAATATTTACATTTGTCTTCTGCACATGCTTTGTAACAATCGTATCTTTATCCTTTGTAGTATATACTTCCAGATCACATCCCAGGGTATACAGTTTGTCATTGGACAGATTCTTATAAGTATATTCATTTGTTCCCCGTTTGGATTGTAATACCCCATTTAATGTAAAGGAATAACTTTTAATATAGAAAGCATCCGGTACTCCAACTACAAAAGTAATCCGCGCATCATTCCCCTTTTCGCCTCTTTCACTTGTTTTATCCATCGTAACAACAATGTCCGCCGCTGCAGACACATCAGAACTATAACCAGCAGCACTTCTTGCCATTCTCTCATTTTCTGCAAACAAACCGATAGTCCCTGGTTCTTCGGGCAATTTTACTACCGCCTGATAGTTTGTACCGCTTCCGGTAATGGTAAGCTCAGCCGATTCACTTAATGATCCGCACAGTTTAATACATCCAATATCAAATGTATCTGCTGCCTGTTCGGAAACTTTGATACTATAAACAGCCTCTGAGCCTCCAACAATTCCCTCTTCGTCATGCACTCTCACAATCGATACTGCAGGTTCCTGTCCGTAAATTTCCATTGTGTTTTCTGTCATACTTTACTACCTCCTGAATTAATATTATTTTTATGCTGCGTTTTCCCTTTCACGGAACAAAAATCCATCCTTCATAAATTCTAAAAACAGTGGATTTCATCGTATTCTCCGCTTCCGTTTTCCCTTGCATATAAACATAGTATCATGTATTTTTATGCACACTATGCAACTTCAGATACCTCGTCACTCTTTTACTGATCACGCTTTGATCCAGGTGAACTTTCCGCTCCACTTCTTTCTGCGTCAGGTTTTCCAGAAAAAGATAACGGAATATCAGTCGGGTCGTTACATCATCAATATCCGCAATAAACTCCTCTACCTCCAGCTTTTGTTCCACACACGCTTCCATCAACAGACTTAGTTTTATCTCCAGATCCTGTATACGCTTCCATTTATCTCTAACCAAATGACCGGATGAATTGACCGGCTTATTCTTCTCCGACCGGTTCCTCATTCCATCATTCGAATCCTCTTTTCTGTAAATCATCATCTGATTCCTTTTATCTGCAATCTGCATTTTCAAAGATGCAATTTCTCGTTCTAAAACTTTATATTCTTCTAACTTCTTCTTGTCCAACATATCATACTCCTCCCATGTTTCCTATTTGTAATACAGTTGTCTTTTATCACATCTGCCAATGGGTGTCCAAAGTAATACTCACACAAATACGTAACCCTTCCCCCGTTTTCGCATATATTATTGCGAGGTGATTAAAATGCAGTCTTGTGAACTGGTAGTAACAATCAGCGCCATAGCATGTGCCATATCCAAGGGGAAATCTCCCGATGAAATAGCCCTTTTGGCTACAATATTCAGCCAGTTAGGAGATACTCTGGCTACGATAGCCGCCCAGGAAGCGCTTTGCGCACCAAACAACAGGGCAGCCGTCACACCACCTGATACGCCTGCAAATGTGACTTCGGATGCGGTATCAGATGCATCAGCAAATTCAATCGCAGAAGCAGTAGCGTATGCAACAGCGTATGCTACATCAGACTCGGCAGTATATGCATCAGCCGATACCACATCTTATGCTACATCGGATTCGGCAGTATATACATCAGCCGATACCACACCGTATGCTGCATCGAATTCCCCAGCAGAAACGACAAAGGACACGGAATAATTTCTGGGTCCTTTTCTTCAGCTTTTCTTAAGTATCTTTATAAATCTTTTATTCTCCTGCCACAACTTTGACACATTTACTTGTTATATTATGTACATACAAAGCGATAGAGCTTTTTTACATATACTTTTCTCTCCCTCCTGGACTAGCTGCGGCTGGTCCTATTTTTTATTCTTTTTACGCTTTCGTGCTCTGTTATTCTATCTTTTATTCTTTTTACCATAACGTTCGTGTAAGATATCCCACTCATCCCACAAACTCTGGGGTATATTACAGGCTTTGTTCTGCTCTTTTGTCCGTTTTTGCAGCACATAAGACACACTTCCGGCAGAGACCTTTGCCTGTCTGGCAATCTGTCGGTGTGTAAATCCCTGGCCATGAAGTTTTCTGATCTCTTCCTTTTTTCCCTCACTAAGTGCTTTCAATTCGATCTGCCTCCTTTCCTTTTTTATCAGGAACATTTTCTGATGCCGTCCAGGCATACAAGCAATTCCAAAATCTCATTTACGTTGTAACTTTTTTCTGCATTTAGGTCTGTCAGCGTTTCAAACCACCCTTCTGCAAATGCAACTGCACATTCCTGCGTAAATCCCTGTGATGATGATCGTTTCTCTATTCTTTCGATCAGATTGCGCATCTTCCTTCTCCTTTTCAACCTATTGATATCTTCCGTGAACATCGTTTCTATCAGTTCTATCAGCCCCCCACCGCGCAAGAAACTTCGCTGCCTCTAAAGCTGCCTGATTTAAAATATCCCTGATTTCATCTTCCTTTCTATTCTGATAATAATCATTACAGAAACTGACCTTTGTCTCTCCTATTTCCATTACTTCTACAATGCGCCCCATAATTACCACCTCCTAAATTATCTTATGAAAGGACTTCTGTCCTTGTTTCTGCCTTTTCCATAAAGTAGTAATTATTATATCTTTTTTTATTGCAAGAACTTCTCCCGCTTCCATTGACACCGAATACAAATAATGGTAAAATATCCCTGTATTCGAACACTTGTTTGTTTTTTATTTTTCCCTTTGAAATAAATAATCGGGGCTGTATTTGGGAAATAAAACTTTTTGGATCTTTAAAGCATCTTCATAATAAAACCCATTTTTTGTAGCCCCGTTGACGATATCACTGACAGTTTGATAGCGGTACCCGAGAAGCTCCCCCATTTGTAGAAAAGTGACTTTCTCAACTTTCATTATCTCTAGCAGATTGTTGTACATATTTCTTCTCCCTAATTCGTTATTCCGTATTTGATATTGCAATTATATTCTTAATTCAGTATTATGTCAATAGATTTTATTCTTTATTTCGAATTTATTCGCAATTTCGAATATTTAAGATTTACAAAATGCGGATTCAGGTATATAATAGAAAGAAAACAAAGGAGGTGCGTATCGTGGAAAAAGCAAGAATCCTGGAACATTTAATTAAAGAACAGGGCTTCAACCTTAAATCATTTGCTGCAAAATGCGCTATACCATATACGACGCTATACGGTATCATCAAAAATGGTGTTGGCAAAGCCAGTGTGGATAATATCATCATCATCTGTAAAAATCTTGGTATTACGGTGGAATCACTGGAAGATATGGCAAAAGGCGGCTCTCAGAATCAATACGAGCCTTCTTATGATGATATGGAACAGTTGATCGCCCGCAACGGGAACAAACTCTCAACAAAGGAAAAAATGAAATTAATCAAACTCTTGTCCGAATTAGAATAATCCGGGAAGGTGAGTTTTATTGGACTATCAATTTATTCAAAAACAAGTATCAGATGTAATCATAGAGTGTGGGATCAAATCTTTTCCTATTGATACTTTCTATTTATTAAGGCATTATGGCTACAAGATTTATACCTATGATGAAATCCGGTATCAAAACGAACAATTATACGAAGTTGCCATAAAGTATTCAGCCGACGCATTTCGGTACAGAGGCATTGTCTGCTACAATTCAAATCAGGCTTCCGGGCGCATCGCCTTTTCTTTGATGCATGAACTGGGGCACCATATTTTGGGTCACAACGGAGAACAACAGCAAAATGAAGTAGAAGCAAACTTCTTTGCCAGCAATATTCTGGCACCCCGCATTGCCATCTATTATGCCGGATGCAAAAATGCAAATGATGTACATCGGTTATTTAAGATGACCTATGAAGCTTCCGAATATGCTTTTGAGGATTTCAGGCGGTGGCGGCGATTTCTGGTTACTCACAGACTGCGGTTTACGCCTGGAGAATTGGCTTTGTATCACCATTTTTATAATAAGGAACTGGATAAATTTGTCTGGAGCATCCGTGAATGCAGCAAATGTGGAAGACCTATTTATAATGATCTTTTTACTCATGAATGCTGCCGGTGCAGGCAGAAAAAGATGACTCGCAGAAGCAAGTCCTTTCTTTGTGACGATCCCGTATTCGGGCTGTTCTGTGACGAGCAGAGCCAGCAGAATATACGAATTGCGGAATACAAATGGCTCTATGGCGACGATTACTAAATAGATAATAAATACAAGAGACGAGGTAAAAGTATGGAACAAAAGCGTTCCATACTTTCTATTGAAGCAGTACCGCAGACCCGTCAGCGGTATGCAATGGGTAAAAGTTTGAAAGAAAATTGCTTTCACACTTTCTAATGATGCAGTGCCGCAGACCTGTGTGCGGTATGCAGGAGGTATAATTATGGGATTAATACGTTGCCCGGAGTGTGGCACACAGATTTCAGATAAAGCGCGGGAATGCCCCAAATGCGGGTTTCCGATTTATCTTGAAGTGAATAGCTCTATGGAAAATAAAATATGTGATTTCTGCGGCAGTGAAAATGAGCATTATGCTAAATTTTGTACCAATTGCGGGGCAGGATTAGCCCTGACAGCGGAGAAAGAACCTGCATCTGAACCTATGGGTGCCTGTATTTACTGCGGCAAACTGTTTCCCCAAGGAGAAATCGTGGAGATTGAAGGCAAAAATTATTGCAGGGAATGCGTCCCCAGGTTATTGGCTGAACAGAAGAACCTGAATGCAAATATGGCATACAATTATGCGCCACCGCCTCCTGCTCCCCAGTACAGCAATTACGTTCCCGCCCCTGATTACAACCAGGACTATAGCAGTCATAAGAGTAAAGCGATAGCCCTTGTCTTATGTATATTTGGCGGGTATATCGGCATCCATCAGTTTTACTCCGGGAAGATCGGCATGGGCATACTTTACTTCTTTACCGGAGGTATCTTCGGTTTTGGATGGATCATCGATATCATCCGTGTGGCACTTGGGGTATTTAAGGATTCCCGCGGTTTACCCATTAAATATTAAGGTACTATTTATTACTCCTGGCAATAGAATAAACCAGGGGTGATAACATGAAACCATATTATATTTATCTTAGGAAATCCCGCTCCGATCGGGAAGCTGAACAACATGGAGAGGGCGAAACCCTGGCGCGCCACGAAAAGGTTTTGACAGATCTGGCACACCGCAATCAGATGCAGGTCGCCAAAGTATTCCGGGAGGTTGTTTCCGGTGAAACCATTGCGGCCCGCCCACAGATGCAGGCTTTGCTCACGGATGTGGAACAGGGTCTGTGCGCGGGCGTTCTGGTTATGGAAATTGAACGTCTGGCGCGGGGAGATACAAAAGATCAGGGAATTGTAGCAGAAGCTTTTAAATATGGAAATGTAAAAATTATTACACCCATGAAAGTCTACGACCCTTCTAATGAATTTGACGAGGAGTATTTTGAATTTGGGCTTTTTATGAGCAGACGGGAATACAAAACCATAAACCGCAGGATTCAGAGAGGGCGTATTGCTTCTGTTAAAGAAGGAAAATTTATATCCAGCATACCTCCCTATGGCTATGACAAAGTTCCTGTTGAAAATGATAAAGGCTATACACTTCAGATTAACCCAGAAGAAGCAGAAATTATCAGGCTGATCTTTAACTGGTATACACAGGGCTTCGTACAGCCAGATGGAACCTGTCTTCCATTGTCCACTGCTTCCATCTGCCATAAGCTGGATTTACTCCACAAGAAGCCACAAAGAGCTGATCACTGGTCACCATCCAGCATCCGGGATATCTTAAAAAACCCGGTATATACAGGATCTATCCGCTGGGCATACCGGAAGGAAATGCGGCTGCTGAAAAACGGAATAGTGGAAACACACCGAATCACATCTGATAATTATATTCAGTGCAAAGGACTTCACGAAGGGATCATTTCCCGGGACCTCTTTGATACTGCTCAAAAACGAATGAAATCCAATCGAAAATCTTCCACGAAATGCAGTAACCTTTTAAAAAATCCACTTGCCGGAATCCTGGTCTGTGCAAAATGCAATACACCCATGACACGGCTTGCGCCAAATAAAAAAACGAATTATGCATTGATCAAATGTCCCAACAAAAATTGTGACAATATCTCTGCACCTCTGGATCTTCTGGAAAAGCAGCTGATCACCGCTTTAGAGCACTGGTTTAAAAACTGTACACTGAATCCGGACGTTCTGCAAACAACAATTTCTACTCATAAAGATCTTCATTATCTGAAAAATTCCATAGAAGAATTAAAAAAAGAACAGACAGCCCTGGATAAACAACTGGATAATGCCTTCGCCTTTTTTGAGCGGGGAATCTACACAGAAGTGGACTTTCAAAAAAGAAAAAGGTGTATTTATTCACAAATAGATGCTATAAACTCAGACTTATCCACATTACAATCTGAATATGAACAATTATTGTGTATGACGCAAACATCCACGCCTGATCTGCTTACACAAAAAGATTTCTATATATTGGATATCTACCGGCATATGGACAGTGCTGCCGGAAAAAACCAACTTCTGAAATCTATTCTGGAAAAGGTGGAATACCTGAAAACAGAAAAAAATAAACGTGGGGAAAAATGCAGGGGAAACTTTCAGCTGACGATTTATCCGAAAATTCCGAAAATATAGTTGCACAAATACAGCTGAACAAATATAGATGACCTGTGTTCCTGGCAGACGTATGTGTAACCCCATTCATAAGTCATCAGCAGTACCCGGTTCGCCGCCGCCCCCAATGCCGGGTAATCCTTTCCTTCATACAACAACCCAACCTGGTCTGACGAGGTTTTCGGTGCCAGGGCTACCGAAACCTGATAGCCCAGAACATTGAAAAACGCCACCGCATTCTGAACGAATCTGGTAAAAGCATCCCTGTCTGAAGCCAGGATATATTCAAAGTCAATATCCAGTCCCCGGTATCCCTTCTCCTGCATTACAATCCTAAGATTCTCGAATAGCTGCTGCTCTGCTGCCGGATTATTCACAACCGCTGTGATCAGATTATTGTTAAACTGCCCGTCTGGTCCAAAGGGTGTTAAGGTCAGGATCGGGAGTGTTTCAAACTCCTCTGCAGCCCTGATCACCCAGGTATCATCCATAACAGGCGGAACCAGCTCGCCCTGTCCCGTAAACCCATAAGAAAATATTGCTATTTCTGTCAAATATGGCAGGGTTTGTTCCAGAACCCATGGACTTATAAATGGATATGCATAACCATTCGATACAATTGCCAGCCGATTCGTGTTTTCATTTGCCCCAGGCATCAATAGCGCCTGCCCAACAGCAAGACGGTATGGATATTCCAGTTGGTTGTTATATATTAACGCATCCAGAGATACGCCATACCTGTCTGCAATTGTATTCACACTATCCCCGCTTTGAACTACATATATCCACATTTTATTCAACCCTTACACTTTATCATAATTATTATATGAAAAAGTCCCGTAAGCGTTTGAACTTACGGGACATTTCTAAAACATATCTTTAAAATTTGTATGTTCCTCAACCTGTACGGTCACTTTCGCCATCTTGGATGTATCTCCAAGCAGGATTGCTCCGCACAGCCTGTTATTTGAAAAATAATATTTTTCATAGACCATTTTCATCGGATCTTTAAATTCTACGGTTTTGTATTTTATATCCGCATTCTTGCCATTATCTCCAATTGCAAACAGCGCCGTATCCATTCCATGGAAGGTCAGTGCAGCATTAACCGTTTCATAAGTAAGGCTGTCACCGGCTGCATTGGCGCCGGCTACTTTTCCCATTTCCAGTGCCTGAGGCCAGATGGCGTAATTGATGCCTTCATACTGGGCACAGTCACCGCAGGCATAAATGTCTGTAAGATTGGTGTGCATTTTTTCATCCACCACAATCGCCCGGTCTGTCTGTATTCCGGCTTCCTGGGCAACCTTTGTGCTTGCTCTCACGCCCGCTGAGACGATCACCAGGTCAGCAGGAATTACCTCTCCGCCAGCCAGACGTACTCCGGTAACTGCTCCTTCACCTTCAATTTCTTCCACATTTGCACCCATACGGATATCCATTTTCTTTTCAAGTATGATGTCCTTTAGCATATCACTGGCACCTGCATCCAGTTGTCTGCCCATTAACTGATTCGCCACTTCAACAATGGTAACCTGGCATTTTGCTTTACTCAGTTCCCATGCTGCTTCCAGTCCCAGTACACCGCCGCCGATCACAACTGCATGTTTCACATCCGGCAGCATATTTCCGATCTTCACCACATCTGACAGTCTTCGGATAGCAACTACCTGATCTTTGTCATGGCCCGGAATAGGCGGTACAAAGCACTCAGAACCAAGAGCATAGATGCACTTGTCATATTTTAGTTTTAATCCGTCAGCGAAAGCCACCTCTTTCTCCTGGGTATCAATACTCTTTACTGTCTTATCCAATACATTAATGATATTTCTGTCCTGATACCACTGCTCATCATGGATAGCAAGCTGAGAGGGGTTAAAGGATGCCAGCATGGATTTCGTAAGCATCGGGCGGTTATAGCTTAATACAGATTCATTGGATACCATCACGATAGAACAGGTCTTATTCCTTTCCCGGATGGCTTCTGCCGCACTTACTCCTGCCGCGCCGTTTCCAAGGATTAAATAAAATTCACTGGTATCCTTGCGGTAGCTTACTTCTTCTACCTCTACCGGAACAAAATTTTCTTTTCCAACGCCGCAGACCGGACATATTTCGATTCCTTCTTCAAAGATCTCACCGCAGACCAGGCATTTTACCAGTTTCTTCTTCGCTGATTTTTCTTTAACTCTGGGATTTTCTTTGTCTAACAGCACACAGCCGAAATCGTAACCATAGTCATAAGCCTCAATCAGATCATTTTTCCCCGGCTTAAATTTAATCCGCAGGCCATCCACAACTTTCATACGCAGCTGCTTCAACCGCTCCACGATATGATTGACGCCTTCTCCGCTCCATCCGTAGCTTCCAAAAGCACTCGCCAGTTTTCCGCCGTGGGTGCATGCAAACATGGACGTGGTCAGATCCCAGATCGGTTTCAGCGCTTCGCCCACAATGGTTGGTGTCCCGAACAAGATCCCGTCTGCAAATCCGATATCTGCAAGGACTTCAGCCTGGTCTGAGGTCACACAGTCATGAAGGTGCACATCGATATTTCCGCTTTCCCGGATTCCTCTTGCTATTTCCTCCGCTATTTCAGCCGTATAACCATAGGCGCTTACATATGGGATTACCACCGTTTTCTCCTGATTTGGATTGATTACCGTACTCCATTTCAGATAAGTATCCAGAATTTCCGGAATTTTACTGTCCAGAACCGGTCCGTGTCCGGTACAGATCATGTCAATATCCAGATTTTCTATTCTTTTCAATGCTTTTAACATGTATGGTTTAAATGGTCCGATAATATTATCAAAATAATATTTCAGAGCACTCATATAGCCTTCTTCATCGGTGACCTGGCTTCGCAGAACACCGTCAAAAGTATAGTGGCTTCCAAACGAATCACAGGTAACCAGCACTTTGTCTTCTTCCACATAAGTATACATCGTATCCGGCCAATGGAGATTTGGCAGAATCATAAAATGAAGGGTTTTATCCCCCAGTGAAAGGGTATCATTCTCTTTAACCGGGATGCTGTAAAAATCACGGTTTACAATATTTTTCAGGAAGCTGATCGCAACAGCAGTTCCCACTATTTTAATATTCGGATTCATTTCAATCAGCTTTTCCACACTGCCTGCATGGTCCGGCTCCGTATGATCTACAATAATATAATCAATTTTACTGATATCCACCAGCTGTTTTAACTCTGCAAGATAAGTGTCAAAAAATTTAAACTTTGCCGTTTCGAACAAAGCTGTCTTTTCACTGCCTTTGATCAGATAGGAATTATACGTGGTTCCAAATTCTGTTTCCATTATAATATCAAAGACACGAAGATCCTTGTCCTTGATTCCGGTCCAATATAAATTTTTCTTTAATTCTAAAGTTTCCATACTACACCTCTCCTTTACGATTGCATTTTATATCTGCTATATTAACATATATCCCAGCCTAAATATATGCTTTCGAAAAATTTAAGATTAAAGGTCATCCACAAGTGCAGTGCTCTTGGCATAGGCTGTGCTTCTGGCCTCAAAAAAATCCGTCTTGATCAGATTGGCATTGCTGTACTGGCTTACCCAGGACATACTGGAGGGTTCCTCATCATGTCCTTCATACAGCTTTTTAAACCCAAGATTTGTACAGCGCAGGTTCCCCAGATATTGTATATAATCGGTAATCATTTCTTTGGTAAGTCCCGGGATCGCATCACCGATCACATAGTACCCCCAGCGGATTTCCTGCTCACAGCCTTCCCGTATCATCTCACGGTAGACATCCACTTTTACATTGGTGAACAATCCGGGTTCTTCTTTTTTCAGCTCCAGAATCATGTTGCGGAATAGCCAGAGATGTGTATTTTCATCCCGGTTGATATAACGGATTTCCTGTGCCGATCCGGGCATTTTATGATTTCTTCCCAAATTATAGAAAAACATAAATCCGCTGTAGAAATACACACCTTCTAAGATATAATTGGCGATAACCGTCTTCAAAAATGTATCCGTATCTTTTTTCTTCTGAAATTCATTGTAAAGGTTCCCTATGAAGGTATTTCTCTCCAGGAGATATGCGTCATTTTTCCATTGGTATAAAACCTCATTGCGCTTCTGGGGCTCACAGATGGTATCCAGCATATAGCTGTAACTCTGGCTGTGTACCGCTTCCTGGAACGCCTGAATAGAGAGGCAGAGATTCACCTCATTCGCCGTAATATATTCTGCAACTGCAGGCAGATTTGCAGTCTGAATACTGTCTAAGAAGACCAGAAAGGAAAGTATTTTATCATAGGCACGGCGTTCTTCCTCCGGTAAATTGGGATAATCTTTCACATCGGAAGTCAGATTGATTTCCTCCGGCACCCAGAAATTATTCATCGCCTGGCGGTACCAGTCGCTGACCCAGCCATATTTCATATTATTAAAATCGTTCAGGTTCGTTGTATTCCCGTTAATCATCCTTCGGTTTCTTACCTCAATATCTCCTTCGGGATTAAATAACGGCTTTTTTCTTAATTCTTCCATGTGGCAATCTCCTCCTTAACTGGAACATACTTCGCATTCTTCTACCTCCAGGCTTTTGGAGCGTATATAATAAAGCGTCTTGACCTTATTCTCCCAGGCTGATATATAGAGGTTCAGCACCTGTCGAAACGTATAGTCATTGGTAATATACAGGTTTACACTCTGTGCCTGGTCAATATGGCGCTGCCTTATACCTGCCGCCCTAACCGACCATTCCTGATTGATATAGTGGGCATTCTTATAGAGCCAGAAAGTATCATAGGATAAATCCGGCGCCACTCTTGGCATAAGCCCGCTCTTTTTCTCTTCTAAAAAGTAGCGGTTCATAATGGGATCCACGCCAGCGGTTGTTCCCGCAATGATGCTGGTACTGCTGGTTGGCGCCACCGCCATGAGATAACCGTTTCGGATTCCGTGTTTCCTTACCTCTTCTTTAAGCCTGGTCCACCGCTCGTCCGTATATCCCCGCTTCGCAAAATAAGCCCCGCTTTCCCAGTCACTTCCTGTAAAGTAAGGATAAGCACCTTTTTCTTCTGCTATTTTTCCGCTTGCTTTAATAGCTGCAAAATTAATATTTTCAAATACCTGATCCACAAAATCCAGATGGGCATCTGTCTCCCAGCCGATTCCGTTTTTTGCAAGCATGTGGTGGTACCCGCTGACTCCCAGGCCAATTGCACGGTACCGTCCATTGTTGATTTTCGCATAAGGTACCGGATAGAAGTTAAGATCAATCACATTGTCCAGGGCGCGCACTGCACTTTCTACAACATTTTCCAGTCCGTTCTTATCGTTTACATCCAGATTCCCCAGAGACAGACTAGCCAGATTACATACCACATAATCCCCGGGCTTTGTCACAGATACAACCACCGTTTCTCCATCGATGACTTCCACCCGTTCTTCCACCTGCTCTACCGGGCTCATATTCTGGGCGATCTCGGTACACAGGTTGCTGCAGTAAATCATGCCTTTATGTTTATTGGGATTTTTATCATTTACCTGGTCCCGGTTAAAGGTAAATGGCGTTCCGGTCTCTACTGCACTTTTAATAATCAGCCGGATCAGTTCCTTCATGGGTATCACTCTTTTATGAATCCGGTAATCTTCCACACAGGACTGGTATTTTGTCTCCCATTCTTCTCCATAACTGTCTTCCAGGGAATATCCTTTAACGGTACGTATTTCATGGGGACACATCAAATACCAGTCCCCTTCAATATCCTCTTTCGCCTTCTTCCAGAATAAATCGGGATAGCACACTGCCGGGAATACATCATGCGCTTTCATACGGTCATCCCCATTATTGGTTCTCAGATTCAAGAACTCCGGCAGATCTTTGTGCCATGCATCCAGATAAACAGCCACCGCACCCTGGCGCACTCCAAGCTGGTCTACTGCAACGGCTGTGTCATTTGCAAGCTTAATCCAGCGGATCACGCCGCCGGCTGCCCCTTTAAATCCACGTATGGTACTTCCCGCTGCTCTGACTTTTCCAAAATACAGTCCCATACCTCCGCCAAATTTGCTGACCTGGGCGAAATTATCTATACTCCGGTAAATTCCATCCAGACTGTCCGGTACCGTATCGATAAAGCAGGAAGAGAGCTGATGATAAGGCTTTCTGGCATTGGACATGGTTGGCGTCGCCATTGTGACCTGAAGTGTGCTCAGCATATCATAGAAGCGTTTCACCCACGCACTCCGCCCCGTCTTCTCCTGCATCCCAAGGTGCATGGCAATTCCCAGGAACATTTCCTGGGGTGTCTCAAGGGGGGCACCTGATCTGCTTCGGATCACATAACGGTTTAATAAAAGCTCTAATCCGGAGTAGGTAAAGAGCTGATTGCGATCATCTTCCAGATAAGTCTCAAACAGATCTATTTCCTCTTTACTATAGTGTTCCAAAATATAACTTCCATAAAGATCCTCATTTACCAGAAATACTACCTTCTCATAAAAGCTGTTCAGATTATATTCTTCCAGCTGTATGCTGAGCTTATTTTGAAACTGGAGCATCAGCAGGCGCGCAGCAATAAACTCCCATTTAGGAGCCTCCTGTGTGGTGAGTTCCACTGCCGCTTTTGTAAGCATTGCCAGTTTTTCTTTTAAAAGCATGTCCGGTTTCTGAAATGCCAGAAATTTTGCCAGAAGATGTTCCAGGCTGTAGGGCAGATCCATATAGGATTTCTGAACATCTTTTAGGACCGCATCCAGGGTCTGGAAATCCGAAAAATACTTCATAATGCTCTGCCTTGCCGCCCGTTCCCTGCTGCGTTCATTCCGGTACAGGATAAAGCTCTTCAGAGCACCATAATAATTCTTTTCCGTCAGTGTAATTTCAATCTGGTCCTGAATCATCTCTACCTGAAGGGGTACTCCTTTTTCCACCAGTTCCAGAACCTTTGCTTCCACAGAAGCTGCAAGCTCTTCCAGCAGCTCATCCGGGCATACCTGATCCACACTTTTAAAAGCAAGTCTGATTACATTTTTTATCTTATCCAAAGCATATTCTTCCGACTGCCCGTTCCTTTTTAAAATCTCCATATTCAGTGACCTTCCGCATTAATTATTTAGTAGTAGTTATCATTACTATAATGATACTAGCACAATATATAGCATTTGGCAATTATTTTATTCCTACATTTAGTAATTTCCTGAAATTGGAGAATTATACATAAGTTTCTTTGCAGCCCAGAATTTTTGAATTCATAATGAAAACGCAGTTTGTTTTATTGTGCTTATTCTCTGCAGATCGTATAGGTCCCATCACCCATACCATCAATCCAGCAACTATAGAACTCTTCTGCTGCTTTTTCAAAATACCAGGTATCTTTTACACCTGCGGATTCATAAGGTGAATGCATGGCAAGCTGTGCCAGCCCCACATCTACTGTATTTAATGCAATCTGTGTACTGGAAATATTCCCCAGTGTAGATCCTCCCGGCATATCCGAGCGGTTGACAAACGTCTGATATGGCACTTCTGCCCGCTCGCAGATCATTTTAAATACAGCTGCCGAGACTGCATCTGTGGTATACTTCTGATTTGCACTGTACTTTATCACGATACCCCCATTCAGATAAGGACGGTTGGTGGGATCTGTCTTCTTTGTATAATTGGGATGCACGCCATGGGCATTATCTGCGGAAATCATGAAACTGGAGGACAGCGCCATCAGGAATGCTTCCTCATCCCGCAATGTGCTCCTGTTAATCCTTCTCAGCGTGTCTCCCAGAAAGGTAGATGCCGCCCCCTGCTTGGTGGCACTTCCTACCTCTTCATTATCCAAAACACAATAGACCGCTGCACTTTTTGTGCTTTTTCCTTTCCGAAATCCCTGAAGGGAGGCAAATGCACACTGCAGATCGTCCAGACGCCCGCTGGAGATGTATTCTTCATTTGCTCCCCAGCAACTGCCTTTGACTCTGTTATATAAAAATAAATCGGTACTTAATACAGATTCTTCCTGCACTCCGGCATTTTCAGCTATCATTCTGTAAAATGAGCCTTTTGCTGTCTCATCTCCCAGAATGGGAAGCATGTCATCCTGAACATTATATTTGAAGCCTTCGTTCACATCCCGGTTCATATGAACCGCAAGATTTGGAATCATTACCAGATCCCGGTCGATATTTACCAGTCTGGTGTATATCCTTTCCTTTTCTTTTACCAAAACTCTTCCTGCAACAGACAGCGGTCTGTCAAACCATGGAGAACAGATCATGCCTCCATATTTTTCAACATTTAATTTCACATACTTTTCTGTTACCATTTCGGGATTTTCTTTTACCTTAAAGGAAGGCGAATCACTATGGCTGGATATAATCTGAAATCCGGTAAAAGCTCTATCCGGCAGCTTAAATGCAATAAGAGAAGAACCGTTTCTGGACACAAAATAATTTCTTCCTGCCTCCAGTTTCCACGGTCTTCCCTCTTGTAATTCTTCAAATCCGTCTGCTGCCAGTATTTCCTTTATATTAGAAACCACATGGTAGCAGCTTGGACTCCGGTCAATAAACGATAACAATTCCCTGGCTGATTCTCTGTACATTTTCGTTTTATACCTCCTGATAACGGTATTCCAGCCATTATGGAAACTGCACAACTGGCTGAAATACTTTTTTTGTTATCATAACACAACCGCTATTTCTATTCAATGAATTGCTTATCCTTCCGTTTCTCTGATTCTTTCCACTACCGGCTGTTTTCGGAAGATACTGATTGCAGCTGTGGATACCAGTACTGGTATTAAGATGATGAACACTCCATAGCCCAGGAAATACCAGATCGGGAAATTAAAGTGCATATAGTTTACACCAATATGATCCATAATTTTGATAATCAGAATTCCCGCACCGGTTCCCGCTACCAGGGTAATCACTAAATTTACAGCTGCCAGCAGGAATCCCTCATACTGAATCATTCTGGATAACTGTCGTTCTGTCATACCAATAGACTGGAGCACCGCAAATTCCTGCTTTCTGGTAACGATATTCGTAATTAACGTATTTACCAGATTGATCAGGCTGAATGCAATGATGAAGCAGCAGATTCCCAGCAGCATACCGCTTAATCTTGTATAGGTTAACTCATCCGCATCCATTCTTTCCTGCAGGGTGTCCATTGCGATTCTCTGATCCCCATCAACAATTTCTGCCAATGCCGCCGTAATCTCTGCTTCCTTTGTCGGGTCCGTAGAAACAATTAATGCATAATTCAGATTTATGTCTCCCATAATTCTGCGCATGGAATCCTCTGTCATCCAGATAATAGAACTATCCATGTTTTTATTGAAATTCGTACCCATAAACGCACTTGCCGTAAATGTTTCTTTTACAGTGTTTCCATTGAAAAAAGTAAGCTCCAGCTTCTCACCAAGCTTTAGATTTGCTCCGAAGATTTCTTTTAACAGGGCATTATTCTGTACCAGTATCTCATTATTCTCCGTCATTCGGTCATAATCCAGGGTACCTTCTTTGATTTCGGACTGCATCTCTTTCACATCCGACCTGCTAAAAGTCATAATACCGTCAACCGCAGACTGCCCATTCATTAAATAGTGTACCCTGGCTTTTTGGTTTACATATACTTTTTTGACACCGTCAATCTGTTCGATCCGGTCAATCAGACTGTCATTGATGGGGTTATCCAGCTGCAGGTCATTATATTCGTGTTCCAGAGTCTGGGTTGCATTGCCGGAGAAAGAAATCAAATATTCACCGATCGAAAACTCACTCTGCCTGGAATATCCCTCCTGACTGAAAGAATTCAGGTAGATGGAAGCTGTCATAAACAGGATACCGCCTACTCCCATAGAGACCATCGTCAGCGTTGACTTCTTACGGTTTCTGGCAAATCCCATCTTCGCCATAGAGAGGGGCGTGATCTTTCTTGCTAATTTCCTGGTTTTGCCCTTTCGGATTTTTCCGTCATATGCATTAAATCTGGAGGCTTCAATTGGGGAAACTGCTGCTGCCATTTTCGCTGGACGGCGTATGGAGAATAAAACCGTAAGCAGTTCTATTACGACTGTCATAAGCGCTGTCACCCCAGTATTCATCCAGCTTAATCCATCCGGTTTTAGCAAAATTCCTCCGATGACTCCAATGACGATCCCGGCGGGAATTGCAAAGGCGCTTAATATCCAGCCTTCCCTGGTAACCATATTCCGAATCTGTTTTTTTGTCATGCCAATGGTACGGAGCTGTCCGAACTGACGGATTCTTCCAACCACTGAAATATAAAACACACTGTAAATAACAAGGATACTGACAAAAATAAGCCCCATTGCAATTCCTGCAGCAGTTCCCATGATCTGTAATTTCTTTGCCCCCATCAGGGTGTCTGCAAAATAAGTATTGTCACTGACATTTTGTCTTTCAATTTTACAAGCCGACGCTATGTCTACAGCCAGCCGTTTAAACTCTTCACTTGTCAGGGATTTTGCATCTTTTATTTTCACAAGAGCGTCATAATTGATTTCTCTCATGCTGCCACCCTGTTCTGCATACAGCTTTGAGACTGCAAAAGGGTATATTTTATTATTCGGATTTCCATCCAGAATCCCGCTTACCGTAAATGTCTCTGTGCTTCCATCCAGAAAAGTAATCTCAAAAGTCTCACCCAGACGGCTTTCTTTTCCAATGGCTTTTAAGAACCCCGAAAAAACTGCCGCTTCGTTTAACTCCTGGGGAAACGTTCCTTCTATAACAGTTGCCTGTTTAATGGGACCTTGTTTTTCCGGAAAATAAACCGGGTAAAAGGTATAATCATCTTTCGATATTACCTTGCCAAATTTATTAAGTGCAAGATACTCAATATTTTCGTTGTTGTTTAATGCATCAATCTGCTCCGAATTCAGGTCTTTATAAATCACATGCTGCATTTTTTCCACAGCCCGCTCCTGGCTTGTAAAATATGCGGTAATAAAAGACAGCATTCCCGAAAGCAAGGTGGCAGATAAAACAATTGTGAGAATGATAAAAATATTGCGCATCCGGTTATTTTTTATACTGCTTACAGCCAGATTCCAGATGTATTTTCCATTGTTGTTCTTTTCCAGCTTCATGCTTACCACCTGCCTTCTGCAACTTTACCATCTTCAATACGTATAGTTACATCTGCCATCTGGGCAATTTCTTCATTATGGGTAATCATTACAACCGTCTGATGAAATTGGCTGCTTGTTAATTTTAACAGTCCCAGTACATCTGCACTTGTTTTACTGTCCAGGTTACCCGTAGGCTCATCCGCAAGTATAATAGCAGGTTTTGTCGCCAATGCCCGGGCAATTGCAACTCTCTGCTGCTGCCCGCCAGACAGCATATTCGGCATATTCGTAAGCTTTTCTTCCAGCCCCAGCATCTTCACTACTTTCTTAACATACTCCTCATCCGTTTTATTTCCGTCCAGCTGAATCGGAAGAATAATATTTTCATATACATTCAGGATGGGAACCAGATTATAATTCTGGAAAACAAACCCGATTCTTCTTCTGCGAAATACCGTCAGCTTTTCATCATTCATCTGGGACAAATCTTTTTCCGCTACAATGACGCTGCCGCTTGTGGGCTTGTCAAGACCTCCCAGCATATGCAAAAGAGTGGATTTCCCGCTTCCGGAAGTACCAACTACGGCTGCAAATGATCCTTCTTCTATTTTTAAATTCACACCATCCAGTGCCCGGACCACATTGGGTTCTTCTCCATAATATTTTGTAAGATTCTTTGTTTCTAATATTGTCATACTTTTTATCCTCCGCTTCATTCATCCATTATAATTTTCCACCCCGGTTCCGTTTAACACAACCGTTCCCTGTCTGGATAATATAATCTTAACAGTGGATTGTTTCAAAACCCTCTCAATACAAAAAGAAATAGTTTCAATTTTGAAACTATTCCTTCTCTTTCGTCAGATACACTCCAAAGCTGCTGCCTTCCCCCAATTTAGATCTCACTTTGATAAATCCATTCTGGCTGGTTATAATCTGCCTGGATAAATACAGCCCTATCCCTATTCCCGGTTTTTTATGCACTTTAGGCTCACGGTAAAACCGTTTAAAAATATCATTGATATGATTCTGTTCAATTCCAATCCCCGTATCTTCCACGACAATCTTTGAAAACATTTCGGATTCCTCTACACTAATCCGGATTCTGCCTTTTTCCGGCGTATATTTCACCGCATTGTCCAAAATGTTAAATAATGCCTCCGTGGTCCATTTCCGGTCAAAAGCAGCCATTGCCTTCTCATCTGCCTGAATTTCAATGGAGATCTCTTTTTTCTTTGCCGCCAGTTCAATACTGTCCACAACCTCCATAACACAGTTCAGCAGCAATGCTTTTTCCTTTTTCAGCACAATCATATTATTTTCCAGTCTGGACATTTTCATCAGAGAACGTACCAGGAAATCTAATTTCTCGATCTGATCCTGCATGACCTTTAGAAACCGGTGCTCTTCCTCCCGGTCTAACTCATGATTTAAAATAGTATCCGAATACATGGTAATATTAGAAATAGGCGTTTTCAACTGATGGGAAATATCCGAAACCATTTCCTGGACTGCCTTCTTCTGATTCCTGTTCTCCTCCACCGAAGCACAGGTAATATCATAGAGCCGTTTCAGCATCGTTTGGATCTTGGAACAAAGGGTATCCTCATCCAGCTCAAACCCGCCCACTCCTTCACCCTTTAAGATGCATTCAATGCTTTCATAGATCTGATCGGTAAAATTTACAAATCTTCTTCTCATTGCCAGCCACATTAATATCATTCCCACGCCCAGACAAAGCACCGTAAGAATATATAAGATCATCCAATTCTGTGCACTCATATGATTATCTCCCTTATCTTCTCTGATTTACTGTCTATTTCCCCGGGCAGCGCCAAACATCGCGTCAGTGGTTCATTTGGCGACTGCCGCAAGCGTCAGATATCCCTCTGCAAGCGGTGGGATATCCGATTCTCGGTTTCTTCTACTACCCACTGATATCCCACTCCATAGATGGTTTTTATGTAGGAATATTTATCATCGGATATCTTTGACCTTAACCGGCTGATGTTGATGGTAAGCGTATGTTCGTCCACAAAATTTCCATCCGCATCCCACAGATCCTCCAGAAGAATCTGCCTTGTCAGCACCTGGGTCTGGTTGCTGCAGAATTTGGACAACAGCTTATATTCTGTAGGAGTCAGGACCAGGGGCCTGCCCTGCTTTAAAACGGTCTGCCGGTCAAAATGGATCTCCAGATTGCCACAGTTGAGAACCGATGATTTCGTCCCCTCGCATCTTCTTAATATTGCCTGGATTCTCTGGAGGACCACTCTGATATTAAATGGTTTCGTTATATAATCGTCCGCTCCCGCCTCAAATCCTTTTATCATATCTTCATCCATATCATTTGCCGTCAGAAAAATAATCGGCACACTGCTCTTCTCCCTTATCCTCCTGCCAAGGGTAAAACCATCCTCATCAGGCAGATTTACATCCATCAGCACCAGTGCGAATTCTCTCTCATTAACAAGCTTCCATGCCCCTCCCGCATCAAATGCCGGGACTGCCTCATATCCTTCCATCTGAAGGTTGTAGCACAGGCCTGCGTTGAGCATTTCATCGTCTTCTATTATTAATATTCCTTTCATCAGACTCTCCTTTTATTTACATTCATCTGTTGCTTATCTTCTCTATTACCTTTGTTATTTTCCCATGTTACTTATTTTCGCTATTACCTTTGCTATATTTTCCCATGTTACTTATTTTCGCTATTACCTTTGCTATTTTCACATGTTACTTATTTTCGCTATTACCTTTGCTACTTATCACATTTGGATATCCTCTTTAATTATACTATAAGTCCCCTCTCTTTTACACAGCATTCTCTCAACTCCTACGGAAAATACAATTGCAATTCCCTTTCCGCTATCGTATAATGAACAAAATATAATTTTAGGAGGCTGTATGAAAACTTTACTTTTTTTAGCAAAAGGCTTTGAAACGATGGAATTCAGCGTATTTATAGACGTTTTAGGATGGGCACGCAATGATTATGGATGCGATGTCACAGTCACTACCTGCGGATTTCAGAAAGAAGTTTTAAGTACGTTCGGTGTCCCGGTAATCGTGGATACACTGATTGAGGAAATAAATCCCGATGATTACGACGCGCTTGCCATTCCCGGGGGATTTGAAGAATTTGGATTTTATGAGGAAGCATATGACGACAAGTTATTAGACTTAATCCGTTACTTTGATGAAAAAGAAAAGCCCATCGCTTCCATCTGCGTTGCCGCACTTCCACTTGGTAAAAGCGGAATCCTAAAAGGCAGAAAGGGAACGACCTACCACCTTCGCGGCGGTTACCGCCAGGAACAACTGGCACAATTCGATGTGGAAATCGTAAATGATCCTGTAGTAATTGACCGGAATGTTATCACCTCTTACTGCCCTCAGACTGCTGCCCCGGTAGCATTTGCCCTGTTGGAAAAACTCACATCCAAAGAACAGATGGAAACCGTAAAGGCAGCCATGGGCTATTAGAATCCACGAGGTAGCAGTATGAAAATAGACAGGCTAATCGGTATTTTATCCATTCTGCTCCAAAATGAAAAAGTTACCGCACCATATCTAGCTGAAAAATTTGAAGTTTCCAGGCGTACCATTAACCGGGATGTTGAGGATATTTGTAAGGCAGGCATTCCCCTGGTAACTACCCAGGGCGCGAATGGCGGTATTTCTATTGCAGATGGCTACAAGATTGATAAAACTCTGCTCACTTCCCATGAACTGCAGTCGATCCTGACTGGTTTAAAGGGACTGGACAGTGTATCCGGCACGAAAAAATACAGCCAGCTCATAGATAAATTGTCTGTGAAAAATCGCTCAGTATATTCATCCAGTGACCATATTCTGGTCAACTTGGCGTCTTACTACAAAGGATCTCTAGCTCCCAAAATAGAAATGATTCAAACAGCCATCGATGAATCCAGGCTTATTTCATTTCAGTACTATGCAAACAGCGGTGAAAGCAAACGCGTTCTGGAACCTTATCTGATTGTATTTCAATGGACCTCCTGGTATGTATGGGGCTATTGCCGTCAAAAAGAAGATATGCGGCTCTTCAAGCTGAACCGCCTTTGGAATCTTACCGTTGAGGATAACGTTTTTCTTCCAAGGACGCTTCCGGAGTACGACGGCGGCATTGAAAATGTCTTTCCGGATCATTACCAGGTTCACGCCCTGTTCCACCCCTCCGCAAAATGGAGGCTCATCGAAGAATATGGCATAGACTGCTATACCGTTGCAGACGATGGACGCCTCTCCTTCCAATTTGGCTTTGCCAGCAAAGAAAACCTGGTCAGTTGGATTTTAAGCTTTGGCAATCTGGCTGAATTGATAGAACCCGTTCATATACGTGATGAAATTTACAGTATTGTTAAAAAAATGAATACCGCCTATTCCGAAACATGACATACAGTTGTCCTGTTTCTCCTGTTATAATATTTTTTAGTACTGCACTCTGTAAATACTGGCGATATAATCACTAATATCACCAAAATTTTGCAATGCCGTACTTAAAAGAATCTGCGATACGAAAGGAGAAAATCAGTATGATTGAATCAAGATGTGGAATACTATGCTCTGCCTGTTCCTTTAAAGCAGACGGTGTTTGTTCAGGATGCGTACATATCCAAAAACCTTTCTGGGGGGATGCCTGCCCGGTAAAAGATTGCTGTGAATCCAGGAAACAGGATCATTGCGGCACCTGTGATGATTTTCCATGTGACCTTCTGAACCAGTTTGCCTATGATGAGCATCAGGGGGATAACGGCCTGCGCATTGAGCAGTGCAGAAAATGGAAGAACAGCTAGGTAGGTAATGTTACCTTGGCAAAATGGGAGAACAGTGTTAGATTGTATTACGTTTGCCAATGAAAGATCAGCTAGGTAGTATTACGTTTACGCATATGTGTTTCTATAAAATCAATACACTGCAGTTTCAAATGCTGCTCTGTATTGATTTTTCTTTAATTCTGATAACTTTACGCCTTTTCACTTTTCAAAATTTCCATAAATTTCATATTTTCTTAAGAATTTCACGTGGTTGACAAATTTTTATTCCATGATATGGTAATAGTAGTACACCATCTAAAGGTTTTGTCTGCAAAATTCTAAATCATAATCCGGAAGGCAATTTTCAGTTGCTGTCTCTGGTTCGAAAGGAGCTATTATTATGAATATATACCATGTGATGCGTATGGATACCGCTAAAGTAAAATCATTGATTAAAGACACCCAGGATAAAAAAGGTAAAATGAGATATGCCTTTGCATATGGACTGAAAATTGTATCCACAGTCTTGTTCTGCATGATCGTAGTCCTGCTGTTTACCGCACTGTTCGGTCCTGAAAACAGTATTGTAGGTGTCATTACCGTAATTGCTGTAATGGTTTTTGAAAAAGCAGATCTGGGAATAAAGTCCAGCCATGCAGCTTTTACCCTAATCGCGTCTTTTCTCATTCTGGCTATAGGCCCTCAATTGGCTTCGCTGGTATCTCCAGCCGCCGGTTTTATCTTAAATCTGTTTTGCATTTTGACCCTTCTGGTTTTATCCTGCCATAATATTATTATGTCTAACCACTCCACAATCGTTCTTGGATACCTTTTGCTGATGGGATATGAGGTGACAGGGGATGCCTATATAAATAGGATCGCAGGGCTTTTATTCGGCGGTATTATTGTAGCTGCTGTTTTCTACCACAAACACTATAAAATTACTTACCGCCGTACATTTAAGGACTTATTTAAAGAATTTAATCCGGGAACTCTGCGTACACAATGGCAGTTGAAAATGGCTTTTGGAGTTTCACTCTCCTTGTTTTTGGCTGAAGTTCTGCATTTTTCACGTCCCATCTGGGTGGGAATCGCCTGTATGTCTCTGTTACAGCCCTTTACCCATGATTTGACGTTCCGTGCCTGCAGACGGGCACCATTTGTAATCATCGGCAGCATTGCCTTTGGCGTGGTTTATTACTTTATGCCGGACTCTTTGATTCCTTTTATCGGGATATTTGGCGGTCTGGTGCTTGGATTATGCAGTTCCTATAAATGGCAGAGCGCTTTTAACTGCTTTGGCGCTATTTCCATCGTAGTTCCTCAGTTTGGTTTACTTAATGCTATTTTGCTGCGAATTATAAACAATTTATTCGGCACCCTGTTCAGCATTGCATTTGATAAAATATTTACATTTTTAATCAATCTCATAAACGTAATAAAAATTAAAGTACTGGCTGATGCCACATAATCCCGTTTTTATAAAAAGACCCGAAAAATACTCTTTGGTCGGTAAGAGTATTTTTCGGGTTCATTAGAGGTTGTGTCTATGTCAATATGATAATAAGGGGGTTTGTCTGTAAAATGAATAGAATTAGTAAGTAAATAACTGTGTCCAGTATCCGGTACCGTTGCTATTTACATGATAACCCACACCAATATATTTGAAGTTTTTATTTAAGATATTGGCACGGTGTCCTTCTGAATTCATCCAGCCTTTCATTACCTCTTCCGGGCTTCTCTGTCCCCAGGCAATATTTTCACCTGAACCTCTGTAATCAACGCCATTTTCAGCCAATACGGTACTAAAGCTGCTGCCATTTGGTCTGGTGTGGGAAAATGATTTTTCAATTTCTTTCGCACGTACCTGCGCTGCAGTCTGCAGGTTTACTTTTACTTCTAATGGAGCAAGTCCTGCTTTTGCACGTTCCTGATTTACCAGATCTGCAACTTTTTTAGCTGCACTGACATCCTGGCTGCCGTCTGTCTCCGGGGCATTTGTTTCCGGAGCATTTGTCTCTGGCGCATTCGTCTCCGGTGCGTTCGTTTCCGGGGCTTCTGTTTCCGGCACATTTGTCTCTGGTGCGTTTGTTTCAGGGGCTTCCGTCTCCGGGGCATCCGTTTCAGGGGCATTTGTCTCTGGTACCTCTGTTTCCGGTTTATCAATATCAGGGCAATTAATTATCTCAGAAATATTAATTCCCAGTTTTTCCAACTCCGTTTTAATGTCACTGTTGGATATATCTATCTGCTGTACGATTGCACATCCATTTGCCTTTGCCTGTTCCAGAGCCGCATTTAATTTCCCGGCATCTACATCCATTACCGGTGCTCCAATAATAGCGGTTGCTAATAATGCTGATAACATGTTACTACCTCGCTTTCTTTTTTATTACATTTGTGTTACGTTTGTGTTACAAAATATATATTAGCATAGTTAGCTTTTCTAGGCAATGGTACTTTCTGGGTTAAAAAAAGAAACATTTCAAGTTTTTGAAATGTTCCCTTTTCGTGTATCACACTCTAAGAAATATTAAATTTCCTTATTTTTGATTTTCTTTTCACCTTTCAGATATCCTTTTAGTATGCGATTTATAAACTGACTTAAAGAACGGTCTTCTTTTTCAGCTAACAGCTTTAACTCTTCTATGATATCTTCGTCCAGTGTAATACTTACTTTTGCTTTTAAAGGTTTCATTTCTCCCATTGCATACCACCTCATCTCCTAATATAGCATTATCTGCGATATAATATTGACTATTCGTATAAAATAGTATAAAGTAGTATTTATCAATATAAATACAAGGAGGATAACAACTATCGATGGATAACCATGTATTAGCAAGAAATCTAACAGATTTAGCCACTATGACAGATACCAGTTTTTATTTTCATTATTTACAGACTTCCAGTGCATTGGAACTTTCCCGTTTTATTGAATTAGTACCTGACTTCTTTAATGATGACATCGCGCAAAATCCCCATAACAAAGAAACAGAATATGCTATACAACAAATATTGGAGAAATTTGAAAGAAGCGCATAACATACAAAACAAATATATTTAATAGAATATGATTATAAATAATAGATACATAAAGGCAGCTGCCATACACCAGGGACATTCTAATGAATCTAACACCCTGCTGTATTGCGGCTGCCTTTATCTTTCAAATTTGTACATTCCCTTTAATCTCCCTATAAAACATTCCAACTATCCCAGCTTCTTACCTTAATGCCCTTTATATTACTGTAACTTTACAGTTATACATTATATTATCGACATTCGCTGCCGTCACTCTACAGCACAACTTTAGCCGTTACCTTCCTTTGGCGTTCTTAAACGCCGCAACGATCTCATTACTACTCCCATCCACGAATATATTATTTTCTTATCCACTACCTGCCATGATCTGGATTAATGACATTATAATATATTTTATTTCTGTTGTCACTGATTGTATTTTAGGGGGGAGCTGATCTTTGCAGGATTACGGACTATATAAAAGCATCTGTAGTATTAACCAGTTGAGAATCAGTGTTTAGTGCCTGCCAGTCATTCAAAATGCAAGAAAGATAATTTTTACTGGTAATATCATTTTGATTACCGAAATGCTGCATTTTAATACATCCATCCTTTACTTTTGCTTTATTCTGCTATAATAAATATAAATTATAGGAAAGGATGAAAATATGAAATGGGAATTGAAAATGTAGGAGCTGCATTTCATCAATATTGTAACAGTAATAAAATATTAAAAATTTTACTGCCCCTCAGCATTCCGATACTTATGATTGGAGCGGTGTTGGAAGATCTGAATTATTTTATATCATTAGGATCCGGTATTAATGTAATCACTTATGCTGCAGTAATATTAGGTATTTTATTAACATTTGCAAAATCAGAATATAAAATGATGAGCGTCGGTATGGGTATTTTTGCATTAGGATATCTGTATAATACGATTATGTTTTTAATCCGTTATCAGCGGATTAGCTGGTCATCCCTTATTTATGTACTCGTTTGGGGCGGCTTTGCATATCTGGCATATAAAAAATCGCTTCGAATCAATGGATAAATAAGGAGAAAAGAATGGGATTTTTAAATAGTGTAAAATCTATGGCACAAAATACCATGGAAAAAGGAAAGGAAATGGCTGAGATTACGAAATTAAATGTTGCCATTTCAAATTTTGAAGATAAAATCAAAGAATCTAAACAAAAGATCGGTGATATTGTCTGCACCAGAGGACTGCCGCTGACAGAAGCGGATGTTGAAGTTCAGGAACTAATCAAAGGTATCGCTGAATGTAAACAGCATATTGAAGAAACAAAAGAAAAAATCAATCAGTTGAAAAATATTTCGATCTGTCCTGAGTGCGGTACTGAGGTTGAAAGAGGAAAAAGTTTCTGCGGTAAATGTGGTAAACCCATGCCAACCATCGTTGACATTCTATCAGTAGATGAGGCTCCACATGTCAGAAAATGTTCTGAGTGTGGTACAGAATTGGCGGAAAACGCTGCGTTCTGCACCAGCTGTGGCAATAAAATAGAAACATAAACCTACGTTTGATTAAGGACCATCAATGCTTTTTAAGCCTGATGGTCCTTTTTACTGTACTCACATTAAGCATTATGTCAAATGCAATTATTGTTTAGGCTGGGACTTCGCATCGGCAAATTGTGTGTCCTTATCCAGGAGCTTTCAGAAATTAAAGTACTCAATGCAAAATCATTTCAAATAATGGATTTTTTTCTCTGTAATGAAACACGGCAGAACCAGAACCCGTGAGATTGACAACGGAATTCGTAAGCTGTATGATCTTAATGTGACCATTCTTTACATATTCTAGAATGACCATTACGTTTGTTTTTGGATACCATTTCCTATTTATTATTTTATGAGGAAAAACAGCGCGAATAAAATTTCATATTGACGATGAAGATAGCCGGCTATATACATATGGGAAAAAGTGGAAGAAAATTGTGTAAATGCGAGTAATGAAGAACTCCCGCCACGTTAGATCAATGAGACAACTATTATCCTAATTAATTTTACAAATATTATGATTTTACATATTTCAAAAACTTTGATAAGATGTAAATATAAAAAGAGTGTTACCGATAGACGGTCAGCACAGATTAAAATCTCTTAAAAAAATGACCTTACCTTTGCCGGGGCGGTTACTTTTTTGTGTGGTTTATGTAAGATAGTAAGATTATCACAATGATTAAATCTAAATGGGCACACTCAAGCTAGTGGGGGGTATGATGTGGAACACACCATTTGAAATTTAACGGACTCAAACACCGAAAAAGAAAAAACCCAAAAAACCGCATAAACACTGCGGATTTCGGGGCATAAAAAGAGCGCGAGACGGGACTCGAACCCGCGGCCTCGACCTTGGCAAGGCATTTTTATACCTATATACTTATTTATATAGTACTTAAAAATGGCTTGAATACAAGGTTTTTCATCATTTTATAATAACCAATTACAATACAAAAATATATATGATGTTAACCAATTCGTTAACCATTTTTGATGATATAATATGCTAAGAAAGTCCCTGGGAAACCGGGGGCTTTTTTATTCCATTTATTCCCATTGTATTTTACCCCGTTATTATTTAATATTATTAAAAAACCTTACGGGGGCAAAATATGAAAAGACAGATTCTAAATATAGAAGTAGAATTTCGCACCCTCTTGGGAGGAATAAAGGAGCCTGTAATGGTAAGAACACTACCGGATACTGCGCGGAGCAATTATTATAAGATCTTAGACATAAAGAGCCGGCACAAAAAGTGTTACTCAGGCGAATGCGTAACTATTATTACATGTATTATAGCTGTACACGGGAAGAAAAGGAATGCCCTTTTAGTACATTTTCCAAAAAGATCAATATGGAAACTCATTATGTAACCCCGGAATAGTCCGGGGTTTTCTTATTCTTCCACTTCTTCCGGGTAAATGTCCAGTCGCATACCTTTAAACATATATTTGTATTTAACAGAATTTTCGTTGATTAAAAGGCACAATAATCTTATAATAGAATCAGTAATTCTCAGTGTCAAATAACACACCAGCTAGAAAAATATTTAGGAGGTTAATTATGAAAGTAATACTCAGCAGAAAAGGATTTGATTCAGAAAATGGAACATTACCAAGTCCCATCTTACCGGATGGGACTCTTTTGTCTCTTCCCATACCAAGTGTGCACGGAAATATGACATACGAAGATTTGACTTATCAAGGAATATCTTACTATGACATTATCAAAGACTTATCTCCGGAAGCAAAAGTAATTGGGTTTCAGCATCAAAAATGTCATTTAGACCCAGACATTAGACGCGGAATTTGCAAACGTGATCATGAATGGCAAGCTGCTTTTGGACAATGTTCGGGACCGCAAACACATTTGAAAAATAATGGCGTATCGGTAGGCGATATATTTTTATTCTATGGTTGGTTTAAGCAGACAGCATGGGATAAAGATAATAAGCTTCGTTACATAAGGAATGCACCGGATTTACATGTTATTTATGGTTATATGCAGATTGGAGAAATTAAAAAGGATAAAGATGAAATTCAAAAGTTTCGTTGGCACCCACATACATTATCGCCATTTAAAGACTTTCAAAATAATACGATTTACATCCCTATGGAGAAATATACACTCAATGACATACAACCCGCGTATGGAACGCTTCGATTCGGCGGAAATTCGGCAATTAATGTTTTAACAAAGCCCGGTAAATCTCGAAGTAAATGGGGCTTGCCTGATTTTTTCAAAACAGATAGTATTTCGATATCTTATCATAATAATTTAAGCAATGGATTCATAGGGAATAACGATTACTTTCAGTCAGTCAATAAAGGACAAGAATTTGTAATTGACGATAATGAAAAAGTTATAAATTGGGTACAAAAAATGATTGAAGATATGTCAGACAGTAATAAACCAAAAACGTTTCCAGTCAATCATCTTAATTATCCGGATAGTAATGGAAATATCTATTGTAGAAAATCTAATAGTATTAGAAAATTGGATTTCAGCGATAATAATTTAGGATGTCCTTGTGATATGTGCGCGGGTTCTTTACAAGGAGATGGCGTGGAATGTATGTGGAATGATTATATACCGAGTGAAGATTCCATGCGCTATGTAACAAATCCCAAAATAGAATTCGAAAGGATACAACAATTACAGTCCGATGGATATATTGAGTAGTGAATCAACAACTATTGTTAATATATGACTCATAGCCCGGAATCCATATCCGGGCTATACCCTTGTGTCAAACTCAATATAAGCGCATATATTATATTATTCCAATGATAGTTGCGAGACTCACTTATTATAAAAAAACAAATATAATTCATCATACCGCCTCAATTGATGTTTATTCTTATAGCTTGCCCTAGATATTAGCCCTGGGTTTCAGGTTAATCATGATCCTCAGGGCTATAATAGACTGCAAAACTCAACAGGATAATCCCATTCACGAAAGCACCACTTGTTTTAACTATTTTCCCGAAATTTATTGTAACGATAACTTCAAGTACTTTCTTAGGTCCTTTTCATGAGTTAAATTTGAATGAAAATTTTTATTAAGAGTGGGGGCAGCCAGCCTAATTATTTCTTTCGTGAACCTTTCTGCCATTTCTGGCCTAACGACAAAATTCCTATTAAATGTTGATGTTGCCATAACTATCCTGCAAGCTGCCCTACATGGTTCTGCTGTATAAACTGTTTAATTTGGTCATATCCCCAGCCGCAATCTACTAATCCGCTTACAAGGCATTCCATAGACTGCACAGCTTTTAAATCTTCTGCGCTGAACGAGTCTCTGAGGTTGTCTTTTTTACCAATTCCATACTCTTCCCTTAATTGGTTGGCATTCTTTCCAAATAAAGTCTTATAGATGGCGTTTGTGTAGGTAGAATAGGCGTGACCGTGCATCCGTTCGTTTTCTGCGGATTGCTGCAATGCTTTTGTAAGCGACTGTCTTACAGCAATTCCTTTTTCTCTTTCAATTAATTTTCCACGCAGTATCTTTTCCATTGCATTAAACTGCTTGATATAGGCTAGTTTAAATTTCATGGCCTTTTCGCCTGTGTAACCCATGACAAGCAATGTAAAACCGTCTCTTGTCATCTGATACATTGGATTGCTTTTGCCGTTTGTTGCTCTGTATGAAGCTAAATTGAATAGAGCGGAAAATTCCGCTGTACTAATTCCGGTTTCGATATTTCTTATTGATTCCATTACATCGCGATGATTTTTTTCGAACGTTTCCGCAACGTCCAAACTGCTTACCACGGTTACTTCTTCTTTATTGATTTTCATGATTTCAACTAACATGCTTTCATTCCTCCTGATGAATTAAAAAAAGGATCGACATCCATGTCGAACCTTTTGTTTATGCTTATGCGAAGATTGCCTTTATGGGTATGCTCAGTTTTCAGCGCTCCCACACTGCGCTCAAAACTGAGCGCAGTTTAAAATAACGGTAGAATTTTCCGCTATGAGATTTCTTATAACTAAACTCTTGCAATATACTGTTCTGCAATAAAACCAGAATATTTCTTATCTATTAGTATCTGATACCAATCAGACTCTTTATTAATAACATCCACCAGATTACCCTTGTTAAGCTGCGGATATCCTGCAATGTTGCCATAGTTTGTCCCTGGTCCTTTTCGAACATTAACAACGTCCCCGGTGCACTTTCCAACCCAGATAGAATTGTCCATCCCTTTAACAATAACATCGAAACCAGCACCCTTGATCTGCCTTGCCAGCATGTCTGCGTTCTTCTTATTAGAAAATGCGCCGCACTGTACCTTATACTGTCCGGACTCTTCCTTTATAAAAGCATCGAACCCCTTATTCTTTAACACTGCCGCCAAGCTGTTCGCCAGTTTCTTATCCTTATAGCTGCCAGCCTGTACCTTGTAAGTCCCGGTTTGTTCTGGCTGTGGCTCTGGTGTTGGTTTGGACTGTTCTTGCTTTACTCCTGTAATAGCTTCCAGGATATTTAAAATCTTGCTACCGTATCCGCTGCCGGAAGCCCAACCTTTTCCTTTTGGATTCTCCTGGATACCCAGCCATTCTACGAACTCGGCACAGGCTCTTTCCACATACTGAAATCGTGGATCTACGCATTCTTTCTTTAAAGGCTCTGTACAGGCGTAGGCTTTAAGGTGCTGGATCTGCGCCCGGATACCGGTCTTTGTATTTGGGAATGAATTGCCCTTCATACCGTTTTGAGTTACACCCATACCGCAAAAGTTGTTCTGATCCAGGGTGACGGCGCTGTCTTTAAAAGTAAAGTTCCCGGTTTCCAGGCAACTTTGAGCAAATGCTATATCTCCCCGAATGCTTTCTGCCTTGCCCTCCTGGATGTACTGCGGGACCATGTCAAGAACGGATTGTGCCACGCTGGGGTTTTTGGATCGGATATACTTCTGCATCTGCTCTGCTGTAGCTATAGCTTTGCCAGTAATCTTTGTGCCGGTTACCGATGCGCTCCCGGAAAGCATCTTTTTAAATGCCTGCCATGCAGATTCATCCAGTACATATGGATTGGGGCAGATCTTCCCGTTTACATCATAGTGGCGGATAACCCGGTCAACTGGAATCCCATATTTTTGCATCAGCATCATTGTTAACTCTATGGTTGCTTTTACTGTAGCATCTTCGTAATACCAATCCTGGTCATTGGCATTCATTGTGGCAGTACTCCGTTTCCGGACGCACATCTCTATGTTTAACGTATTGTAATTATTTGCCTTGCCGTAAAATGCTCCGCCGCCGCTTCCCTGCCTGCCACCTCCTACACTCCATGCTCCGTTGCAGTCTTCCACACTCTGCCAGATCTCCCCCGAAAATCCTACATAGTAATGCGCACTGGCTCCAACATCTCCGCTGGCATAGTAAGTACAGTTTGCTTCTGCACCTCCCAGAGCGCCTACATAGTGTATAACAATGTATTGAATCCCCTGTCCATTTCTACCGTTGTAGTGGTTATAAGGTGTGATTTTCTTATTTATCTGCATAAATTTACCTATCCTTTCCAAAAAAGAAAAGAGAGCGATTATTCGCCCTCTGATTTATTATCCGTGTCAATTTTACCTTTCGTCTCTGCCTGGTCTTTTATATAAGAAACCACCGGTAACAAGAAAGGCGGCAGCTTAACGCCAATGTCAGAAATATTTTCTAATATACTTAGTAATTCATTGCAGATCAGCCATATTGCCACAATGCAGGCAACCAAAAATGTAAATGGCAGTGTAATTCCGATTGTATCCGCCGAATACTTAAGAAGCTGGTCTACAATAGCCCCTACAACCACCAGGAGCCACATGCAGACCTTTTTCATTATACCTTTTATACTTTTATATGACTTAACCTTTTCCCCTCTGTTTTGGCTCGCCATAAGCCCTGTTACGTAGTCAATTACATTTGTTCCTACCAGAAGCATTACCGGTATAAATAATACCCCCAGTAAGCTGGATAGCATTCCTATAAGTGCCGTAAACATTACTTTTATTTTTTCCATATAACTTCCTTCTTTCCGCTGCTGTTCACAGCATTTTCATCAAAAAAAAAGACCAGTCAAGGTCTTTCCCTAATATCATTTAGTTCTTCTTCTGTAAGCGCTGACAAAATCTCTTCTTCTATTTTGCGCTGTTCCTCTGCCAGTTGCCCTGCATATGCTTCTATATGTGGTTGCAGCATGTCAAGCAGTCTGCCTCCAAGCTCCGACCGAGTCTGCGTGATTAAAGCCTCCTTTAGACCTTCTATGTCTACTTCTACCGGATCTGGAGGTGGTTTCGGAATGTCTATTTCCACATAATTGTCCGGGCTGTCCCCCTTACCAAGGATCAGCATGGCGCTCCCTTCCTCCATGCCTTCCTTGATTAAAAGTTTACCTTCTTCAGCATACACAATTGCATATGCCTGCTTTTTTTCTATTTTCATATGCGCCTCCTATGATATCGTCCAGTTCTTAGCTGTAATTGCGGCGATCTGCTCTTCCGTCAATGCATTTTTTATATTGGAATATAGTTTTAGATTTGCACTGCTTTCTCCCGTATAATCAACCAGTGCTGCTATCATTGAATTAACGGATTCTGTATCTATGTTTTCCAGGCTGTACGATGGGGTTCCACCAAATCTTTTCCCCAGGGATCCGTTGAATATTATATGCGTAAGCGGATAGTAAAAAATCGCATAATTTGATGCAAGGTTTGTAAGGTTTATTCCTTCAATGGTTTTTAACTTGTTGCAGCTAAGAAATGCATTTGTAAAATTAGTTCCTTTTTTAGTATTCAGCACCGGCAAAGTCACGATTTCTTTGCAGCTATTAAAAGTGAAGGCAAACTCGATTCCATTTTCAAAATGAAATTCTGGAATGGAAGTTAACTTTGAGCAATCATAAAGCATATAACTAAAATCCGTTCCATTTGAGGTATCCAATAGCGGAACATCTATTAAACTGGAACACCCGCCAAACATATATCTAAAATCCGTTCCATTTGACGTGTCTAGTAGTGGAAGATCTGTTAACTTTGAGCAATCATAAAGCATATAACTAAAATCCGTTCCATTTGAGGTATCCAATAGCGGAACATCTATTAAACTGGAACAGTCACCAAACATATAACTAAAATCCGTTCCATTTGAGGTATTCAATAGCGGAACATCTATTAAACTGGAACACCCGCCAAACATATGACTAAAATCCGTTCCATTTGAGGTATCTAGTAGTGGAACAGCTATTAAGCCGTAACACCCGCCAAACATATATCTAAAATCCGTTCCATTTGAGGTATCTAGTAGTGGAACAGCCGTTAACTTTGAGCAATTATAAA